>CAXUHK010000005.1:29735-52458 GCA_964250775.1 uncultured Acetobacteraceae bacterium | reverse complement strand
TGATCCATGTCGGAAAGGGGGTTCCTTTTGGACGCCGATACGCGGTCCCGATCCCATGCCGATCGACATACAACTTGACCCTCTCCGCCATCGAACCTGGGTTGCTCGGACCATTTTTCGCGACCGGCGCGATGCAGGCGACCATGGTCGCCTGTCGTCGGCGCCGCAGGCTGCCCGCAGCAATCGGTGACAGGCCGGGGGTTCCCGGAATTTCCCGCAGTCCAGCAATGCCACGACGCTCAGCCTGACCTCGCCTGCCTGAAGGGTTTCTTGAGGGCCTGAAAAGCTCCATCAAGACACGCCCCCCAGCGGCTGCGATCCTCTGCGCTTTTCATGTCCTACCCACATTGCGGTACGCCCCAGGGGAAAGCCCGTGCGACCTCTTGAACAACCGGGTGAGGTGTCCCTGGTGCGAGAACCCGGCGTCGAGGGCGATTTGCACCACCGGCGTGTCGGTTTCGAGGAGGAGCGTTCGGGCATGTGCGAGTCGAAGGCCGACAAGGTGTCGGTGCGGCGCTTCCCCCAGGCTCACCTTGAAGCGGCGGGCGAAGTTCGACTGACTCAGCCCAACCGCCTGCGCGATGCTCTCAAGCGTCACGCTCTCCGACAGATGCGCCTGCATGAAGTCGACCGCGCGTGCGATCTGCCTTCGCGTGAGTCCGCCGGGTGGACGTGACAACAAGGTTGGCGTTGTTTTGGCGGAGTGACAGTGTAACAGGCGCGCCGCGAACGAGCAGGCCAGGTAGTCGACATAGACGGCCGTCGCGGGAAGCGGGTCTGCGAGCACGTCTCGAATGCTCAAGGCCAGGCGCTCCAGATGGGGGTCCTGATCGCCGATCTTCGGCAGGAGCTCGAGCGTAGCGGGATCGCCGCGCCCGAACTCGGCCCCGACTTCTCGTAGCAGCGAATCCCGCAAGTAGACGTGGAAGCTGAGAAGCGTTCCCTCCAAATGGACGCCGAATTCCATTCCGCCTGGCAGGATGAACAGCCCACCTTTCGGAATGATCCGCCTGGTCTGGTCATTGCCGAGAGTTCGGCTCACACCCACCGGTCCGTCGAGATGCAGGATGACAAGGTGGTCGCGAACACCGGCAAAAGCCGCCTCGTAGGAATGCTCCGTCTGCTCCGACGCATAGACCGACGACCAGCCCAGCTTGTCGCTGGACGCATGTATCTCGTTGTCGGCATGCCAAAGGATGCCGTGTGTTTCGCGCACGCCGAAGGGCTGCTCGCTCCGGGTCACCGATCCTCCCCACGTTGCTCGAGTCTGCCGGCACCCCGCCATCCGCAAGTGCAGGCAGCAGCCGAGCTCGAGTTTAGACGGGATTGTGCAAGACATCGCAGGGTTCATGCAAGGCAGGACGCCGGAGAGAGGGCAATGTCCAGATTCAGGGACGTCGGGCACAGCGCAAGCCGTGGGGGGCAGAAGCAATGTTAGCCTTCGTTTACTCGGCACTGCCTGCCCGAGTGGTATTTGGCCGCGGCACGCTCAGCCGACTTGGCGCCGAGATCCAGTCCCTGCGGTGCGAGCGGGCCATGGTGCTTTGCACGCCGCAGCAGGCCGCGCACGCGGCCCAGCTTGCCGCGCGCCTCGGCGACCAGGCGAGTGGGCTGTTCGCGGAAGCTACGATGCACACCCCGATGGACGTCACCGAACGGGCCTGCGCAGCGTTCCGCGACCAGGGCGCGGACTGCACGGTCGCCCTGGGTGGCGGTTCGACCATCGGGCTCGGCAAGGCCATATCGCTGCGGACGGGGTGCCGACAGATCGCGGTGCCGACCACCTACGCCGGCTCGGAGGCGACGCCGATCCTTGGGCAGACCGAGGGCGGCCGGAAGACCACCGTGCGCAATGCCGGCCTGTTGCCCGGGATGATCCTCTATGACGTCGACCTGACCTTGGGCCTGCCGGTCGCGCTGTCCGTCACGTCCGGGATCAACGCGATCGCCCACGCGGTTGAGGCGCTCTATGCCGAGCACGCGAACCCGGTGACGTCGTCGTTGGCCGAGCAGGGGATTTCCGCCCTGGCCGGCGCGCTGCCGCGCATCGCCCGGAACCCGGCCGACGCCGACGCGCGCTCGGACGCGCTGTTCGGCGCCTGGGCGTGCGGGACATGCCTCGGCGCCGTCGGGATCGGGCTGCACCACAAGCTCTGCCACGTCCTGGGAGGCGCGTTCGGCCTGCCGCATTCCGAGACGCACGCCGTCATCCTGCCGCACGCCGCGCGCTACAACGCGCCCGCGGCGCCGGGCGCGATGGCGCGGGCGGCGGCGGCCCTGGGCGCCAAGGACGCTCCACAGGCTTTGTTCGACCTGGCGCGGGGCCTTGGGGCGCCGACCAGCCTGCGGGAGGTCGGCATGGCGCGCGAGGCGCTGCCCCGCGCGGTCGAGATCGCGATGGCGGAACCCTATTGGAACCCGCGTCCGCTCGTCCGCGAGGCAATCGCCGCGCTGCTCGACGACGCGTGGCACGGACGCCGGCCGGCAACGCAGGAACCGACATGACGGATTTCGACGAACACTCCATCACTGACGCCGTCCTGGCGCGTTTCGCGCAGACGCCGGACCCGAGATTGCGCGCCATCCTGGACAGCCTGGTGCGTCACCTGCACGACTTCGTCCGCGACGTGGAGCCCAGCTTCGCCGAGTGGATGCAGGCGGTCGCCTACCTGACCCGCACCGGCCAGACCTGCACCGACAAGCGCCAGGAGTTCATCCTGCTGTCCGACACGCTCGGCGTGTCGATGCTGGTGGACGCCATCAACCACCGCATGCCCGCCGGCGCCACCGAGACCACCGTCCTTGGCCCGTTCTATGTCGGCGACCCACCCGAGCGGGCGAACGGAGACCGGGTTTCTGACACGATGCGGGGCGAGCCGCTCTACGTGTCCGGCTCAGTCGCGGATGCGGACGGACGACCGCTGACAGGCGCGGTCGTGGACATTTGGCATTCGGACAAGGACGGGTTCTACGACGTGCAGCTTCCGCTGGACGCGCCTGCCGGAAGGGCGAGGTTCCGCACCGACGGCCGCGGCGAGTTCTGGTTTTGGACGATCCAGCCGACTTTCTACCCGATCCCCGCCGATGGGCCGGTGGGCGACATGCTGGCCGCCACGAAGCGGCATCCGTACCGCCCGGCGCACGTGCATTTCATGATCTCCGCACCCGGCTGCACGACGCTGGTGACGCATGTGTTCGAGCAAGGGGACCGCTATCTGGACAGCGACGCGGTTTTCGCCGTCAAGCGCTCCCTGGTACGCGAGTTCACGCGCCATGAGCCCGGAACGGGTCCGGACGGCACCCACGTCGAGACGCCATGGCGCCAATTGACCTACGCTTTCCGAATGGCCCGCGAGGGTTCGCACGATGCCGGCGAGCCGGTCGCCATTCCCTGATCGCAGGAAACCGAGATGATCGAAACCGATGTCCTGATCGTCGGCAGCGGGCCGGCCGGTTCCGCTTCGGCGCTGGCGCTCAGCACCTACGGCGTGCCCAACATGCTGGTCACCAAGTATCGCTGGCTGGCGAACACGCCCCGCGCGCACATCACCAACCAGCGTACCTTCGAGGTGCTGCGCGACCTCGGCGTTGAGGCCGAGGCCAAGGCGCTGGCGGTGCCGCAGGAATGGATGGGCAACACCGTGTTCTGCACCGCGCTGGCTGGCGAGGAGCTGGGCCGCATTCACGCCTGGGGCACCCACCCGCAACGGCGCGCTGACTACACGCTCGCCAGTCCGTGCGAGATGGGCGACCTGCCGCAGACGCTGATGGAGCCGATCCTGTTCGGCAACGCCTGCAGCCGCGGCACCCGCGCCCGTTTCGACACGGAGTACCTGTCGCTGCAACAGGACGCGGACGGCGTCACCGCGACGGTGGCCGACCGGCTGGCCAATGAAACGTACCAGATCCGCGCAAAGTACCTGATCGGCGCGGATGGCGGCCGCAGCAACGTGGCCGAGCACGTCGGCTTGCCGTTCGAGGGCCGCATGGGCGTGGCCGGGAGCATGAACATCGTCTTCGAGGCGGACCTGTCGCGCTACGTCGCCCACCGGCCGAGCGTGCTCTACTGGGTAGTGCAACCCGGCTCCGACATCGGCGGCATCGGCATGGGGCTGGTGCGCATGGTCCGCCCCTGGAACGAGTGGCTCGTCGTATGGGGCTACGACATCAACCAGCCGGCGCCCGAGCTGACGGAGGACGAGGCAATCCGTATCGTGCGCAACCTGGTCGGCGACCAGGACGTCTCGGTGAAGGTCAAGTCGGCGTCGGTCTGGACCGTCAACCATCTTCACGCGACGCGCTACAGCTCGGGGCGCGTGTTCTGCATAGGAGACGCCGTTCACCGGCATCCGCCGTCCAACGGCCTCGGCTCCAACACCTCGATCCAGGACGCGTACAACCTTGCGTGGAAGCTGGCGCTGGTCACCAAGGGCCAGGCCCGCGCCAGCATCCTGGACAGCTATGACGCGGAGCGCGCCCCGATCGGCGGTCAGATCGTCACCCGCGCCAACAAGAGCATCGAGGAATTCGGCCCGATCTTCGAGGCGCTCGGGTTGACTGGGACGCGGGATCCCGCCCAGATGCGGGGCAACATGGAGGCGCGCAAGCTGGCGACCGCCGAGGCCGCGGCGCAACGCGAAGCCGTGCGCCGGGCGATCGCGAACAAGGACTACGAGTTCAACGCACATGGCGTGGAGATGAACCAGCGCTACGTCTCGGACTGCGTCGTGCCGGACAACACGCCGCCGCCGGCCTGGGTGCGCGATCCCGAGCTTTTCTACCATCCCACCACCTATCCTGGTGCGCGCCTGCCCCATGTCTGGCTGCAACGCGATGGCAAGCCTGTCTCGACGCTGGACTTGGTGGGGCACGGGCGCTTCACGATCCTGACCGGCATCGGTGGCGAGGCCTGGGTCGAGGCCGCCGGCATCGCCGCCGCGCGGTTCGGCATGATGGTCGACGCGGTGGTCATCGGCCCGGACCGAGATGCGACGGACCTATTCGGTGACTGGGCGACACTCCGCGAGATCGACGAAAGTGGCTGCCTACTGGTCCGCCCGGACCAGCATGTCGCGTGGCGCGTGCAGGCGGTGCCGCCGCCGGCGCAGGCCCAGCTGCAATTGCTGGACGCGCTGGGCCAACTCCTGGGTTTTTCGCCGCACGCGCCGATAGGCTGACGCGTCAACGAACGATCCCGCATGGGACGAAGGGGGAGACGATGACCGAAGCCTGGACACGGCGGCAGACAATCGCCGGGATGGCCGCCGTCGCCACGTCGGTCGCCACGCGGGCGCGGCCGGCGGCGCCGGTCCGGATCGGCTATGTGAGTCCGCAGACCGGGCCGTTGGCCCCGTTCGCGGCCGCCGACGGGTTCGTGCTGGCCGCGGCGCGGGAGAAGTTTCGCGCGTCCGGGACCGCGGTGGAAATCCTGGTTCGCGACAGCCAGTCCAACCCGAACCGCGCGGCCAGCGTCGCCGCCGACCTGATCAGCGCCGGCGTGTCGCTGATGCTGGTATCGTCGACGCCGGAGACGACCAACCCGGTGTCGGACCAGTGCGAACTGGGCGAAGTGCCGTGTCTGTCGACCGTCGCACCCTGGCAACCGTGGTTCTTCACCCGCGGCGGCAAGCCAGGGACGGGCTTCGACTGGACTTACCATTTCTTCTGGGGCCTGGAGGACGTGATCGCGGTCTACACCGCGATGTGGTCGCAGCTCGGCAGCAACAAGTCGGTGGGCGGCCTGTTTCCGAACGATGGCGACGGCAACGCCTGGGGCGATGCGAAACTGGGCTTCCCCCCCGAGCTTGCCAAGCAGGGTTTCGCGCTGCACGACCCCGGACGGTTCCAGGACGGCTCCGACAACTTCACGGCGCAGATCACCGCGTTCAAGGCGGCGTCGACGGAGATCGTGACCGGCGTGGTGATCCCGCCGGATTGGACGACGTTCTGGACGCAGGCGCAGCAGCAGGGCTTCCGCCCGAAAGTCGCCTCGGTCGGCAAGGCCCTCCTGTTCCCGAGTTCAGTGGAGACGCTGGGTGCCGTGGGCCACAACCTGTCCACGGAGGTCTGGTGGAGTCCCAGGCATCCGTACCGCTCGTCGATGACGGGACAGGGTTGCGGCGACCTCGCGGCAGCCTACACAAGGCTTTCCGGCAAGCAATGGACCCAGCCGATCGGGTTCACCCACGCGCTGTTCGAGCTTGCGGTCGACATCATCGCGCGGGCCAGAACGCCGGGCGACCGCAAATCGGTGCTGGACGCGCTGACGGCGACGAAGCTCGACACCGTGGTGGGGCCGGTTGCCTGGAACGGCGGCCCGGTCAGGAACGTCGCCAAGACGCCGCTGGTCGGCGGGCAATGGCGCGCGACGCCGAACGGGCCGTCCAAATTTGACCTGGTAATCACCTCCAACGCCTCGGCGCCGAACATTCCCGCCAGCGACCGTATGCAGCCGATCGCCTGATGGCCGCGGTGCTGCAGCTGGCCGGGTTGCGCAAACGCTATGGCGCGTTGGTCGTCACCGACGACGTGACGGTCGATGTGGCGGAAGGCGAGGCAGTGGGGATCATCGGGCCGAACGGTGCCGGCAAGTCGACGCTGTTCAACCTGGTCACCGGCGATGCGCGACCGGATGCCGGTGTCATCCTGTTCGGCGGCGACGACATCGGCCGGCAGCCGCCGTACGCCCGCGCCCGCGCGGGGATCGGACGATCCTACCAGATCCCATTGCCGTTCGCGCACATGACCGTGTTCGAGAACTGCCTGGTCGGCGCGGCCTTTGCCGGGCGCGGGCGCGTCGCCGATCCGCGGCGTTACTGTGGGTACGTGCTCGGGCGCACCGGCCTGCTAGGCAAGGCGGACAGCCTTGCCGCCAGCCTGACATTGCTGGAGCGCAAGCGGCTGGAGCTCGCGCGGGCACTATGCGGCGCGCCGAGGCTGCTGCTGCTGGACGAGATCGCCGGTGGCCTCACCGACCTCGAAAGCCATGCGCTGGTGGGCACCATACAGGGTGTGCTGGCCGGGGGCGTCACCATCGTCTGGATCGAGCACGTGCTGCACGCGCTGCTGCCCGTGGTGTCTCGGTTGCTAGTGCTCGATGCCGGAAAGCTGCTGGCCGATGGCGAGCCGCGCGCGATCCTGGCACTACCGGCGGTGCGTGAAATCTATCTCGGCATCGAGCCGGAGCCGGTAGCGGCATGAGCCTGCTGGCGACTCATGCCCTGACCGCCCACTACGGCGATTTCCAGGCGCTGTTCGGGATCGACACGGTGGTGGCCGAAGGTGAGGTGGTCGCCCTGGTGGGGGCAAACGGTGCCGGCAAGACGACGTTCCTGCGCGCCGTGTGCGGGTTGCTGCGGGTCGCGCGCGACGCCGTCCGCTTCGACGGCCAGGCGATCGGCGGCATCCCGGCCAACCAGATCGTCCGGCGGGGCATCGCCATGGTGCCGGAGGGGCGCAAGCTGTTTCCGTCGCTCTCCGTCGAGGAAAATCTCGTGCTCGGCAGCCACGGCGGGCGGCCTGGCCATTGGACGTTGGCACGGGTGAAGCGCCTGTTCCCGATCCTGGAGAAGAAGCGCCATGCGCCGGCGACCTCGCTTTCGGGCGGGCAGCAGCAGATGGTCGCGATCGGCCGGGCGTTGATGGCCAACCCGCGTATGTTGCTGTGCGACGAGATCAGTCTCGGCCTCGCGCCGGTGGTGACGCGCGACGTCTATGCCGCGCTGCCTGCCATTCGCGCGGAGGGCACGTCGCTCATCGTCGTCGAGCAGGACATCGGGCAGGTGCTCCGCATCGCCGACCGCGTCTACTGCCTGCGCCAAGGGGCCGTAGCGCTCGAGGGTCCTTGTTCGACGACCGACCGCGAGGCGCTGCGCCTCGCCTATTTCGGGATATGAGCGGTGAGGTGGATCGACGCCATCGTCCAGGGTATCCTTGTGGGTGGGCTTTACGCGCTGTTCGCGACCGGGCTCTCGGTCATTTTCGGCATCATGCGGCTGGTCAACCTGGCGCATGGGGACCTGATCGTGCTGGCCGCGTTCATGGCGCTCGCGGTGGTCACCTCGCTCGGCCTGTCGCCGGTTCTGGCGCTGCTGGCCGTCGTGCCCGCAATGGCGGCGCTGGGCTACGTCCTGCAGCGCCACCTCCTGGACCGCACCCTGGGACAAGGTGTCCTGCCGCCGTTGCTGGTCACGTTCGCGCTGTCCATCATCATACAGAACGGCCTGCTCGCCGGGTTCAGCGCGGACACCCGCAAGCTGCAGCTGGGTGGGATCGAGACCAGCAGCGTGTCGCTGCTCCCGGGCCTGTCGGTCGGACTGTATCCCCTGCTTGTGCTGCTCGTGGCGGTCCTCGTCATCGGCGTGTTGCAGGCCGTGCTGTTCCGCACGCGGCTTGGCGCCGCGGTCCGCGCGACGTCGGACGACCCGGTGACGGTCCGGCTGATGGGCGTGGACGACCGGCACGTCTTTGCAATCGCGATGGCCGCGTCGCTGGGCGTCTGCGGGATTGCCGGCGTGCTCATGGCCGGGGCGGCCAATTTCGAACCGCTTTCGGGTCCGCAACACCTGCTCTATGCGTTCGAGGCGGTGATCATCGGCGGCCTTGGCAGCCTTTGGGGTACGCTTGCCGGCGGAATCGTCCTCGGGGTCGCTCAGGCGATCGGTGCCACGATCGATCCCAGCTGGCAGGTGCTGGCGGGACACGTGACCTTCCTGGCGGCTTTGCTGTTGCGACCGCGGGGGTTCTTCCCGCGGATGGCCGCGTGAGGGGCCAATGGCTGCGCATGGTGATCGGTTTGGGAGTGCTTGGCCTCGTGCTGGCGATGCCGTGGTTGCTGGGGGGCGCCAATCTCAGCGCGGCAGTGGACATCGCGACCATGCTGGCACTTGCCTGCCTATGGAACCTGCTGGCCGGATACGCCGGCATCGTCTCGATCGGACAGCAGGCGTTCGTCGGCATCGGTGGCTACGCGCTGTTCGGGCTGGTGATACTGGGCGGATTGTCGCCGCTGGCCGCAATCCCGCTCGCTGGCGTCGTAGCCGCGCTGGCGGCCGTGCCGGTCGCAACATTGCTGTTCCGGCTGCGCGGACCGCATTTTGCAATCGGCAGCTGGGTGGTGGCCGAGGTGTTCCGGCTGCTGTTCGCGCAGTGGACCGCTCTTGGCGGTGGATCGGGCCAAAGCCTGCCAGTGGCCGCCATGCGCGCGATCGCACCCGACCGTGCCGGCCGTGGCGTTGTCACCTACGCCATCGCGGTGCTGCTGGCTGCGGGCTCCTGCTTGCTGGCATGGCTGCTGTTGCGTTCTCGTCATGGTCTGGCGTTGACCGCGCTTCGTGACAGCGAGGTGGCCGCCGGAGGCTTGGGTGTCGCGGTGCGGCCCCTGCAGCGCGCCGTGTACGTGATCGTGGCATGTCTGACCGGAATGGCGGGAGCCGTCATCTTCTTCGCGAAGATCAGGATTTCACCCGATGCCGCCTTCAACGTGGTCGATTGGACCGCAGACGTGATCTTCATCGTGGTGGTCGGCGGCATCGCGACCTTGGAGGGTCCGTTCATCGGCGCTGCGCTGTTCTTCCTGTTTCGGGCCGCGTTCGCCGATTACGGCCCCTATTACATGATCGCACTTGGCGCGCTGGCGGCGGGGGTGATGGTTACGATGCCGGAGGGGCTTTGCGGCGTGCTGAAGCGGCGCGGCTGGACGATGTTCCCGCTTGGTCGCCGGCTTGGTCTCCCGCATGCAGCGGCGCAGATCGAATAAGAGCGTCACGAAGCGAAACATCTGGTCGCTGTCCATTTGGACGTGGTGTTGGTGCAGGGAAATGGGTTAGGCCCTGGTAGCGGGGTCGCGACGAGGCAGCTACTTTCCTCAAATGCCGATCAAGCACAATTCCGCCCGTCGCTACCGTATAACGCGCGCCTGCTATGGGCCGTGCGTCTAGTTTGTGGTCTTGTCTTGCACTCGACGCGTCCAGGCGCGGTATGTAGCCTCGGCGGCATGGATGGCCCCCGCCATCACCCTGCTACCGCCCGCCGCATCGAACTCAGTTCGCGTGATCTCGACCGCTACCGCCATCTTCCCCTCCGCATGTCGCAGAGGGACACCGAAGCACGGCCGTAGCCAAAGGAATCTCCGCGAGTCAGGGCACGCCACAGGGCGTATGTGAGGACAGGGATGGCGGGTGCGTCGATGGAGACGATGCTGGAGCTTTGGGCGTCGTCGCTGCGTGACGTCAAAGGGCGGATGGCTCCGTTGTTCACGCAAGAGCGGATGGCGGCGTCGGCCGGCCTGTTCTTGGATGGCCTGCTCGGGCCGGAGCGGCGCAAGACGGGGTGGATGCGCGCCGAGGCGGCGGGCGATCCGGGGCCGTGGCGGCAGCAGGCCATCCTTGGCCGCGGTCGCTGGGATGCGGATGCGTTGCGCGACGTGGTGCGCGAACACGCGCTGGAGACGCTGGGCGACCCGGATGGCGTGCTGGTGATCGACGAGACCGGCTTCCTCAAGCAGGGCAAGGCGTCCTGCGGGGTGGACCGGCAGTACACCGGCTCGGCGGGCAAGATCACCAACTGCCAGGTGGGCGTGTTCGCGGCCTACGTGTCGCGGCACGGCGGCTGGCCGAGCCGGGCCGCCTGGTCGATGAAGATCGCCGGCGCGCCTGAGGGCTAGGAGCCTTCGAGCCGCAGCGGCTCGCGGAAGCCGTGGCCGGGGTCGAGCGCCATGATCTCCACCAGGGATCTCTCCGACCGCGCCGATCCTCTTCACGCGACGACGTCCTGCCGGCGCAGCGGCGCGCGATTCCGGGCGATTGCCGCCGGGTCGCGCCGCGCCTCGTCCGAATCCTCCTCGACCATCACCGAGCCACGCTCTTCGACTCAGGTCGGGTGCCACCAACGGCCGCCCACCACCACGCCCCGCGCGAACAGCCGGCGCTCGGCGGTGAGGATCTCGCCGCGCACGTCCTCGAGCGGGAACGAGCCCGGATCCAGCGACAGGATGCTGGCGTCGCCCGCGCTGCCGGGCTTGAGCGAGCCGAGGTCCGGCCGCCGCAGCGTCCGCGCGGCGGCGACCGTGGACGCCGCGACGACATCGCCGAGCGACATGCCGAGCGCCAGGAACTTCGACATGGTCGTGACCAGGTCGTAGGCGGGGCCTTCAATGCACAGCGCGTGCACATCGGACGAGATGGTGTCGGGAGCGAAGCCATGGTCCAGCATGGCGCGCGCGACCGGCCAGGAGAACGACCCCATGCCGTGCCCGACGTCGAACAGCACGCCGCGCCGGCGCGCCTCGATCACCGCCCGCTTGATCTCGCCCTTGCCATTGACGGGCGAGTTGGGGAACGGCCGGAAGCAATGGGTAAGCACGTCGCCCGGCCGCAGCCGGTCGACCACCGCCTCGTACGAGGGCGGCGGCTCGTCGATATGCACCATCATCGGCAGGCCGGTCTGGTCCGCCACCTGCTCCGCCACGTCGAGCGGCACGATGCCGGCGGTGCCGCTAGCGTTGCGGCCGAGACGCACCTTGATGCCGACGACGAGGTCGCGGTTCGCTTCGACCACCTCCAGGCAGTCGCGCGCGGCCAGCAACCTGATGTCGTGGCCCTCGCCCACCATGACCCGGTTGGAAAACCCGTAGATGCCGGCGAACGAGACGTGCAGGTAGGGCAGGATGCGGATTTGGCTCGGCTCGATCACGTGCTTGCGGAAGCCCGCGAAGTTACCCGGCCCGGCGCTGCCGGTGTCGACGCAGGTGGTGACGGCGCTCTTGCGCGCGAACATCTCGGCGTCGATGCCGAGCGAGGTGCCGCCCCAGTAGACATGGGTGTGCAGGTCGATCAGCCCCGGCGTCACGATCCGCCCGGCGACGTCGCGGACATCGCCGCCGTCGAGCCCGTCACCCACCGCCGCGACCCGGCCGTCGGCGAAGGCCACGTCGGTCACGCGGTCGAGACCCTGCGACGGGTCGATTACCCGGCCGTGGCGGAGCACCAGGTCGAAAGGCACGACGCGATCTCCCTCCGTGATCAGGATGCGAGGTCCACCCGCCATCGCGGTCGAACGGATGGATGCGATGGTCGGTGGCTGACAGCGGACAAGCCAGCCATGTCTAACCTGCGCGAGGGCGCCGCAGCACCTCCGTCCCGATCGAGACGGTCCGGAGGTCCGACGGCGTGTGCCTTGGAGCGGCATAACAGGCGCTGGCGGCCGGCGGGCGAACGGACCGGCTCGCGGCGGCGCAACGACGCCTTCGCTGGACCGCCGCCTTCGGGAACTCCAATGGGCGGGCCTTAGGCCTTGGCCCGTTTGGCGAGCAACGCGTCGGCGTTCGCCAGCGTCACCGGAGTCCATGGCACGCTGTACTCCTTGGCGGTGCCGTCGCCCCAGGTCAGTTGCCCGGCATACTCGTTCCACAACTCGCCTTGCGGCTTGTAGGAGTCGCCGACCAGATGGCGCAGCGCCACGTCGAGCGCGCCCTGCGCCTGCGCGGTGGCGTCCTGCAGGATGCTGACCATCTGGTTGGCCTTCACGGCCCGGATCGCGTCGCTCACGCCGTCGATGCCGGCGGTGGGGATCTTCGCGTAGTCGATCCCCGCCGCCTTGACCGCTTGCAACGCGCCCAGCGCCATCTCGTCGTTCTGCCCGATCAACCCGTTGATCTGGTTCGGGTGCGCGGTCAGCCAGTTCTCCATCAGCGACTGCGCCTCGGCGCGCGACCAGTTGGCGGTCTTGTGCTCGACCACCTTGATCTCGGGGTGCTGCGCGAGGACCTGCATGTTGCCGCGACCGCGCTCGACCTGCGCGCTCTGGCCGATCGGCCCCTCGATGATGACGATGTTGCCCTTGCCGCCCATGCCCTTGACCACCGCCTCGGCCTCCAGCACGCCGGCACGAACGTCGTCGGAGCCCACGTAGGAGGTGAGGTCGTGGCCTGTGACGCGCGCGTTGGAGCCGATCACCGGGATGTCGCTGGCCTTGGCCTTCTTCACCGCATCGGCGCCCGCCGCCGCGTCGATCGGCACGAAGATGATGGCGTCGAACTGCTGCGTGATCATGGTGTCGAACTGGTTGGACTGGGTGAGCGCGTCGTACTGGCCGTCGAACACGGTGATCCTGGCCTGGCCGCCGCGCGCCGCCGGGTGCGCCTTGATGGCGCCGACCCAGAGCTGCATGAACTCGGCCTTGAGGCCGTAGACGGCGGCGCCGATCTTGTAGCTCTTGGCCGCGTGCGCCCGCCTTATGGCGGGCATCGCGAGGCTCGCAGCGGTGGCGGCGAGCAAGGTGCGGCGTTGGATCATCGTGTTCTCCCCTGTTGGTTTGGTTCAATCCCGCGCCCGGCGGGAGGTGTCGAGCAGCACCGCGAGCACGATGATCGCGCCCTTGATGACCTGCTGGTAGTACGAGGACACGCCCATCAGATCGAGGCCGTTGCTGATGACCGCGATGATGAGGGCGCCGAACAGCGTGCCGATCACGCTGCCAACGCCGCCGGTCAGGCTGGTCCCGCCGATCACCACGGCGGCGATGGCGTCGAGCTCGTAGCTGAGCCCGGCCTGCGGCAGCGCCGACGTGGTGCGCGCCGCGAGCAGCAGGCCGGACAGCCCGGCCAGCGCGCCCGAGATGACGTAGACCGAGAAGATCACCCGCCGCGTGCCGACACCGCTGGTGCGCGCGCTGCGCTCGTTGCCGCCCACCGCGTAGACGTAGCGCCCATAGGTGGTGAACCGCAGCACGACCCAGGCGACCAGTACGGTGAGCCCGAACAGGATCACCGGGACCGGCACGCCGGCCACGAAACCCTGGCCCAGCGTCAGGAACGAATCGGCCAGGCTCGGCACCGGCATCCCGTCGTTGGAGATGAAGGTGAGGCCGCGTGCGACACTCAGCATCCCGAGGGTCGCCACGAACGCCGGCACCCGCAGCCGCGCCACCAGCGCGCCGTTGACGACGCCGAACCCGGCCCCGGCGCCGACCCCGATCAGCAGCGCCAGCGCCGGGCTGTGCGGCGTGTCGCCGGTCACGACCAGCGCGCCCAGGATGCCGCACACCGCCACCAGCGAGCCGACCGAGAGGTCGATGCCGCCGGTCAGGATGACGAAGGTCTGGCCGATCGCCAGGATGCCGTTGATGCTGGCTTGGCGCAGCACGTTGATGATGTTGTGCCGGGTGAAGAAGTACTCGTTGAGCCCGCTCAACACCGCGCACAGCACGAAGAAAGCGATGACGATGCCATAGCGCGACAGCGCCTGCCCGGCCGCCAGCCGCAGCCGCGACTGCCGCGCGGCGGGTAAGGCCTGGTCGCTCACGAGGCCAACTGCATCAACCGCGCCTGCGAAGCGTCCGCCGCGTCCAGCACGCCCGCGACCCGGCCGCGCCGGAACACCGCCACGCGGTCGCTCATGCCCAGCACCTCCGGCAGCTCGGAGGACACCATGACGGCGCAGCCGCCGTCCCGCACGAAGCGGGAGATGAAGCCGTACAGCTCGCGTTTCGCGCCCTCGTCGACGCCACGGGTCGGCTCGTCGCACAGCAGGATGCGCGGCGCCGTGCCGAGGCAGCGCGCCAGCACCACCTTCTGTTGATTGCCGCCGCTCAGGCTCTGCACCGGCGCGTCCATCGAGCGCGCCTTGATACGGAACAGCGCCATCATGCGCGACACCTGCGCCCGCTCCCGCGCGAGCGCCACGAACGGCCCGGCGGACAGCCGGTCGAGGCTCGACAGCGTCGCGTTCTCGCGCACCGAGGAGGTCATCACCAGCCCGGTCGCCTTGCGGTCCTCCGTCACCAGCGCCATCCCGGCGGCGAGCGCGTCGGCCGGGCTCGCGACGCGGGTAGCCGCCCCGTCGATGCGGATGGCGCCGCGGTCGGCCGGCGCCAGGCCGTACACCGTCTCCAGGAACTCGCTGCGTCCGGCGCCCATCAGGCCGTAGATGCCCAACACCTCGCCCCGGCGCACGCCGAGGCTCACGTCCTCGAACTGGCCGGAGCGGCCGAGAGCCTCGGTCTCCAGCATCATCGGGCCACCAGGCGCCGGGTGGGTGCGGTACTCGTCGCGCGCATCGGCCCCCAGGATCAGGCGCACCAGCTCCGCCCGGTCGATGTCGGCGACGGCGCCGCTGGCCACGTAGCCGCCGTCGCGAAACACCGTGTACTCCTTGGCGATGGCGAAGATCTCGGTCAGCCGGTGGGTCACGTAGATCACGCCGGCGCCGTGCGCGGTGACGCTGCGGATGGCGTCGAACAGCATCTCGGTCTCCGCCTCGCCGATGGCGGAGGTCGGCTCGTCCATGATCAGCACCGTGCTGTCACGGCCGATCGCCTTGGCGATCTCGACCAGTTGCGTCTGCGCCAGGCTCAGCCGGCGCATCGGCAGCGTGGGGTCGATCGCGAAGCGCAGCCGGCCGAGCAGTGCCGCCGCGCGCCGGTTCAACTCGCGGCGGTCAACGACGCAGCCGAGCCAGCGCGGCTCGCGCCCGAGGAACAGGTTCTCGGCCACCGTCATGTCAGGGATCGGCGAGAGTTCCTGCGTGATCATGGCGATCCCGGCCGCCAGCGCCTGCGCCGGCGCTTCGAAGTCGACCGCTTTGCCACGGCAGGCGATGCGCCCGCTGTCGCGCCGCAGCAGGCCCATGAGGATGTTGAGGAAGGTGCTCTTGCCGGCGCCGTTGCCGCCGCACAGCGCGTGAACCGTTCCCGGTCGCAATGCCAGGCGGCCGGAGCGCAGCGCCGGGATGCCGGCGAAGCTCTTGGAGACGTCGCTCGCGTCGATCAGCAGCCCGCCCACGCCCGCCTCCCTAGACCGTTCTCACCGGACGGCGTGCGGCAGATGCTGAAAGCAACCTGATTTTTTGTCAAGCGACGCTGACCAATGTAAAGCCGACGCCGCAGGCCGTGCCGGTCAGCGCGTCATGCCGATGACGATCGCAGCGTGGCAGTGGCGCCGTACACGGCGGCCTGTCGGGTCGAGAGCGCGTCCCAGGCGAGGCGGGCGCGCGGGTCGGGCAGCACGCTGTCGGCGACGCGCGTCATCGCCGAGGCGGCGGCCTGCAGCGAGGGGAACCAGCCGGCGCCGGTCGCCGCGATGATGCCGGCGCCGAGCGAGGATGCCTCGTTGGACAGGCCGCGCCGCACGGGCAGGCCCACGGCGTCGGCGATCATGCGCAGCCAGAGCCGGCTGTCGGCGCCGCCGCCGATGGCCCGGACCTCGTCCATCCGCAGCCCGGTGGCGCGCATGGCATGGAGGGCGCGCGCCGCTTCGAGCGTCAGCGCCTCCAGCGCCGCGCGATACAGGTGCGCCGGCGTGTGGTGCGGGCCGAGGCCGGTGAGCGTCGCCCGCGCCTCGGGATTCCAGTGCGGGTCCATGCAGCCGGTGAGGTAGGGGCAGACCAGGACGCCCTCGGCGCCGATCGGCAGCGCCGCCGCCTCGCCCTCCAGCCGCCGGAACACGTTCGGGTCGTCGCGCCCGCCGGCGAACATGTCGACCAGGTAGTTCAGGAAGAACGTCCCGGCGCGCTGGGCGTGCTCGAGGAAATAGCCGCCGGTGGGCGAGAGGATGGTGCGCCAGCGCTGGCTGAGGGCCGCCTCGGCGGACCATATCCCGGCGACGATCGCCGTGCCCAAATTGAGGTACACGGTCCCCGGCCGCATCGCGTCCACGCCCAGGCCGGCGCATTGGCCGTCGCCGCCGCCGCCGAACACCGGGGTGCCGACCCGCAGCCCGGTCGCCGCCGCGGCCTCGGCGCTGACCCGGCCGATCGGCGCGCCGGGCGGGACGGCGGCGGGCAGCTTGTCCGCCGCGATGCCGATGTGGTCGAGCAGCGGCGCCGACCAGCGGCGCTCGGCGATGTCGAAGATGCCGAACGCATCGGCGCTGGTGTGGCTGGCGTGGGCCGTCCCGGTCAGGCGCCAGGACAGGAAGCCGTGGACGTCGACGATGCGGTGCGCCCGCTCGATCAGCTCCGGCCGGTGCCGGCGCAGCCAGTGCAGGCGGTAGACCACCGGGATGATGTCGACCGGCCGGCCGGAGATGGCGTGCAGGCGCTCGGCGCCGAAGCTGTCGGCGAGGTCGCGGAACGTGGCGGACACGCGGCTGTCGAGCCAGGTGATCGCGGGGGCGATCGGGCGCCCCGCCGCGTCCAGCAGCGCCACGGTCTCGCGCTGGTTGGAGATGGCGATGCCGGCGATGGCGTCGGGGTCGACCGCCGCCGTGACCGCGCGCAAGGCAGCGCCGGTCGCGGCCCACCATTCGTCGGCATCCTGCTCGACATGGCCGGGCGCCGGCTGCCGCAGGGTCAACGGCGCGCGCCCCTCGGCCACCGGGCGCCCTTCGTCCGACCAGGCGATCGCCTTGACCGACTGCGTCGAGGCGTCGATCCCGACGACGGTGCGCTTGTTGTCCACGACGCCCTCCCGCGTTCCTCAGCCCTCCCGTCGGAGCCTGGCGTTCAGTGTGCCACTCGGGCGCGGCGCGCCGCCAGGATGCGTTCGGCGACCTCGACGAAGCCGTGCCCGCCTTCCGCGGCGCACACCCAGGCCGGCTCGGCGTCCAACTGGCCCTGGAACCGCATCACGTTGGCGACGCCGCAGGCGTTGGGGAAGAAGCCGAACATCGGCGCGTCGTTCGGGCTGTCGCCGACGTAGACGATTTGCGCGCGGTCGCGGTCCAGGTCGAGGCCGAGCACGTCGCGGGCCAGGCGGCGCGAGGTGGTGAGCTTGTCGTATTGCCCGTACCAGCCGTTGACGTGAATCGACGAGACCTTGGCGGTGGCCCCGGCCTCGGCGAAGATCGCGCAGATGCGCTCGATCGCCTCACTGCCGAGCGGGGCGACGTCCTCGCAGAAGTCGATCGCGAGGTCGGTCTCGCGATAGAGCTGGTCGCCGGCGAGCGCCGCGCCCGGCACCTCGGCGAGGATGCGCTCGCCCAAGGCGGCCAGGCGCTCGCGGTCGGCGCGCCGCCGGTCGGCGCCGGCATCGTAGACGCGGCGCATCCTCTTGGCGTCCCGGTCGTAGGCGAAATAGAACGCGCCGTTCTCGCCGACCACACCGTCCACCGGCCAGAACCGCGCGATCATGTCGCACCAGCCCGCCGGCCGCCCGGTGACCAGCGCCACGGCCAGGCCGGCCTGGTGCAAATCCTCCAGCGCCCGGTAGGCCCGCGCCGGCAGCCGCCCGTCATGGGTCACGGTGTCGTCGATGTCGGCCAGCACGGCCGTGACCGCGGCGGCGACGGGATCGGGCATGTCGCGCAGCGGGCGCACGCTCAACGCTCGCCCGCGGCGAAGGCGGCCAGCCATCCGGCATCGGCCGCGATGTCGAGGAAGGAGAAGCGGCTGCGCATCTCGCGGCAATGCACCACCGCCTCGCGGTAGAACGCGGGGTCGAGGCCCAGCCCGGCCGCCGTCCCCGGCCCGCCCGCGTCAGCCAGCATCCGCGCCATGTCCTCGACCGGGATGGCGAACGCCGTCAGCTCGGCCCGCAGCGCCGGCCAGCATTCGGCGAGCCGCCGGTTGAACCGCTCGGCGCCCGCCGCGTCGAGCGCCTTGCGGCGGAACTCCTCCAGGCACTGCGCCGCGACCTCCGGCCCCATGCGCCGCGCCATGTCCGCCGCGTCGATCCGGGTCGGCCGCACCACCGGCGGCGTCGGGTCGGCGAGCATACGCTGTTGCAGCCGCGCCATGGTGAGCGAGGCGACGCCGACCTGCTGGCCGTGCAGCGTGCCGGGGTGCGCGGCGCCCGCGAAGCAGTCGATGTAGTGCGAGATCTGGTGCTCGCCCATCGAGCCGTGGTTCGACACGCCGGTGAACGAGATGCCCAGGCCGCACAGCGTCAGCACCCGGAACAGGTAGCCATGCGCCGCGATGTCGCCGCGCGCCAAGCCGCCCGCCCGTCCGTTGAGCTCGGCCTCGTCGGCCCGCTGCAGGGCGTACGGCGCCTCGAAGTACTCGGTGCCGAGCAGCCGGTGCGACATCCACCAGTCGATCTGCGCGACCGAGCGGGCCAGGCAATCGGCGAAGCCGGCCGCCGCGAGGTAGCCCGGCGCCGCCGCCGCCACGCCCAGGTCGATGAACACCCCCGACGGCACGTGCGACGGCAGGGACACCTTGAGCCCGCTGTCGAGCGTGATCGAGGCCGTCGACGAGGTGTAGCCGTTCATCGACGCGGCGGTGCCGAACACGCAGTAGCGGCGACCATCCAGGCCGGTGACGTATTTGCAGAGGTCGTTCACGGTGCCCGAGCCCACGGCCACGACGCCACCGGCGCCCGACAGCCGGTCCGCCAGCGTCCGCACCGTCGCCATGTCGGCGTGGGGGCGGTCCAGGATCACGGTCTCGACCGGCCCGATCGCCTCCAGCGCGGCGGCGACGCGCCCACCCATCGCGGCATGGGTCGCGTGGTCGGCCACCACGGTCAGGCTGTCGCCAAGGTGGAGGTCACGGACCAGCCCAGCCTCGCGCCCGACCAGGCTGTCGGCGATCACGATCCGGTCGTAGGCGGTGGGCGCGCGGCGTCCGGTCCTCGGATCGGTCCATCGACCCTCGACGACGTCGTCGATCAGCCGGGTCCACCCGCCGACCGGCGCGGCATGATCGTTCTGTCCGTCCATGCTGGCCCGACACCCGCCCCGATCGCGTTGCATACAAACCGCGTTGCGTACAATAGGCAGTCATCCCTGACATCTGTCAATCGCCCTCGGCGACGCTTGACAACGCTGCGCGTCTCCCGCCTCCGTCGGCGGATGCAGGGTGCAACCTCACCAAGGCGCAGCGGCGCCGCGGTGGCGGCGACGGGTGCCGCCGCCCGGACTCCGGCCGCCTTCGACGACGCCGTGGTGTGGGCCGCGTGGCTGTACTACGCCGACCAGCTCAACCAGAGCGAGGTCGCCAAGGCGCTCAACGTGTCGCGCGCCACCGTCGTCACCCTGCTGCAGGAAGCGCGCGAGCGCGAGGTGGTCACCATCCGGCTGCGCTCCGAACTGGTCGCCCGGACCGGCCTGGCGCAGCGCCTCGCGACCCGTTACGGCCTGGTCAACGCCCTCGTCATCCCGGAACGCGACGATGCCGACCTGGTCGACCGGCTGGGCGACGCCGGCGCCCGCTTCCTCGGCGGCCAGTTGCAGCCGGGCGACGTGATCGGCGTCGCCTGGGGCCGGACGGTGCTGGCCGCGGCACAGGCGATGTCGCGGTCCAACGCGGTGTCGCCGCTGACCGTGGTGCAAGTCGCCGGCAGTTCGACCGGCGCGTGGGACTTCTCCCCGGAGCTCTGCACCTCGCTGCTGGCCAACCGGCTGGGCGCCCGCTGCTGCAACCTGCTGGCGCCGGCGCTGCTGTCGAGCGCCGGGTTGCGCGACCAGTTGATGGCCGAGCCGATGCTGGTGCGTCAGTTCGCGCTGATCCGCTCCACCAACCGCATCCTGTTCGGCGTGGGCGACCTCAGCCCGGCCGGAACGCTGCGCAGCTCGGGTTTCGCCGCCGCCGCCACGGTCGAGCGTTACGCGGCGGCAGGCGCCCGTGGCGCGGTCATCGGCCGCTTCATCGCCGCCACCGGCGATCCGGTGCCCGGCGAGCTCGACCGACGCATGATCGGCATCACCTTGGAGGAGCTGAAAGCGATCCCGGTCCGCATCTGCGTGGCCGGCGGCGCGTCCAAGCACGACGCCATCTGCGCGGCCCTGGCGGGGAGCTACGCGACCCATCTGGTGACGGACGCCGGCACCGCGCGACGTCTGCTGTAGCGTCAGATAGTCGAGACGATGCCAAGAAGCGGTATTGCGTCCATGTCATCCTGTGTCGATGTTACCGTTTCGAGTGAGCGGAGGAGGGTAGCGATGACACCCGGCGTCCAGGTCGTTCTGAGCGGCACCCTCACCTTCGGCGTGCCGGTGCTCTGGGCGGTGCGCGAGCTGATCATGCTCCGTCGCCCGCGCAACGATCCTCGCGACGGGCCCGATCGTCCGCCTTCGCCGCCAAGACTCGCGCCCGACGCACCGGCATTGCCGGCCTGCCTCATTCCCAGGCGCCAGACCCCGCAGCCGGCACGCGTGCCGGAACTGGTGTGAGCACGACGGCCGGCCGGCCTCCTAGCCGGACCGGGCGGCCGTAGCGGCGCGGCGCGCCTCGACCAGGGCAGCCAATCGCGTCCCGACCTGGGGATCGCGCCAGAGCAGGAGCAGGGTTGCCGCAAGCCCGCCATGCAGCAGCAGCGCGCCGAGGCCGACATGCGCCAGTCCCCAGACCAGCCCCGGTCCGGCCATCATCGTCATCCCCGCCAGGCTGTAGGCGGCAAGCCAGGCTGGCTTGGCGGGCGAAGCCAGGCGCCACAGCACGGCCGCCGCCGCGCCGGCTGCCATCACCGTCTTCAGGGCCGCCATGGCGCGCAGCAGGTGCGCCCAATCCACGCCCGCCCGCGCCACCGCTTGCATCATCTCCCGCGGGCCGGTCGATCCGGCGCCGAGGCTGGCCGCGATCGCCAGCAGCGCGCAGAACAGGAGGCAGGCCGTGCGCGGCGCCAAGCGCCGGGGCAAGGCCGCGCCCGGAGGCGACACGGCAGCGGAGTTCGTCATCGACATGGAAGTGCCTTACAGGACGCCTCGGGAGAGATTTGCGGATGCGAACCCGTGCGCCAAGGGGTAAGCCCGCCATCGGAGGGAAACGTCATGGACGCCGACAATCTCGCGCAGGTCCGCCGCCGCCGCACCTGGCTGCGCGAAGCGGACTGCGACATCGAGGAGTTCGCGCGATCGCAGGCGCGGGTGGCCGACCCTGCGGACTATCCGCTGGCCACGGAAATCCTGGCCAACGTGCCGGTCTATGACGGCGCCGCGATCCGCCGCGCCGCGTCGGCGCCGGAGCGGCGGCGGGAACTGCTCGCCGAATGGGCCGACGCGATGATGGCCGGTCCCGGCATCGTCGCGCTGCGCGGGGCAGTCCCGGACGGCGACGTCGTCGACGCCGTGACCAGGCGGTTCGACGAGATGATCGCCGAGCAGCGCGCCGCCGGCGCGGTCGCCGCCGACCACTTCGCCAAGCCGGGCGCCAACGACCGGGTCTGGAACGCGCTGGAGAAGCTGTGCCTGCGCGACCCCGAGCTGTTCGCCGAGTACTACGGCAACGCGGCGATCGCGATGGTCAGCGAGGCTTGGCTCGGACCGGCCTACCAGATCACCTCCCAGGTCAACTGCGTCAATCCGGGGGGCGCCGCGCAATCGCCGCATCGCGACTACCATCTTGGCTTCCAATCGCCGCAGGTCATCGAGCGCTACCCCGCGCACGTGCATCGCCTCTCCCCCATGCTGACGTTGCAGGGCGCCGTCGCGCATTGCGACATGCCGCCGGAGAGCGGCCCCACGCTGTACCTGCCGTTCTCGCAGGGCTACGAACCGGGCTACCTGGCCACCGGGCGCCCGGAGTTCCGCGCCTATTTCGCGGCGCACCACGTCCAGCTCTCGTTGCGCAAGGGCGACGCCGTGTTCTTCAACCCGGCGCTGTTCCATGCCGCCGGCCACAACCGATCCCCGGACATACGGCGCATGGCCAACCTGCTGCAGGTGTCCTCGGCCTATGGTCGCGCGATGGAGAGCGTCGACCGGACCCGGATGAGCCGGGCGTTGTACCCGGCCTTGCTCGCCATGCGCGCCTCGGCGCGGCTGTCCGACGCGCAGGCGGCCAACGCCGTGGGGGGGGGCGGGCCCGGCGCCCGGTTGACCCCGCCAAGATGATCCGCATCGTCGGTG
>CAXUHK010000005.1:13152-29725 GCA_964250775.1 uncultured Acetobacteraceae bacterium | reverse complement strand
CCCCCCCCCCCCCCGGGCGGCGGCCGCCCGCGCCCCCGGCCCCCCCCGCCGGGCCCCCCCCCCCCGACGGCTACGCGTTCCCGACCAACCTGGACCGCGACCCCCCGGCGGGCGGCCTGGCTCCCGAGAGTCAGGCGGCGCTGATGCTGCGCGCCTTGGCCGCGGGGTGGACCGAAGCCGCGTTCACGGCGGCGCTGGCGCAGCAGGCCGCCCGCAAGCTGACCTGAACCCAAGGTCGCTACCCAGGCCAGAGGTCGCGCGCTTCGGCGGCCGTGTAGTAGCCGCGGGCGACGTCGCGCGCCACGAGCGCCGGCGACCGGGCTCCAGGGTCGCCGTAGCCGCCGCCACCCGGCGTCAGCACCTCGATGCGGTCGCCGGCCGACACCGCGATGTCCTGGTCCTTGGAGAGGTGCGCCGGGGTGTGGACCGTGCCGCCGCGATGGACGCGCACCACGTTGCGGCCGCCCGCGCGGCCGCCCAGGACCCCTGGCGGCCCGAAGCGGCCATGGTCCATGACAAAGCTGGCGCGCGCCTCGCCGCGCAGCAGCTCCACCTCGTAGTGCACGCCCAAGCCGCCGCGATAGGCGCCGGCGCCGCCCGAGCCCTCGCGCAGCGCGAAGCGGCGGAACAGCACGGGGTAGTACTGCTCCATCACCTCGACCGGCGCGGTCTTGGAGATGCCGATGGTCGAGCAGCCGTTGCTCAGGCCGTCGTACAGCGCGTTGCCGCCATAGCCGCCGCCGGAAATCTGGTACATCACGTAGGCGGCGCCCTTGTCGGGGTCGTAGCCGCCCAGGGCGAAGTTGCCCGACGAGCCGGCGGGCGCCGCCGTGACCAGTGCGGGCACCGCCTGCACCAGCGCCAGGAACACCGCCTCGGCGATGCGCTGCGACACCTCGGCGGCGCAGCCGGAGACCGGGCGCGGATAGCGGGCGTCGAGGAAGGTGCCCTCGGGCCGGATGACGCGCAGCGGCTCGAAGCCGCCGGCGTTCAGCGGCACGTCCGGAAAGACGTGCCGCACCGCGAGGTAGACGGATGACAGCGTGGTCGCGAACACCGAGTTCATCGGCCCGCGGCAGGGCGCGCTCGACTGCGAGAAGTCGAACGTCAGCGCGCCTTCCGCCTTGCTCATGCCGAGCGCGATGCGCAGCGGCTCGTCCACGACGCCGTCGGAGTCGACGAAAGCCTCGCTGTCGTAGCGACCGTCCGGCACCGCGGCCAGCTTGGCCCGCATGAGGCTGGCGGCGCGCACCCGCATCTCGGCGATGACGCGCTCCACCGCGTCCGCGCCGTAGCGGCCGAGCAACTCGCCCAGCCGTCGTTCGCCGACGCGCAATGCCGCCTCCTGCGCGCGGATGTCGCCGATGCGCTGGTCGGCGACGCGGATGTTGGACAGGATGATCGAGAGGATCTCCCGGTCCAGCGTGCCCCGCTTGAACAGCTTCACCGGCGGCAGCCGCAGCCCTTCCTGCTCGGACTCGGTGGCGCGCGCGGAGAAGCCGCCCGGGGTCATGCCGCCGGTGTCGGGCCAGTGCCCGGTGTTCTGCAACCAGCAGAACAGCGCGCCGTCGTGGAAGAACGGCATGGCGAAACGCACGTCCATCAGGTGCGTGCCGCCGAGGTACGGGTCGTTGACGATGTAGATGTCGCCCGGCTCCGGCGCCGCCACGCGGCCCTCGCGGATCAGGCGGATGATCTCGCCGGTCGAGGCCTGCATGACGCCCACGAACACCGGCAGGCCAAGCTCGCCCTGGGCGATCAGCGCGCCGGTGTCGCGGTCGTAGATGCCGTCGGAGCGGTCGTCAGCCTCGGCGATCACCGGCGAGAAGGCGGCGCGCGAGAAGGCGAGGTCCATCTCGTTGCAGACCTGCTGCAGCCCGGCCTCGATCACCGCCAGCGTCAGCGGGTCGATGCTCATGCGCCTGGTCCTGCGACGGTGATCCGCAGGTTGCCGATCGCGTCCACGCGCAGGCGCGCGCCCGGTTCGACGAAGGTGGTGGCGTCGGCTTGCTCGATCACGGCGGGGCCGGCCAGCGTGGCACCGGCCGGCAGCGCCTCGCGCGCGTAGACCGGCGTCCGCGCCCAGCGCCCGCCGGCGAACACCGGCCGCGATCCCGCCGGCGCCGCCGCCTCGGTCGGCGGGTCGAGCAGGGCCGCGACCGGGAACGGCTTGCGGCGGCCAATGACGGTGGTGTTGAGGTTCACCAGCGTCGCGCGGATTTCCGGCATCCGGATCTGGAAGCGCGCGAAATACGCCGCCTCGAACCCCGCCTGCAGCGTCTCGCGGCTCGCCGCCGCGTCCGGGATCGCGACGCGGATAAGATGCGTCTGGCCGCGGAACTGCATGTCCGCCGAATGGCGGGTCTCGGTGGCCTCGACCTCGCCCTGCTGCGCGGCGTTGACCGCGACGCCGCGCGCGGCCTGCTCGGCCAGCACCCGATGCACCTGCGCCATCTCGACCGTGTCCAGCGCCGCGTTCAGCGTGTTGACGAAATCCTGCCGCAGGTCGGCGACCAGGCAGCCCAGCGCGTTGGTCAGGCCCGGCCGTGCCGGGACCAGCACCTCCGGGATGCCGAGTTCCGCCGCCAGCGCCGCCGCGTGCAGCGGGCCGGCGCCGCCGAAGGCGAACAGCGTCAGGTCGCGCGGGTCGCGGCCGCGCGACAGCGACACCATGCGGATCGCGCCCGCCATGTGGATGTTGCCCAGGGCCACGACCGCCGCCGCCGCGTCGTCGACCGACAGGCGCAGCGGCTTGGCGAGTGCCATCTCGAAGACGGCGCGCACCGCCTCGACCGTCACCGGCGCCCGCGCCGTGGTGAGCCGGGCGGGGTCGAGGCGGCCCAGCACGAGGTTGGCGTCGGTGACGGTGGGACGCAGGCCGCCGCGCCCGTAGCAGATCGGGCCGGGCGTGGAGCCGGCGCTCTCCGGTCCGACCCGCAGCATCCCCGCCGCGTCGAGCCAGGCGATGGAGCCGCCGCCGGCGCCGATGCTGCGCACGTCGACCATTGGCACGTGGATCGGCAGCCCGTAGTCGACCGTCAGCTCGGCGGACACTTCGGGCGCCCCGCCGGTGATGAGCGCCACGTCGGTCGAGGTGCCGCCCATGTCGTAGGTCACGGCGTCGCCGACCCCGGATTGCGCGAGCGTCGCGGCGGCGGCGATGACGCCGGAGGCGGGGCCGGACATCACCGTCTTGGCGGCCTCGCGCGACGCCAGGCTGGCGGCGACCGTGCCGCCATTGCCGTTCATCACCAGCAGGTCATGGACGAACCCGTCCCGGCGCAGGCCCTGGGCCAGGCGATCGAGATAGCGGTCCAGCACCGGCTGCACCGCGGCGTTGACCGACGCCGTGGTGCCGCGCTCGTACTCCCGATACTCCGACAGCAACGCGTGGCCGAGGGTGACATAGGCGTTCGGCCACAGCGGCGACGCGATCTCGCCGGCGCGGCGCTCGTGGGCGGCGTTGGCGTAGGAGTGCAGGAAATGGATCACCAGCGCCTCGCAGCCCGCGTCCAGCAATCGCCGGACCGCCACCTGCACCGCCGCTTCGTCGAGCGGCGTCACCACCTCGCCCGAGGCGTTCATGCGCTCGGACACTTCAAGCCGCAGGTCGCGCGGCACCAGCGGCTCGAACACGCCGAACATCCCGTACGGCCGTGGGCGGGTGCGGCGGCCGAGTTCCAGCGTGTCGCGGAAGCCCTCCGTGGTGATTAGCCCGACCCGTGCCAGCTTGCGTTCGAGCAGGGCGTTGGTCGTGACCGTCGTGCCGTGGATCACGAGGTCGAGGTCGGCCGCCGTGACGCCGGCCGCGCCGATCGCCTGGAGCACGCCCTCGGCCTGGTTCGCGGTGGTGCTCGGCACCTTGGCGAAGCGGACGCGCCGGCCCGCCGCGTCCTCCTCGAGCAGCAGCAGGTCGGTGAAGGTGCCCCCTACGTCGATCCCGGCCACGCATCGGCCCATGGGCGAAGCTCCTGCGGAATTGGCGTTGACACGGTTCGGCAACCGGCAACAGGATCGTTCGTGTACTAAGGAGATGCAACCCTCGTGCTGGTATCCTCCGGGCCGGTGACGCGCGCTGTCTCGCTGCGGGTGAACGGGAGGGCGCATCGGTTGGAGCTCGACCCACGGGCGCCGTTGCTGTTCATCCTGCGCAACGACCTGGCCCTGAACGGGCCGAAATACGGCTGCGGCTTGGGTGAATGCGGCGCCTGCACGGTGCTGATCGACGGCCTCGCCGCACGAAGCTGCTGCCTGCCGACGGTGCTGGCCGAAGGTCGGGAGGTCACGACGCTGGAGGGCCTGGGCTCGGCGGCGGCGCCGCATCCGGTGCAGGCGGCGTTCATCGCCGAGCAGGGCGCGCAATGCGGCTACTGCCTGAACGGCATGATCATGACGGTCACGGCCTTGTTGCGGCGCGACCCGCATCCGGCGGAGGGCACGCTGCGCGGGGCGCTGCGCCACAATTTGTGCCGCTGCGGCGCGCATGTGGAAATCATGCGCGCGGCCCTGCGCGCCGCCGAGGCGGTCGCGGCGTGACCGACGTGCTGCTCGTGGTGCGCGACCTGCCCGGCGGGGACGACGTGGAAGTCTTCGTCACGCTCGGCGCGGACGGCCGCGTCGCGGCGTTCAACGGCCATGTCGACCTCGGCACCGGCATCGGCACGGCGCTCGGGCAGATCGTCGCCGAGGAACTGGAAGTGGCCTTCGACCGCGTGACGGTCGTGCTGGGCGACCCGGCGCGCACCCCCAACCAGGGCGCCACCATCGCGAGCGAAACCTTCCAGGTCGCGGCGATCCCGCTGCGCCACGCCGCCGCGACCGCGCGGCAGGCGCTGGTCGGGCTCGCCGCCGAACGGCTGGGCGTGGCCGCCTCCGAGCTGCGCGTCGAGGACGGCGTGGTGCTGCCGCCCGCTGGGGACAACCGCTCGGTCGGCTGTGGCGAGCTGGTCGCCGGCTCGCGCATCGTGCTGCGGATCGACCACGCCGCGCCGCTGCGGCCGGTGGCCGAGCATCGCGTCGTGGGGCAACCGGTGCCGCGCGTCGACCTGCCGGCCAAGGCGACCGGCCAACTCACCTACGTGCACGACATGCGCGTGCCCGGGATGCTGCACGGCCGGGTGGTGCGGCCGCCCTATGCCGGGCTGGACAGCGGCGCCTTCGTCGGCACCAGCCTGCTCACGGTGGACGAGGCTTCGCTGGCCGGCATCCCTAGCATCGTGGCCGTCGTGGTCATCGGCGACTTCATCGGCATCGTGGCGGAGCGGGAGGAGCACGCGGCACTGGCCGCCCAGCGCCTGAAGGTGTCGTGGAAGCCGACGCCCGCGCTGCCGGGCCTGGCCCAGATCGAGACCGCCTTGCGCGCCAATCGCAGCACCAGGCGGCTGCTGCTGGATCGCGGCGACGCCACCGCCGCCATCGCTGGCGCCGCTCAGCCGATGCCGCGCACCTACGTTTGGCCGTACCAATTGCACGGCTCGATCGGCCCCTCCTGCTCGGTCGCGGATTTCCACCCGGATGGGCTTACCGTGTGGTCCGGCACGCAGAACCCGCACGCGCTGCACGCCGACCTCGCCGGCCTGCTGCAACTTCCGGTGGATCGCGTCGAGGTCGTCCGCATGGAGGCCGCCGGCTGCTACGGCCGCAACTGCGCCGACGACGTGGGTGCGGACGCCGCCCTGCTGTCGCGCGCCGTCGGGCGCCCGGTGCGGGTGCAGCTCACGCGCGAGCAGGAACACGCCTGGGAGCCGAAGGGCGCCGCCCAGCTCATGGAGGTGGGCGGCGGCCTGGACCCGGCGGGCGAGGTCGTCGGCTACGACTTCTCGGTGCGCTACCCGTCCAACGGCGCGCCGATCCTGGCGGCGCTGCTGACCGGGGCCATCCCGCCGACAGCCGCGGTGTTCGAGATGGGCGACCGCACCGCCATTCCGCCCTACGACTACGCGAACCTGCGCGTCGTCGCGCACGACATGGTGCCGATCGTGCGCGCGTCCTGGCTGCGCGGCGTCTCGGCGCTGCCGAACAGCTTCGCGCACGAATCCTGGATCGACGAGGCGGCGGCGGCGGCCGGCGTCGATCCGGTCGAGTACCGGCTGCGCCACCTGAAGGACCCGCGCGCGGTGGCGCTGGTCCATGCCACGGCCGAGCGCGCCCAGTGGCAGCCACGCACCGAACCTGGCAGCGCCGGCGGCGAGGGCGACGTGCTGCGCGGTCGCGGCTTCGCCTACGCGCTGTACGTCCACGGCAAGTTCCCCGGCACCGGCGCCGCCTGGTCGGCCTGGGTCGCCGACGTCGCGGTGAACAAGGCGACCGGCGAGGTCGCGGTCACGCATGTGACGGTCGGCCAGGATTCCGGCCTGGTGGTCAACCCCGACGGGGTGCGCCACCAGATCCACGGCAACGTCATCCAGTCCGTCAGCCGCGCGCTGAAGGAGGAGGTGGCGTTCACCGGCACCGCCGTCGCGACCCGCGACTGGGGCGTCTACCCCATCGTCACCTTCCCCGAGGTGCCGGCGATCGATGTGCTGATGCTGCCGCGGCCGGACCAGCCGCCGCTGGGCGTGGGCGAGTCCGCCTCGGTGCCGAGTGCTGCGGCCATCGCCAACGCGATCTACGACGCGACCGGCGTGCGGTTCCGCGAAGTGCCGTTCACCCCGGAGCGGGTGCGCGGCGGCCTGCTTGCGGCCGGGATCGGCCCCGCGCCGCCGCCCAAGGCCGTCCGGCGCGGGTTCTGGGCGTCGCTCGGCGCCGGTGTCGCGGGTCTCGCGGCGATGGCGCTGCCGCTGCACGCGGCCATCGCCCCGGTGGCGCCGCCCGACGCCTCGCTGTATTCCGCCGCCGCCGTCGCGCGGGGCAGGGCGCTCGCGGGCCTGGGGGCCTGCGCCGTGTGCCACACCGCGACGGACGGCGCGGCCTACGCGGGCGGGCTGGGCCTGCGCACGCCGTTCGGCATCGTCCATACGCCGAACATCACGCCCGACGCCGAGACCGGGATCGGCACCTGGTCCTATGCGGCGTTCGAGCGTGCCCTGCGTCAGGGGATCGGCCGCGACGGACGCCACCTCTATCCGGCGCTGCCGTACACCCATTTCAGCCGGACCAGTGACGCCGACCTGCAGGCGCTCTACGCCTACCTGATGACCCGGCAGCCAGTCCGCTCCGTGGCGCCGGCGACGGCGCTGCCGTTCCCGTTCAACCTGCGGCCGTTGATGGCAGGCTGGAACGTGCTGTTCCACCGGCCGGGGACCTACGCGCCGGACCCTTCGCGATCCGAGCTGTGGAACCGCGGCGCCTACCTGGTCGAGGGCCTCGGCCATTGCGGCGGCTGCCATACGGCGCGCAACGTCCTCGGCGCCGAGCGCGCGGGGCGAGATCTCGGCGGCGCGGTCGCCGACGGGTGGGAGGCGCCGCCGCTGCGGGGACCGTCCCACGCCCCGATCCCCTGGAGCGAGGCCGAGCTGTTCGCCTACCTGCGCACCGGCTTCGCGTCCCTGCACGGCCCGGCGGCGGGCAACATGGCGGCCGTCGTCCGTGAGTTGGCCGCCGTGCCGGACGCCGATCTGCGCGCCATGGCGCATTACCTGGCCGCCGACGGACCCACGCCCGAGACCGAGGCCCGCATGGCCGCCGAGGTCGCGGCGGCGACGACGGGCGCGATGCGCATCTCGGGTGGGTCGGGAGCGCGCATCTACCAGGGCGCCTGCGCCGCCTGCCACGAGAGCGGAGGCGCGCCGCAGTTCGGCGTGCGGCCGAACCTGGCGTTCAACAGCAACCTGCACAGCGCCAACCCGGACAACCTGATCCGCACCGTGCTCGCCGGCATCCAGGCGCCCGCGCTGAGCCATCTCGGAGCGATGCCCGGCTTCGCGGCGACTCTGGACGACGCGCAACTGGCGGACCTGATCGGCTTCCTGCGCCGCCAGTACGCGCCGGGCAAGCCGGCCTGGCTCGGGCTCGACGCCCGCATCGCGCGGCTGCGCGCGCCATGAGCGCCGCCGCCGGCACCGTGCGCTGCGACGCCTGCCCGGTGATGTGCAACATCCGTCCCGGGGCCGCCGGCGCCTGCGACCGCTACGCCAACGCGGACGGCGTGCTGGTGCGCGTCGACCCGCTGGTGCTGCTGGAGCGGACGGTGGCGAGTGGCGGCGCCGTGGTGCCGTTCGACGCCGAGTGGGACCGCAATCTCGTTTGTTCGCCAGAGACATTCATCACCGCGATCGGCGCCGGCACCACCTATCCGGACTACAAGCCGGCGCCGTTCATCGTCTCGGCCGAGGTCGACGGCGTCGACATGGTGACTGTCGTGACCGAAGGCATCTTCAGCTACTGCGGCGTCAAGGTGAAGATCGACACCGACCGCCACCTGGGACCGGAGCGTGCCCTGGTGCGCGCCCAAGGCGAGCCGGTCGGTCATGTGACCGCCGCCGAATACGGCTCGCAGATGCTCTCGCTGGGCGGCGTCGGCCACCTGACCGGCGGGGGCAAGCGGGAGGGTCGCGTCACCTGCGAGACGCTGCTCGACCTCTCGAACGGCCGCGCGGTGGAACTGGTCGTCGATGACGGCGCCACCGTGCTCGTCCAGGCCGGCCGCGCGCCGGTGGTGGGCGGCGTGCCGGAGGAGCGGATGCGGGTCGGCTGCGGCTCGGCCACCATCGGCATGTTCGCGCGGCAGTGGCTAGGCGCGGTCGACGAGGTGGTGGTGGTCGACGACCACATCACCGGCGTGCTGTCGGAGCACCAGGCGGGCAAGCTGCTGGGCATCCCGGCCACCGGCATCCGGCTGCGCGGCCGGCGCTCGACGCCGGGCCGCTACTTCCAGGTGGCGCGGCCCGGCACCGGCTGGGGCGGCACCGACATCGCCGACCCGCTCGCGATCCTGGAGCCGTTCGATCCCAGGCACGCGCGCGCCGGGACGCGGATGCTGATGGTCGGCACCACCGGCGAGCACGCGGCGTACTACGAGCTGGACGAGGCGCTGCGGCCGGTCGCGAAGTTGATGCCCGAGGCGCTGGCGCGGTCGGTCGGGCGCATCGCCGAGAACTGCGAGCCGGCGCTGTGCAGCGTGCTGTTCGTGGGCGGCGCCGGCGGCTCGCTGCGCGCCGGCGTCACCGACAACCCGGTGCGCCTGACGCGCGCCGTGTCCGAGGGCGTCACGCGCCTGACCTGCGGCGGCGCTCCGACCTATCGCTGGCCCGGCGGCGGCATCACCTTCATGGTCGACGTCACGCGGCTGCCGGCGAACGCCTTCGGCTCGGTGCCGACGCCCGCCCTGGTGGCGCCGGTCGAGTTCACCATGCCGCTCGCGCGGTACGCGGCGATGGGCGGGCACATGGACCATGTGCGGCCCGCGGCGTCGCTGGCGTTCGGTTCGGCCGCCCGCCGCGTGGCGCCGGATGCGGGGAACCCCTGGCCCTGGACGCCACCCGGATGAGGGCCACGGCGCGCGTGCTGCCGGGACGGACGCCGCGCCTGCACCTGCAGGACGGGCCGATCGACCTGATCCTGCTGGCCGAGGGCGCGCCCGACGCCGTTGCCGCCGCGTACCGGGCGGCGGCGCGCGGCTTCGCCGGCGTGCTCGACCGTCTCTGCGCCGAACTGCCGTTGCTCCGGGCGCCGGCGGCACCCTGGCCCGAGGGCGCGATCGCCCGCCGGATGCGCGCGGCCGTGACGCCCTTCGCGCGCTTCGGCTTCATCACGCCGATGGCGGCGGTGGCCGGCGCGGTGGCCGAGGCGGTCCTGGCGAGCATGACCCAGGCGGCCCCGCTCACCCGCGCCTGGGTCAACAACGGCGGCGACATAGCACTGCACCTGGCGGCCGGCCGGAGCCTGACCGTCGGCATGGTCTCCCGTCCCGACCCGCATCGCCCCGATTTGTTCGGCAGCCTGGTCATCGCCGAGACCGACCCCGTGCGCGGCATCGCCACCAGCGGGCGGCATGGCCGCAGCTTCTCGCGCGGCATCGCCGACGCGGCGACGGTGCTGGCGCGAACCGCCGCCGCAGCCGACGCGGCGGCCACGGTGGTCGCCAACGCCGTCGACCTGCCAGGCCATCCCGGCATCCTCCGTCGTCCGGCCAGCACGCTGCGGGCGAACAGCGACCTCGGCGACATTCTCGTCACCTGTGACGTGGCGGCGCTGCCACGGCACGAGGTCGACGACGCCTTGGCGCGCGGCCTGCGCCGCGCCGAGGCACTGGTGGCCTCCGGCGAAATCATCTCTGCTGCGCTGCATCTTCAGGGCCGCAGCCTGGCCACCGCCACGACCCCGCACCACACGCGGCAACCGGAACACGCCCATGCCTGACGTCGAACTCCGCAAGCGCATCGTCACGGTCGAGGAGATCTTCCACGAGGGCGGTCCCCGCCGCACGGCGCCGGTGCGGCGCGCCGCGGCGATCGGCGTGATCGCCAACCCGTTCGCCGGCCGCTACGTCGAGGACATCGCGTTCTTCATGAAGACGCTGGAGCCGCTCGGCCTCGAACTGGCGCAAGCGCTGGTGCTGGCCCTGGGCGGCGACCCGGCCGTGGTCGAGGGCTATGGCAAGGGCGCCATCGTGGGCAGCGCGGGCGAGCTGGAGCATGGCGCGCTGTGGCACGTGCCGGGCGGCTACGCGATGCGGGCGGTGCTGGGCGACGCGAAGGCCATCGTCGCCTCGGCGAAGAAGGTCGGCGGTCCCGGCGCCCGGCTCGACGTGCCGATCACCCATGTCAACGCCTCCTACGTCCGCAGCCATTTCGACGCGATGGAGGTGGGCGTGGCCGACGGCCCGCGCGCCGACGAGATCGCGCTGGCGCTGGTCATGACCACCGGCGGGCGCGTCCATGCCCGCGTCGGCGGCCTGGCCGCGAGTGCCATCGAGGGGCGGGACGGGCTGCGCTGAACTACCGGCTCGACGACCAGATCGGCTACGTGCTGCGGCAGGTCAGCCAGCGGCACAACACCATCTTCGCGACCCTGATCGGCGACGGGCTGAAGCCGATGCAGTGGGCGGTGCTGGCGCGGCTGCACGAGATCGGCGCCACCTCGCAGACGGCGCTCGGGCGCGCGGTGTCGATGGACGGCGCCACGATCAAGGACATCGTGGACCGCCTCGCCAAGCGCGGCCTCGCGGCCCGGCTGCCGGACCCGGCGGATGGCCGCAAGCTGCTGGTCGACCTGACCGCGGCCGGGCGGCAGGTGACGTCGCGCAACTTCGACCGCGCGCGGGCGATCAGCCTGGAGACGGTGGCCCCGCTGACGGAGGCGGAGCGGGTGGTGCTGCGCCGCTTGATGGAACGGCTGAAGTGATGTTCAGCCGAGCACGACGGTGACGCAGGCGCCGCCGTCCGAGGCGGCGAGGTCGACGATCGCCAGTCCATCGTCCGACGCCACCCACCTCGCGGCGCGCTCGCCCACTCGGACCATCATCACGCGATCCGACGCGAGGGCCGGGAACGCCAACGCCGCCGCTGGCGTGACGGTCGCGGGCAGGCGCAGCGACACCAGCCGGTCGGTCCAGTGGAAATGGGTCAGGCGGCCGGTCAGCGTCGTCCTCAGCAGCACGTCCTGGCCGCGCGTCAGCACCAGGGCGCCGTCCGAGACCGCGACGCTGACTGCGCCCGCCGGGCTCTGCACCGGCCCGAGCCGCAACGCGGTGCCGTCGTTGCACAACTCCCAGCCGGCCCAAGGCGTCACGTCCATGACCTCGCAGACGCCCATCGTCGGCATCAGCGCGCCCCAGTCGTAGAAGCCCTCGGTGTCAGGCTGGTCGAGAGGCTCGCCGGTCTCGGCGTTGTAGTTCTCCGGGCACAGCCGCCGCTCGTCCCAGGCGCCGCGGAACAGCGCCATGCTGGCCGCGGCGAGGCGCGTGGCCTCGACGCGGCGGCCGTTGCGCCGCAGCCCTTGCCAGACGAGGTAGTTCAGCGGCGGCCAGACGCGTCCACGCCAGTACACGTTGTCCGATGCCGCCGGATCGTCGCGCGCCGTGCCGGGCAGCACGAACGCGCCCGCGAAGGTGCGTTCGTCGCGCAGGTGCCGCAGCAGGTGATCGAGCTGCGTGGCGTCGGCGGCGCCGCAGACCAGCGGGAAGAAGCTGGTGGGTCCGACGCTGCGCACGAACTTTCCCGAACGCAGGCGGTTGGCGAAGATGTTCCGCGACTCGTCCCACAACTCGGTCCGCACCCGGTCACGGACCGCCGCCGCCACCCGGCGATGCGCGACGGCCGAGGCGCGGCCCAGCGAGGCCGCGATCAGCCCCAGCATCTCGGCGTCCAACGCCAGCAGGCTGTTGAGTCCGACGTCGAGCGTGGTCAGCGTGCGGGTGACGGGATCGTATTCGGCCTCGTCGTGGATGGGCGAGTTGTCCATCCCGGACTCGTTGCGCGCGCCGAAGGACGTGCCGCGGTACAGCGCGTCCCCGACATCGGACGTCCCGTACGAGGCGAGGCCGCGCCGGTCCGGGTCGCGCGTCTCCCACCACCACGCATGGTTGCGCGCCAGCGTGTCGTAGGCCGCGTGCAGCAGCCCGATGTCGCCGCCGCGCAGGTGCGCGAGCCAGACGACGAACGCGCCGATCGGCAGTTGCGTGCGGTCGACCCAAGCATCGTTGGCGGTCAGCAGGCACGCGAGGTTGCCCTGCGGCGTGGCGCTGGCCAGGGCCACGGTCAGGTTCTCGCGCGCCAGTTCGGGATCGAGCAACGACGCCATCAGCGCCGCGTAGAGCTGGTCGTTCAGCCAGACGCCGAAGCCGCCGAACTTCGACAGGTTCCAGTTGCGGCTGATGCAGGTCGCCGGGCGGGCGTTCACCTCGTCCCACAGCGTCAGCCAAGCCGTCACGTCGCGCACCGCGTCCAACGCGCCGTGGAAGGCGCCGGTCTGCTCCGGCAGCGCCGGCTCGGGCACCCCGGCGGCGAGCAACGCCCGTGCCCGGGCGACGGCGATGTCCTCCCGGTCGGCCACCGCGACGGCGAAGCGGCCGCCGCGGTTCATCTCCAGGTTGAAGCGCAACGCGATGACCGGTGCCACCTGCGCCCGCGACCCGAGGTGGAAGTAGCCGTGCGCCTCGTAGTCGTCGACCAGCGCGGCGAGGCGGGCATGGCCCGTCACCTGCACTGGCTCGTCGCAGGCGAGCGCGACGCACCGGGTGCCCACCCGCACCGTCGCCGACCGCGTGGCCGGGTCGTAGCGCGCCGCCTCGCCGCCCTCCGACGACAGGCACAGGTTGACCCAGAACCGCAGCCCCCATTCGCCGAGCGTGCGCGTGCCCCACGATCCCACCAGGTCGAACGGTCCCGCCTTGCGGTACGACCAGTCGACGACGGTGCCGGCGTGGCGGAGCGCCAGCTCGACCGTGCCGGCGTCGATCGCGTGGCGGCCGAGCGTCACCGCCTCGCCGGCCGGGAACAGCGTCGCCCGTCGCGTGCTGTCGGCGTAGGCCGCCGGCGTCACCCGCACGCCGAGCGGCAGGAAAACCATCTCCGCCGGGCGCGCGGACCAGGTGTTCCAGGCACGCGCCATCGGGATCGTGGCATGGCGCAGCATCAGCCGGCGGCGGACAGGATGCTTGCGGTCGCGGCAAGCTCCACCTGCTGGTCGAGCCGGCCCAGGACATGCGCCAGCGTGGCCTCGTGCCCGGCTTGCGAGCCGCTCGCGGTGGCGTCGGTGGCGACGACGACGCGGTAGCCGAGGTCGACCGCCTGCAGCACGCTGGACAACACGCACACATCCGTCTCCACGCCGGTCACGATGACCGTCGTGACACCCTGCGCCTGTAGCCGCGCGTGCAGTTCGCCGCAGCCGAACGCCGAATAGCCGGCCTTGTCCAGGAGTTCGCCGACGGCGAGTTGCGACAGTTCGGCCACCAGGTCGACCACGACGGCATCGCCGGTGAAATCCGGCCAGGACTCGTAGTAGCGCCGCCAGGCTCCGGCCGCGTGCGCGGCGGTGCGCGGGACGACGAAACGGGTGAAGGTCGTCCGCTCCGGCCAGCGCCGCGCGATGGCTGCCACGCGCGGGACGATGCCGGCGAGGCCCGGCACGCGCCACGGGCCGGCTGCGAACATCGATTGCATGTCGATCGCGAGATGCGCGGTGTCGGCCCCGAGCGGTCCGTGCGGCAGCATGTCAGTCCTCGACCGGGATGGTGTGGCGCGGCGACCACGACAGCACGACCTCCTGCCCGGCAACCGGGAGTGCCGCGTCGCGGTTCTGCGCGAACACCTTCAACACCGCCGCCGCGCAGTCGAGCAGATAGGTGGACGCGGCACCGGCGTAGACGACGCCGCGCACCGTGGCCGGCAGCCGGTTCTCGCCACCCTCGGCGGGGGAGGCCGCGGGCAGCATCGACACCTTCTCCGGCCGCACCGCGACCGTGGCGGTTGCTCCTCGCAGCGGCGTGGCGGCGCGGATCAGGCCGCCCGGCACTTCGAGCTCTCCCGCCGTCACCCTCCCGGCGAGGAAGTTGGCGTCGCCCAGGAACGCGGCGGCGAACCGGGTGCGCGGCTGTTCGTAGATGCTGGCGGGCGCGCCTTCCTGCACGATCCGCCCGCGGTCGAGGATGGCGATCCGGTCGGACAGCGTCAGCGCCTCCTCCTGGTCGTGCGTGACCAGGATGGTGGTAAGTCCGCTCTCCCGCTGGATGCGGCGCAGCTCCACCTGCATCTCCTGGCGCAGTCGCCGGTCGAGCGCCGACAGCGGCTCGTCGAGCAGCAGCACGCTGGGTTGGGTGACGATGGCGCGGGCCAGCGCCACGCGCTGCTGCTGCCCGCCGGAAAGCTGCTTCGGGCGGCGCTCCCCGAACCCGTCCAGCCGCACCAGTTCCAGCGCGCGGGCGACCTCGCGCGAGGCCGCTTGCCCGCGCACGCCGCGCCGGTTCAGGCCGAACATGACGTTGCGCTCGACCGTCATGTGCGGGAACAGCGCGTACGACTGGAACACCATGCCGATCCGCCGCCGCCACACCGGGACGCCGGTCACGTCCTCGCCGCCGATCCGCACCGTCCCGGCATCGGGGACCACGAAGCCCGCCAGGATGCGCAGCAACGTCGTCTTGCCGGAGCCGGACGGGCCGAGCAGGCTGGTGAACCGTCCCGCCGCGAACCGCGTGGTCACGTCCTGCAGGACGCGCAGGCCGGCGTAGTCCTTGGTGACGCCGATCGTCTCAACTTCGGTGGCCACGCACGCCTCCGACATTGGACAGCGCCGCGAAGCCGAACACCAATGCCACCGACACCGCCAGCAGGATCGCCGAGACGGCGTTGATCTCCGGGGTGAAGCCCTTGCGGATGGCGGAATAGATCTCGACCGGCAGCGTCGACACGCCGGGGGTGGCGAGGAAATACGAGACCACGAACTGATCGAGCGAGACCGCGAACGCGAACAGCGCGCTGGCCACGATGCTGCCGGCCAGCAGCGGCAGGGTGATCGCGAAGAACGCCCGCAACGGCGTGGCGCCCAGGCTCATCGCCGCGTCCTCGTACTCGTCGCTCAAGGTCCGCAGCCCAGTGCCGACCACGAGCACGACATACGGGATGGCGAGTGCGACGTGGCCGATGAGCATGGCGTGCAAGCCGCGGCCGATGCCGGTCCAGAAGAAGAAGATCAGCATCGCGGTGCCGGTGATGAGCCAGGGGATCGCGATCGGCGGCAGCAGCAGGATCTGCAGCAGCGAACGGCCGCGGAACGTGCCGCGGCCGAGCCCGAGCGCCGCCATCGTGCCCAGCGCGGTCGCGACCACCGAGGTCGCCAGTGCCAGGACCACGCTGTTGCGGCTGGCCGCCAGCAGCTTGTCGTTGCCGGCAAGGGCGGCGAACCAGTGCCATGAGAACTGGAACGGCAGCGCGTAGAGTTCGGAGGCGTTGAACGCCATCGCCACCATGACGACGATCGGCAGGTAGAGAAAGGCGATGACCAGCAGCAGGTAGGCGCGCCCGGTCTGCGTCACTGCGTCGTCCCGACCCGCGCGAGCGCCCCGGAGCAGGCGGCGAAGATCGCCAGCACGATCGCGAGCATGATGAACGACAGCGCCGCCCCCAGCGGCCAGTTGAAGCTCTGGGTGAACTGGTCCTCGATCACCATGCCCATGGTGAAACCGGCGCGCCCGCCGAGGATGCGCGGCTCCATGAAGCTGCCGATCACCGGGACGAAGATCAGGATCGACCCGGACACCAGCCCCGGCATGGCAAGCGGCAAGATGACCTTGGCGAACACCACCGGGGCGCGGGCGCCCAGGCTGCGCGCCGCGTCGACCACCTCGTCCGGGATCGCGGAGACCGACAGGTAGCAGGTGAGCACCATGTAGGGCAGGTAGGCGTGCGCCAGGCCGATGACGATGGCCGGCTGGGTGTACAGGATGCTGACCGACCCGGCGCCGGGCGCCACGACGCGCACCAACGCGTCGACGATGCCGCCCTCCCGCAGCACCATGGTCCAGGAGAAGACCCGCACCAGGCCGTTGGTCCAGAACGGCAGGATGACCAGCAGGAACAGCACCTGTCGCGACCAGCCGCTGGTAGCGCGGGCCAGCGCCACCGCGGCCCGCACCCCGCTCACCGCGCAAAGCCCGCTGGTCCAAAACCCGCGCTTCAGCGAACACCAGGCG
>CAXUHK010000005.1:6175-13142 GCA_964250775.1 uncultured Acetobacteraceae bacterium | reverse complement strand
GGTACTTGGCCCGCCGGTCGAGCCGGTCCACCCGCGCGCCGGCCAGGCGTTCGGCGAAGTGGTCCGGCAGGGGAAAGCGCAGGTCCGGCCGCCGCGCCAGGACGTGGGTGATCCTGTGCCCCTCCAGCGACGCCAGCAGCCCCCGCCGCACCCCCCCGTGGCGCCCCCCGCCGGTGGTCGCGCGGGCCAGCGCCACGGCGGCCGGCAGCCCGATCAGGGCGCAAAGCCCGGTGGTCCAAAACCCGAGCTTCAGCGATGTCCAGGCGATGCCCTGCAAATACGGCCGGCGTGCGAACGCAAGGTAGTGCTCGAGCGTGAGGACGATCGGCCGGCCCCCGAACGGCGCCTGATGCAGGAAGCTGAAACCGAACATTGCGAGCAGTGGCAGGAACACCGCCAACGTGAGCCAGGCATAGGACGGCACGAGCAGCGCGGCGGTCCCGCGGCCGCTATTTCGCATAGTAGGCCTTGGTCTCCTCCCACAGGTCGAGGAACGCCTGCCGCCGCGCGTCCGGCAGCGGCCCCATGAAGCTCAGCTTGGTCAGGTAGTCCGGCTTGTGGATGGTGCGGTTCAGGTTGTCGGCCGGCAGGCTCTGCATGGCCGCCTGGCTCGCCGAAGCGGGGGCGCCGAACTCGGTCGCCCATCTGTGGTAGAATTGCGGGTCTATCATGTAGTCGATAAACAGCAGCGCCGACGCTTGCTTGGCGCTGCCCTTGGGCAACGACAACCCATCCAGCCAACCGATCGCCCCCTCGGGCGGGATGACGAAGCTGACCGGCAGCTTGTGGATGTTGCGCGAGCGGGCGACGGCGCCGGACCAGTAGATCGAGACGTCGAACTCGCCGGCGGCGAAACTCTTGTTCCACTGGTCCTCGCTGGACCACAGCAGCTTCACGTCCGGCTTCATGGCGCGCAGCTTCTGCGCCACCGCCTTCATGTCGGCCGGGTTGTTGACGTCCTGCCCGGTCATCAGCGCGCCCACCCCGATTGCCGTGACCGCGTCGTCGAACAACGCCACCCGGTTCCTGAATGCCGGATCGGCGAGTGCCGCGAGCCTACCGGGGTTGCCGTGCGTGCCGTCGCGCACCGCGAGGGAGTTGATCCCCCACAGCCAGGCCACGCCATAGGTCGCGCCGGCCAGCTTGAAGTTGGCGCTGTCCCGCAGGGCCGGCGACAGCGCCGCCGCGTTCGGCAGCCGCGCCAGGTCGATCGGGGCGAGCAGGCCTTCGCCCGCCGCCTGCGTCGTCCGCGCGCTGTTGATCAGCACCACGTCGTAGACGCCGGGATTGGTGCGCAGCTTGGTCAGCATCTCCTCTTCGGAGTTGAAGTAGTCGTGCTTGACCGTGATTCCGGTCCGGTCGGCGAACAGCTTCAACGCCCAGGCCTCGTCGGTGCCGTAGCCTTGCCAGTTCAGCACGGTGATCGTCTCGGCGGCCCGTGCCGCACACGGGACGAACCCGGCGCCGGCGCCGGCGAGGAGGCCAACTCCCGAACCGAGGGTCCGGACGAGGCGCCGGCGAGTCAGGCCTACAGGCATGTGATGCCTCCAAATGCCGTTGGCATACAAACGATGGTGGAGCGCCAACCGGGCTGTCAACGCTTTATATGGCAGGCTTGGCGGGATCGGAACTGGCCGAAATGCTCGACGGCGAACGGCGTCAGGTCGCGGTCGGCGCGTCCGCGCAGGATGAGGTCGGCCGTGAGCTGCCCGATGGTCGGCCCGAGCGTGTAGCCGTTCGAGGGCACCGCCTGGAAAAATCCCGGCGTGCCCGGATGCTCGCCGACGATGGGCGCGCCGTCGATCTTCACGTTCATGGCGGCCCAGCTTCGCGGCACGTGCATCTTGCATGGAGCTGGAGCAGCTTCCTCGAATGCTTGCCAGGCCCGTACATGCTTTGCGGCGCCTGGACGACGCTGTGGCTGACCTGCGCCGCCATGTCGATCGGCATGGCGCTCGGGCTTGTCGCCGCCTTGATGAGGCTGGCCCGGAACCCGCTCGCGCGCGCCGCCGCCAGCTTCTACGTCTGGCTGCGGCGCGGCACGCCGTTGGCGGCGATCATGCGCAGCAGCTCGCCGCGTTCTTCTCGCGCGGCAGGTCGATCACCGGGTTCTGGTCGAAGAACCCGGACGGCATCAGCTTGAAGCCGCAGACCACGCAGGACTGCACCGGATGATCCTCCGGGCGGGGCAGATGGTGCAACCCGAAGCTGTGCCAGACCACGATGTCGGTGTTCTCGATGGGGCGGTCCTGGGCAGTCCAGGCCTGCAGCCCGTCGCTGCCGTCCGATTGGTTCACGAACTCGCCCGCCGGGAAGCGTTCGCCGGGCGCGAAGGGCGTCACCCAGAGCTGGTGCTGGATGAAGCGTCCGCGCCGGCCGGACGGGCTGTCGGGGTCGGTGAAGGGCTGCACCGGGGAGCCCGCCTCCAGCTTGTAGCCGGTCGGCGTGCCGACCCAGTTCCGTGCCCCCGTGTTCACGATCCGCCAATAGCGCATCCTGGAGAAATCCACGTCGCGGATGGCGGCGCGCTCGGTGGTGAGGGGCCGCTCCTCCATGTGGAAGGCATTGCCGTAAGGGTTGTCCGGCCCGGTCGGCAGCGCCACCGTGTCGCATTCGGTGACGGTGTTGTTCGGCCCGTCCACCTCCATGTCGAGGCGCGCGCAGAAGACGTGCTGGTGGATGTGGCCGACCACGCCGGGTGCCACCTCGGTGCCGTATTTCCCGGGCTGGCCCGGATGGCAGGCGGCGGTGTTGATGATCCCGGTGGCTTTCATCTCGTACTCGATGCGGCCGTCCTGGTGCAGGTACCAGTACGACGCGTACTCGTAGTTCCCGATCGTGGAGATCGACGAGACCACCAGCTTGCGCGCCCGCCGTACCTCGACCCGTCCGTTGCGGACGTCGGTGTGCTTCCAGGCGAGGCCGGCATCCTCCTCATGCAGGCAGATGGCGTTCTCGATCGTCCGGGCGCCCCCGAACACGTCCGGCACCACCGCATCGAAATAGTGGATCACGCCCAGGCAGTCGCAGCCGAGCGACAGCGCGTTCGCCAGCCGGCCGAAGCCGATCTCGCCGCTGTCGAAGACGTTCTTGCGGTAGTGGCTGCGCTCGGGCGTGCCGTACGGCACCACCATCTCGGCGATCGAGGCCCGGTAGACCACCGGCCGGCGAACGCCATCCTGGGTGTAACCGATCGTGTTGAGCACCAGGCCCTCGCGGCCGTTGAAGCCGACGTGGAAGTCCCAGTTCTCCCAGGTCACGCGGCGGCCGGCCACGTGGAAGCCCGGTCCGGCCGGCTGCACCACGTCGAGCGGAGCCGAAGGGCCGCGGAAACGGGTCAGCACGTCGCCGTCGAAGTTCAACGCCGTGCGCGGCACGGGGATGTAGTCGCCCGCCGCCTCGAAATGGTCGTCGACCCGCAGGATTTCGAGGGTGGCGAGGTCGATCAAGGCGTGCAGGCCCTCGACCGGGTGGGCGTAATAGTTGTCGAGCGGGAACAACCTCATCCATACGAAGCAGTTCAGGATGCGGCGTCCCCGCTCGTCCGCGTAGCCGAAATCCCCGACCGTCCATGGATCGACGCACATCAGTTCCAACTCGTCCAAGAGGCCGCGCCGGCGCAGCGCCTCCTGGAAGCGGGGATCGGCCTTCACCGCCTTCTCGATCAGCAGCACCTCTTCCAGGGCCACCATCGCGCGCGCGTCCGGGAGCAACGCGGTGTCCGCCACCGTGCCGCTGGCGAGGTCGACGCGGCCCTGCCAGACTCCTGCGACGCCGCGGCGATAGACGTTGAAATGGGCGAAACGGGCGATCGGACCGCCGGGCACGAACTCTCGCACGACCTGCTTCGCCGGCTCGTCAAGGTCGATCGTTTCGACGCGCAGATCCTCGCCCCAGTCGAAGTGTTGACGAAGCAAGGCCGTCACTTGGGAAATCTCGGCGGCAGAGAGCGCGTCGAGCGGATGGGTGGCGACTCCGAGGGAAGTGGCCGCCGGCATGAAGGTGTCCAGGTGCCTGCTCCTTGCAAGGGGGGCGCGATGGCGCGACGAGAACCGCGATGCAGCTTCGACGCTTCGTTGGCAACCTGCAAGCGCGATGATGGCAAGTTCCGTCGAAGACCAGCTCGGCGCGCAGGTGGTTCGCCATGGCCCGGCCCGAGTTGCCGCGATAAGGCGGGGCAGCCCTCAGTAGCCCGGCGGTCGGCGGGTGTGCCAGTCCGTCGCCTGCTGGTAGGCGTGCGCCACCCGCAGCAGCAGCGCCTCCGAACCATGCGCTCCCGCAAGTTGGAAGGCGACCGGGCGGCCATCCTCCGTGTAGCCGCAGGGCAGGGTGACGGTCGGCGTCCCGGTGGCGTTGAACGGCGAGGTGAACTTGCCGATGATGTTGAAATCGGTCGCGACCGCCTCGCGCACCTCCGCCCAGGTCGGCGTCCCGGTGCGGAACACCGGCATGACGAACAGGTCGATGTCATCGAACATCCGCCTGACGGCGCCGCGGAACTTGGCGCGCTCGATGATCCCCTTGCCGATCTCGACGCTGCTGGCGTTGCGGCCGATCTCCATGGCGGTCTTGATCGAGTGCCCGTACTTCTCGGCCTGCGCGGGATAGGTGGCTTCGTGGTGCGCCGCCATCTCCGCCATCGCCATCGGCATGGTGTAGCGCAACAGGGTCTCGACCGGAGGGAACGCGACCTCTCGCGGCAGGCCGCCGAGCGAGGCCAGCACCGCCACGGCCCGCTCGATCTGGCCGATGGTGACGGCGTCGGCGTCGGCGCCGGCATAGTCCCAATCGAGTCCGATCCTGACGCCGCGCACGCCGTAGATGCCGTCGAGCTCGGCCAGGTAGTCCGGCACCGGCGTCGACAGCGAGGTGGTGTCGTTCGCGTCCCATCCCGCCAGGCACTGCAGCATGGCCGCCGCATCGCCGGCCGACCGCGCCATCGGTCCCAGATGGTCGAAGGTGGCGGCGAGATCGAAGATGCCATGGCGGCTGATCCGCCCCCAGGTCGGCTTCACCCCGGTCAAGCCGTTGCAGGCCGCGGGGAAGCGGATCGAGCCGCCGGTGTCCGAGCCGATGGTGGCGTAGGCGAGGCCGGCCGCCGTCGCGACGCCGGACCCCGACGAGGATACGCCCGTCCAGAGGTCCGCCCTCCACGGGTTGACCGGCTCGGGCAGATCCGGGTGGTGCTCGATGGTGGCGCCCTCCGTCATGTGCAGCTTGCCCAGCAGGACGGCGCCGGCCTGGGCCAGCTTCGTCACTACCGTCGCGTCATGGGTCGGCGTGAAGTCGGCATGGATGGTCATGCCGCCGGTGGTCCTGATGCCCTTGGTGAAGCACAAATCCTTGACCGCGATCGGGATGCCGTGCATCGGACCACGGTAGCGTCCTTGCGCGATCTCCGCCTCGGCCGTGCGGGCATGGCTGAGCGCCAGCTCGCCCGTCACGGTAGTGTAGCATTTCAGGCCGGGATCGAGCGCCTCGATCCGGGCCAGGATGGCTCGCGTGACCTCGACCGGGGAGAGGTTCCCGGACGCGATGTGCCTCGCGACCGTCGTCAGCGGCTGGTAGTGGAGTTCGCTCATGGACATGGGCCGGGCTCCGCGTGTCGGATCAGGAATTCGAGTGAGGTCGGGTGTGCCGATCCGTGGCCTGCGGCAAGTCAGGCGCTGGCTGTCTCACGCCGCGTCCGCCAGCGTGACCGCAGGCCGCCGCTGGGTGATCCCGGCCGCGGCCTCGTAGGCGGCGGCGATGCGAAGCACCGTGGGCTCGTTGAACGGGCGCCCCACGAGCTGCGCGCCGAGCGGCAGCCCGTTGGCGCCGAAGCCGATCGGCAGTGCCAGGGCCGGGCTGCCGGTGACGTTGAAAGGGCTGGTCAACATGCCGGCCCAGCGTGCGGCGTCCGGCCCGAACTCGGCGAACGCACCGGCGGTCGCCAGGCCGGCGGGGGCCAGCAGGGCGTGGTGGCTGCGCAGCGGCCCCTGGTTGACGGCGGCCGTCAACTCGCGGCGCAGGCGCTGGGCTTGGACCAGGTCGGCGGCCGAGAGCACGGCGCCCGAGACCAGGCGCTGATAGCCGTAGCGGCCATAGGCGTGCGGGCGCGTCTTGAGGTCGTGCTCGTGGATCGCGAAGGCCTCGGCGAACATGATGGCCTGCGCGCAAGCGTCGAACAGTTCGTAGGCTGGCAGCTCGACCTCGTCGACGGTGGCGCCGAGCGTCGCCATCCGCGCCGCCGCGGCGTCGAGTGCGCGCGTGGCCTCGCCGGTCAGGAACGGGTTCTCGATGTAGAACCGGCGGGTGTAGCCGATCCGGACGCCGGCGAGATCGCGGCCGAGCGGTCCCACGAAGTCGGGCACCGGGACGTCGGCCGAGGCGGGGTCGAGCGGGTCGTGGCCGGCGATGACCTGCATGGCGAGCGCCGTGTCCTCGACGCTCCAGGTCAGCGGGCCGCAATGGTCGAGCGAGTAGGCGAGCGGGAACACGCCGCGACGCGACACGCGCCCGTAGGTCGGCTTCAGCCCGACGGTGCCGCACAGCGCCGCCGGGCCGCGGATCGAGCCGCCGGTGTCGGACCCCATCGCCAGCCGCAGCATCCCGCCGGCCACCGCCGCCGCCGACCCGGACGAGGAGCCGCCGGTGAAGTGGTCGGGGTTCCACGGGTTGCGCGCCGGCGGGAACGGCAGGTCGAAGCTCGGGCCGCCGATCGCGAACTCGAACGTGCCGAGCTTGCCCAGCAGCACGCCGCCGCCGGCGCGCAGCCGCTCCTGCACCGCGCAGTCGGCGGCCGGCACGTGGTCGCGCAGCAGGTTGGAGTGGCAGGTCGTGCGCAGCCCCGCCGTCGCGTAGATGTCCTTGAGCGCGTACGGGATGCCCTGGAGCGGGCCGGCGTCGCGACCCTCGGCGAACGCCGCGTCGGCCTGTCCGGCCTCCGCGCGCGCGCGCTCGCGCGGCACCAGCACCAAGGCCGTAA
>CAXUHK010000005.1:0-6165 GCA_964250775.1 uncultured Acetobacteraceae bacterium | reverse complement strand
CATCTCCGCTGCGCGCTACCAGCAGCACCTTCGCGCCGGCCGCGGCGGCGCGCCCCAGGTAGGCGTCGAGGGCCGCGGCCACGCCGGGCTTCTCGTCGCGCTGGCCGCGCTCGAACAGCGTCGTGCGGGCGCCGGCCGGGCGGGCGCCGCCCCGCCGGCGCGTAGAGGTCCTTGAGCGCGTTCGGGCGGCCCTGGCGCGGGCCGGCGGCGCGACCCGCGGCGAACGCCGCGGCGGCCTGGCCGGCCTCCGCGAGCGCGCGCGCGCGCGTCACCAGCACGAAGGCGTTCAGCAGCGGGTCGAGCGCGTCGATGCGGGCCAACGCCGCTTCGGTCAACGCCCGTGACGTGACCGCGCCCGAGCGCAGCGCCCGTCCCGCCGCGGCGACCGACAGCTCGTGCAGCGGGCCGAGCTGGCTCATGGGACCGTCCCCTGTCCCGGGAGGAAGATGTGCGACGGCTCCGCCGCGGCCGGACGCGGCTGGCGCAGCCAGTGCAGCGTGGCGAGCAGCCGGCGGGCGGCGGCGTAGGCGCCGACGGCGCGGTCGGCCGGGACGACCACGCCCGCGGCAAGGAAGCGCCGCTCGATATCGGCGTCGTCCGGGTCTGGAAGATCTTGCGAGGCCATCGTCGAATGCACCTTTTCGAAGCAAGGACACGCTACCCTATTCAGGAAACTTGTCGAAAACAATAATGTTGGAAGCACAATAAACATCCAGCCTGCTGCGTTCTTGCACGCCCCTGCTGCATTTTCGCGCACGAGGGATCGCCGTCCTCGGCTGGGGCCCGGTTTCGCGGGCACCGCCGGCGCCGTTCCGTCCTGGCATGGCGCTTGCGGACCGGTTCCCCGCACGCGCTCCGAACAGCGTGCCCGACCGTCGGGGTGAGCACATGGCTGCATGGAAGGTCCAAGGCGGACTGCGGATAATCGCCTGCGCGGCCTTGGCGTCGGGCGCCATGGCGACAACGCCCGCATCGGCGGAATCGGTGCTCCGCGTCGCGATGACGGCAGCCGACATCCCGGACTACACCGGCGCGCCCGATCAGGGCTACGAGGGATACCGCTTCGCCGGCTACACGCTGTACGACGGGCTGGCGCTATGGGATCTTTCGCGCTCCGACCAGGCCGCCGGGATCGTGCCGGGGCTCGCCACCAGTTGGGCGGTCGACCCGAACAACAACAGGCGCTGGGTGTACAAGCTGCGCCAGGGCGTCACCTACCATGACGGTTGCCTCTGGAACGCCCAGTCGGCGATTTGGAACTTCGCGCGCGTGATGGACCCCAAGGCGCCGCAGTACAACCCGCGCCATGTCGGCCAAATGGGCACCTACGTCGCCAACATCGCGCGCGTCGAGAAGCTTGACGACTACACTATCGCCATCAACACCAAGGTGCCAAGCTCGCTGTTCCCGAACGAGATGGCGATGTACTACATGATCTCGAACTGCGCGGTGCAGCAGGCCGGCAACGACTACGCCGCCTACACGAGGCATCCGTCCGGGACCGGGCCGTACAAGTTCGACAAGGTGGTGCCGCACGAGCGGCTCGAACTGGTGAAGAACGACAGGTACTGGAATGCGCAGCGCATCCCGAAGCAGGACCGCCTGGTGCTGCTGCCGATGCCGGAGGCGTCGACCCGCGCCGCCGCCCTGCTCTCCGGCCAGGTCGATTTCGTCGAGGCGCCGTCGCCCGACACCATCCCGCGGCTGAAGGACGCGGGCATGAAGATCGTGATGGTGCCCTACCCGCACAACTGGGACTACCTGCTGCGAGCCGACGTCGCGCCGTTCAACGACATCCGCGTCCGCCAGGCCGCCAACTACGCGATGAACCGGCAGGACATGGTCGACATGCTGCAGGGCGTCGCGGTCGCCGCCACCCAGACGCTGATCCCGTCGCAGCCCTGGTACGGCAAGCCGGTCAGCTACGACTACGACCCGGACAAGGCGAAGGCGCTGCTGCAGCAGGCGAAGTGCGACCCCTGCGTCATCAAGGTCGGCATCTCGACCTCCGGCTCCGGCCAGATGCAGCCGCTGCCGATGAACGAGCTGGTCAAGGAGCAGCTCGAGGCGGTCGGGTTCAAGGTGCGGTTGGAGCCGATGGACTGGAACGCGCTGATCGGCGTGTTCCTTGCCGGCTCGAAGAAGTACGACTTCAACGCCATCAACTTCTCCATGGCGCCGATCGACGCCGTGTAGGGCATCCTCAAGAAGTGGATGACCTCGTACGCGCCCCCGGCGTGCTGCAACTGGGGGGACTTCTCCGACGCCAAGATCGACAAGCTCGGCGCCGAGGCGGTGGGCGAGTTTGACGGGGCCAAACGCAACGCCCTGCTGACCGAGATGAACGAGCAGGCCGTCGCCGACGCCTCCGAGCTGTACATCGTCCACGACCTCAATCCCCGCGCCCTGTCGCCCAAGCTCTCCGGCTTCGTGCAGGCGCAGAGCTGGTTCCAGGACCTGACCCCGATCGTGGTGTCGCCCTGACCGGCCAAGCATCGACCGGCCAGGCGTCGACCGGACAGGCATCCAGCCACCGGAGCGTGTGATGTGGCTCTACGCGGCCCGGCGCGTCGTGCTGACGATCCCGATCCTGATCGGAGTCACGGTGATCTGCTTCGCCTTGGTCCAGATCGCGCCCGGCGACCCGATCCAGAACCTGCTGTCGCCGACTTCGAGCGCCGCCGACGCGGCGCGGCTGCGCGCCGCCTATGGCCTCGACCAGCCGCTGCCGGTGCAGTACTTCATCTGGCTCGGCCACGTCCTGGCGGGCAATCTCGGCACCTCGATCGCCAACAACACGCCCGTGGCCGCCGAGGTGCTGCACGCCTTCGTCAACACGGTCGTGATCGCGCTGGTCGCCGTGGCGCTGGCATTCGTCCTGTCCACGGTGTTCGGGGTCATCGCCGCCTACCGCTCCGGCAGGCTCGCGGACAAGCTGATTACGGCGGTCGCGGTGTTCGGGATCAGCGTGCCGCCGTTCTGGCTCGGCGTCATCCTGGTGATCGTGTTCGCGGTCAACCTGTCGCTGCTCCCGGCGACCGGCATGGGCGCCCACGGCTCGGAGAATTTCAGCTACTGGCGCTGGGCGGACTTCAAGTTCGCCATCATGCCGATCATCGCGCTGGCGCTGCCGCCGCTCGGCATCATGACGCGCACCACCCGCGCCTCGATCGCCGAAATCCTGAACCAGGACTTCGTGCAGACGCTGCGCGCCAAGGGCCTCGGCGAAGCGGCGGTCATCGCCCACGCCATGCGCAACATCATGCCGCAGGCGATCGCCATGCTGGGCCTGCAGCTCGGCTACCTCATCGGCGGCTCCGTGCTGGTCGAGACCGTGTTCACCTGGCCGGGGACCGGCTACCTGCTGAACAAGGCGGTGCTGACCCGCGACATCCCCCTGCTGCAGGGCACGATCCTGGTCCTGGCCACCGCCTTCGTGCTGATCAACCTCGTGGTCGACCTCGCGCAGTCGGTGATCGATCCCCGCATCAAGCGCAGTTGACGGAGGCCGCCGATGTCCGACGCCGTCGCAGACGCCTTCCCGCCGCCGGCGCGCCGCCCCGCTTCGCCGATCCGCGTCCGCAGCTATTGGAGCAGCGTGTGGCGGCGGCTGCGCCACGACTACGTGACCCTGTTCTGCCTGGCGGTCATCCTGCTGGTCGTGGCCGCGGTGATCCTGGCGCCCTGGCTGGCCCCGATGGACCCGTACAAGTCCAGCATGGCCCACCGCCTGAAGCCGGTCGGCTACCGCAACTACCTGCTCGGCACCGACGAGCAGGGGCGCGACATGCTGAGCCGGCTGCTCTACGGCGGCCGCGTCTCGCTCGCCATGGGCATCCTGCCGGTGGCGCTGGCAACCTTCATCGGTGGCCTGTTCGGGGTGGTGGCCGGCTATTACGGCGGCCGCGTCAACATGGCGATCATGCGGACCATGGACGTGTTCTTCGCCTTTCCCTCCGTGCTGCTCGCCATCGCGATCTCCGGCAGCCTGGGCGGCGGCATCAGCAACCAGTTGCTGACGCTGACGGTCGTGTTGGTCCCGCCGCTCTGCCGCGTGGCGGAGACCGCGACGAGCCAGGTGCGGACGATGGATTTCGTCGACGCCGCGCGCTCGACCGGCGCTTCGACGGTGTCGATCCTGTCCACCCACGTGCTCGTCAACGTGGTGTCGCCGGTGCTGGTCTACGCCTCGACGCTGGTCTCGGTGTCGATCATCCTGGCATCGGGATTGTCCTTCCTCGGCCTGGGCGTCTCGCCGCCGACCGCGGATTGGGGGCTGATGCTCGCGACCTTGCGCCAGTCGATCTACGTGCAGCCGCTGGTCAGCGCGATCCCTGGCATCGCCATCCTGGTGGTCTCGGTCGCCTTCAACCTGGTGAGTGACGGCTTGCGCCAGGCGATGGACGTCAGGGCCTGATGCCGGCGCGGACGGCCGCCGCCGACCCTCGCGACCGCGGCGGCCCCGCCCAGCCGATGCTGATCGTCGACGGCTTCAGGAAGCACTTCCCGATCCGCGCCGGCCTGCTCAACCGGCAGGTGGCCGAGGTGAAGGCGGTCGACGACGTGTCGTTCCTGGTGCGCAAGGGCGAGACGCTCGGCATCGTGGGCGAGTCCGGCTGCGGCAAGTCGACCCTGGCACGCCTGTTGATGCACCTGGTCCGCAAGGATGCCGGGCAGCTCATCCTCGATGGCGACACCGTGGGCGAGGCGAGGGGCGTACCGTTGGACGGGCTGCGCCGCGCCCTGCAGATGGTGTTCCAGGACAGTTCCTCCTCGCTCAACCCGCGCCTGCCGGTCGAGCAATCCATCGCCTACGGGCCGAGGGTGCAGGGAGCGTCCCGCCGCGTCGCCAAGGAACGGGCGCGCTCGCTGATGGAGAAGGTCGGCCTCGACCCGAACCTGTTCGGCCAGCGCTACACGCACGAGCTGTCCGGCGGCCAGAAGCAGCGCGTCAACATCGCCCGCGCCCTGGCGCTCGACCCGAGGCTGCTGATCCTCGACGAGGCGGTCTCGGCGCTCGACAAGTCGGTCGAGGCGCAGGTGCTCAACCTGCTCGGCGACATCAAGCGCGAGCTGGCGCTCACCTACATCTTCATCTCGCACGACCTGCATGTCGTGCGCTACATCTCGGACCGCGTGATGGTGATGTACCTGGGCGAACTGGTCGAGATCGCGCCGGTGGACGTGATCTATCGCCACCCGAAGCACCCCTACACGCAGGCGCTGCTCGCCTGCCGCCTGAGCATGGACCCGGACGAGCGGGTCGAGGCGGCGCCGCTGGCCGGCGACCCGCCGAGCCCGGTCAGCCCGCCCGCCGGATGCCGGTTCCACACCCGCTGCCCGCATGTCGAGGCGGTCTGCCGCGCCACGCCGCCCCGGCTCGGCGACGTGCTCAGGCTGCCGCCCGACCAGCATCTCGCGGCGTGCCACATGGCGCACCCCGGATCGGGGCACAGCCGCGCCGCCATGGCCGCGTGATGGACGACATGGCATCGCACGACCTGTCGCTGGCGCCGCCGCTGGTTCGGGTCGACGATCTGCGGGTCAGGTTCGTGAGCCGCGAGGCGACGGTCCGCGCGGTCAACGGCGTCTCGTTCGACCTCGAACGCGGCAAGGTGCTGTGCGTGATCGGCGAATCCGGCTCGGGCAAATCGGTGATGATGCGCTCGCTGCTGCGCCTGCACCCCAAGGACCGCACGGTGGTCGAGGGCACCATGACGGTCGCCGAGCACGACATCGGCGGGCTGGGCGAGCGGGCGATGACGGCGCTGCGCGGCGCCCTGGTCTCGATGGTGTTCCAAGAGCCGATGACGGCGCTCGACCCGCTCTACACGGTGGGCGACCAGATCGGCGAGACGGTGCGCCGCCACGAGCGCGTGAGCCGCCAGGCGGCCATGGCGCGCGCGTTGGAACTGTTGCGACTGGTGCGCGTGCCCTCGCCGGAGCGGCGGCTGCGCGCCTATCCGCACGAGCTGTCCGGCGGCCTGCGCCAGCGCGCGGTGATCGCCATGGCGCTGGCCTGCCGCCCAAGCCTGCTGCTCGCCGACGAGCCGACCACGGCGCTCGACGCCTCGGTGCAGATCCAGATCCTGGTGCTGCTGCGCCGGCTGCAGCGCGAGATGGGCATGGCGATGATCTTCGTGACCCACGACCTCGGCGTCGCGG
>CAXUHK010000004.1:47255-54551 GCA_964250775.1 uncultured Acetobacteraceae bacterium | reverse complement strand
ACTTCACTCCCGACTTCGCCCCCGACTTCACCCCCGACTTCACCGAGGCAGATCAGGTTGCCGGGGTCGACCGGCATCCCGAAATGCGTGAGGCGGCCGCCGGCCAGCACGATCGCCGCCGGCCCCACGTCGCGCCGGTCCACCGTCGCCGACGCGCCGGCGACCAGCAGCATCGCCGCCCCTTGCCCGATCAGCGAGCGCAGCGCATCGGCGATGGCGCCGCTGTCATGCGCGCAGGTCAGCGGCGGCAGCAGCGTGCCGCCCAACCGCTCGACCCGCCCCCGCATCGCGGCGACGGTGCCTTCCAGCACGCTCGGCTTGAGGCCCGGCAAGCTGGACAACACCAAGCCCACCGCGCGGGCGCGGAACCGATGCAGCGCCAGGCCCGCCCCGGTGGCTTCCTGCACGCGGCCGAGCACGTCGCCCGGGACCGCGAACGGGATCACCTTGATCGTCGCCACCATCTCGCCCTCGGCCACGACGGCATAGTCGGGCAGGGTCGCCACCGTCACCGCCTCGTCGACGCCGTTCAGCGCGTCGATCCGGCCGGCGTCGACGCGCAGCAGGCCGGCGTGCCCGGCGTGCAGGTTGACGCGCCCGGTCGTGGCCGGACCGGCCCGCAGCCCCGGCGCCAGCAACGCCGTGGCGACCCGCATGGCGCTGGCGTCCTCGGCGACGTCGCCCGGCTCCAGCCGCGCCGCGATCACCGCCTCCCGCCCGGCCTCGGCCAGCGCGCCCAACGCCGCGTCGTCCAGCACCGAGCCCTTCTTCAGCGTGCGGCCGGGCAGGCGGTGGGTGTGCGCCAGCACCGCGCCGCGCGCGTCGGCCAGCGCCACGCGGCCGAAGATCATCCCGCCCGCTGCGCCAGCGCGGCGTTGCGGCGCACCGCGACCAGCTCGGCCAGCACCGACAGCGCGATCTCCGGCGCGGTCACGGCATTGAGCGACAGCCCGACCGGCCCGCGGATGCGCGCCATCGCCGCGTCGTCGTGGCCCAGCGCGCGCAGCCGTTCCAGCCGTGCGGCATGGGTCTTGCGGCTGCCGAGTGCCCCCACGTAGAACGCCTCGCTGCGCAGCGCCCGATCCAGCGCCGGGTCGTCGAGCTTGGGGTCGTGGGTCAGCGTCACCACCGCCGTCCGCCCATCCGGCCGCAGCGCGTCCAGCGCCTCGTCCGGCCAGTCGCCCCTTATGTCGACGCCGGGGAAGCGGTCCTTGCTGGCGAACGAGCGGCGCGGGTCCACCACGGTCAGCGCGAAGCCGAGCGCCCCGGCCAGCGGCGCCATCGCCTGCGCGATGTGGACGGCGCCGACGACGATCAGCCGGTGTGGCGGGTTGTAGGCGTGCAGGAACCACCCCTCGCCGCCCGGCAGCGTCACGGTGCGGCTCTCGGCGCGCTCCAGCGCCCGCGCCGCCGCCTCGGCCAGCGCCGGCGATGCGTCGCCGGCAGGCAGCAGCAGTTGCGCGCCGTCCGACAGCCGGGTCGCCAGCGCCACCGGCCGGCCGGCCTCGCGCGCCGCGGCCAGCGCCGCGAGCGTCGCCGGTGTCACGCCAGCCGCTCCACGAACACCTTGACCTTGCCGCCGCAAGCCAGCCCCACCTCCCAGGCACGCTCGTTGGTCACGCCGAAATCGAGCAGTTGCGGCGTGCCGTCCCGCACCGAGCGCAGCGCCGCCTCGGCCACGGCGCCCTCGATGCAGCCGCCGCTGACCGAGCCGGCCATCCGGCCGGACTCCGTCACCGCCATCTGGCTCCCGGCCGGGCGCGGGCTGCTGCCCCAGGTCTCGGTCACGGTGGCGAGGCCCACCCGCTCGCCCTCGGCCAGCCATTGCGCCGCCTGCGCCAGCACGTCCTCGGTCATAGCGCCTTCCTCCATCGGTCCATGCCGCGCGCGTCGGCCGGACGCGACAGCCCCTCGATCAACCCGCGCAGGCTGGCCAGGTTGTGCACCGGGCGGAACTCGTCGACATGTCGCAGCATCGCACGGATGCCCTGGGATCTCGGCGCGAAGCCGTCCCAGCGCAACAGCGGGTTGAGCCATATCAGCCGCGAGCATGATTTGTGCAGCCGCTCCATGGCGGGCGCCAGGCCCTCGGCGCCGTTGCGGTCGAGCCCGTCGGTGACGAGCAGCACCACCGCGCCCTGGCCCAGCACCCGGCGCGCCCAGTCGCGGTTGAAACGCGCTACCGCCTCGCCGATGCGGGTGCCGCCGGACCAGTCCGGCACGCTGTGCGCCACCAGCTCGAACGCCACCTCGGGGTCGCGGTGGCGCAGTTGCCGGGTGATGTTGGACAGGCGGGTGCCGAACAGGAAGCTGTGTACCCGGTCGCGGTCGTTGGCGACGGCGTGCAGGAAGTGCAGCAGCACCTGGGCGTAGCGGCCCATCGAGCCGGAGATGTCGCACAGCACGACCAAGGGCGGCGGCCGGGTCGTCCGGCGTTGGCGCGACAGCTCGGCCACCTCGCCGCCACGGCGCAGGCTGTGCCGCAGCGTCGCGCGCAGGTCGGCGCGTGGCCCCTGCGCGTCCGGCCGCAGCCTGCGGGTGCGGCGCAGGTCGAGCGGCAGGCGCAGTTGCCGGATCTCGGCCTTGGCGCGGGCGATGTCGGCCGCGCCCATCGCCTCGAAGTCCAGCGGCTGCAACCGCGCGTGCCCGCGCACCGTGAGCGAGGCGGTGCGGTCCTCGTCCGCCTCGCTCGGCGCCTGCGGCGAGGCGGTCGCCTCGGCCAGCCGCCGGCTGCCGGGAGCGGCGCGCTCGCTCGGCTGGCCGTCCGACGGCGGCGCCGGTCCGGCGTCCGGGCCGCGCCAGAACAGCGCGAACGCCTGGTCGAACAGCTCGGCGTGCTCGTGCCGGTGGACCATGGTGGCGCGCAGCGCCGCCCGCGCCTGCGCCTGGTCGCTGAGGTCGATGCGGGTGAGCGCGCCCTCCGCCGCCAGCAGGTCGGACGGTCCCACCGGCAGCCCGGCGCGGCGCAGCAGGCGGGCGAAGTGCATCACGTTGGCGGCGAGCGCGCCCATCAGGCGCCCATGACTTCCTGAAGAGGCCCTGGGTGCCGAAAGCTTCCTTGGTCGTTTGATGGCACCGGCGGCGCGGAGGCTGCCTGGGGCTGGGATTGGGATTGGAAGTTTGGGATGCTACCGGGCCTCCAGCGCTTCGGCGCGCCGCACCAACGTATCAATCTGGTGCGGCATGTCCGTATCGGCTTCGCTGCGGTCCAGCAACAGGCGCTGGCCGGCGAGGACCGCGCGTTCAACCCGCTTGAGGCGGTTCATGATCTTGCTCTGGCCGTCGATCATGCGTTCCATCAACGTTTGCAGCATGGCAAGGCTTGGTTCTGGCACGGCACACTCTTTCGTTGCGGTTAAGCTGGCTTGGCGGCACGGCTCCTCGCTGCAACCTATCTGGTAGCCTTCCTTGCACCTCAGCCCTTGTGTCAGGCAAACGGGTTGCGCGGCGCGGTCTCGGCCACGGCGGCGCTCACCAGCCGCGCCGACTCAGCGCCGCGCATCTTGGCGATGTCGTCCTGGTACTTGAGCAGCACGCCCAGCGTCTCGTCGACCGCACCGGGCGCCAGCTCGTGCTGGTCTAGGTGGGACAGCGCCCCGGCCCAGTCGATCGTCTCGGCGACGCCGGGCAGCTTGAACAAATCCTCGCGGCGCAGCAGTTGCACGAACGCCACCACCTGCGCCGACAGCGTGGCCGCCACGTCCGGCGCCTTGCGCGCCAGGATTTCGCGCTCGCGCGCCGCACTCGGGTAGTCGACCCAGTGGTACAGGCAGCGCCGGCGGATGGCGTCGTGCACCTCGCGGGTGCGGTTCGAGGTCAGCACCACGGCCGGGCGGGTTTTCGCGTGGATGGTGCCGTATTCCGGGATGGTGAGCTGGAAATCGGCCAGCAGCTCCAGCAGGAACGCCTCGAACGGCTCATCGGCGCGGTCCAATTCGTCGATCAGCAGCACCGAAGGCGGCAGGTCGGGGTCAATCGCCGACAGCAGCGGGCGGGCGCGCAGGAACTCGCGGCCATAGATGTCGCGCGCGAGGTCGGCGCGGTCGTCGCCCGCCTCGGCCAGCCTGATCGCCATGAACTGCCGCGCGTGGTCCCACTCGTAGGCGGCGGCCGAGATGTCGAGCCCGTCATAGCACTGCAGCCGCACCAGGCGCCGTCCCAGCCCCGCCGCCAGCACGCGGGCGATCTCGGTCTTGCCGGTGCCCGGCTCGCCCTCCAGCAGCAGCGGGCGGCCCATCGCCAGGGCCAGGTACACCGTGGTAGCCAGCGCGGTGTCGGCGACGTAGCCGCCGGCGGCCAGCAGCGCCCCGGTCGCCGCGACGGAATCGGGCGTCAAAGCAGCGGACTGATGAAGATGAGCGCGAAGATCGCGAGGAACACCACGGCGGCGATCCAGGCGATCAGCGGGAAGCCGAACAGCTCGGTCGGGATCATCGACAGCAGGCTGACCTTGGCAGGCAGGCCAGGGGCCGCCGGGCGCGCCGGCTCGGTCGCCGCCGCGACCAGCCCGGCCGGCCCGTCGGCGCCCACGGTGTCGGGCGGTGTCGCTCCCACCTCGGCCACGAAGCGGTTGAAGAAGGCGTCGGCCATCTGCTTGGCGGTGGCGTCGATCAGCCGCGCGCCCAATTGCGCGATCTTGCCGCCGACCTGCGCGCGGACGTCGTAGCGCATCAGCGTCTGCTCGCCCTCCTCGGTGAGGTTCACCGTGGCGCCGCCCTTGGCGAAGCCGGCGACGCCGCCCTGGCCCTCGCCCGCGATGCGGTACGAGTTGGGCGGGTCGAGGTCGAGCAGTTGCAGCCGGCCACTGAACTTCGCGGCGATCGGCCCGATCTTGATGCCGGCGGTGGCGACCAGGTCGCCTTCCGGGGTGCGCTCCAGCTTCTCGCAGCCGGGAATGCAGGCCTTGAGCACGGCGGGGTCGTTCAGCGCGGCCCACACCGCCTCGCGCGAGGCCGGGATACGCCGGTCGCCGGTCATGTCCATCTAGTGAGTCCCCTCAAATCGCGGCCGGACGTTACTTTCGCCACCCCCCGCGCGCAACCGACGCCGCCGCCTTATATGCTGGCGATGCTGCCCGACCCGCGCGAGCGTCCCGTCTACATCGGCCACGAGATCTACCGCGCCTCGACCTACGGCCCCGGACACCCGCTGGCGATCCCGCGCGTCTCGACCTGCACCGACCTGATCCGGGCAATGGGCTGGCTCGATCCGGCGCGGTTCTTGACCGCGCCCATGGCGACGCCGGCCCAGGTGACACGGTTCCACGACGCCGCCTACGTGGCGGCGCTGATCGAAGCCGAGCGACACCAGAGGGTGCCCGATGCCGACCGCGAGCGGTTCCGCATCGGCGCCGACGGCAACCCCGTGTACCCGGAAATTTGGCGCCGTCCCGCGACCAGCGCCGGCGGCGTCATGCTGGCCGCCGCGCTGACCGCCTCGGGCGGGGTCGTGCATTGCCCCGGCGGCGGCACCCATCACGGCCGTCCTGACCGCGCCAGCGGGTTCTGCTACCTGAACGACCCGGTGCTCGGGATCCTGACCTGGCTGGATGCCGGGTTGGAGCGGATCGTCTACCTCGACATCGACGCGCACCACGGCGACGGCGTGCAGGACGCCTTCCACGACGACGACCGGGTGCTGACGATCAGCGTCCACGAGGCCGGGCGCTGGCCCAACACCGGCCTGGCGCACGACCGCGCCGGCGGGGCGGCGCGCAACTTCCCGGTGCCGCGCGGCTGCAACGACACCGAGCTGCGCTGGCTGATGCGGCACGCGATCACCCCGTTGATCGCGGCGCACCGGCCGCAGGCGATCATGCTGCAAGCCGGCGCCGACGCGCTGGAGGAGGACCCGCTGGCCAAGCTCTCCCTGTCCAACAACGCACATTGGGAGGTGGCGCGCGCGGTGCGCGGCATGGCGCCGCGCCTCGTCGTGGTGGGTGGCGGCGGCTACAACCCCTACACCGTGGGCCGCTGCTGGGCCGGCATCTGGGCGACGCTGAACGACATCGCCATCCCGGAGCGGACCAACCCGGCGGCCGAGGCGGTGCTGCGGGCGCTGACCTACAACCGCGCCGCCGGGCGCAACCCGCCCGAGCACTGGTTCACCACGCTGCGCGACGCGCCGCGCGAGGGTATGGTGCGCGACGACATCCGCCGCCTGGCCGAACAGGCGCTTGAAGGGCAGCCCGCATGAACGAACCAGGCTCTGATCGACTGCAAGCAAGCTGCCATTGCGGCAACATCCGTGTGGCGATCGACTGGCCCGATCGTCCGGCAAGCCTTCCGGTCCGCGCCTGCGGCTGCGGCTTCTGCATGAAGCATGGCGCTGCCTGGACATCGACCCCGAACGGCCGCTTCCGCCTTCATGTCGCCGAGGACTCGGGAGTGACGAGGTATCGGCTTGGAACGAACACGGCGGATTTCCATGTGTGCTCGACATGCGGTGCCGTGCCAATCGTCACATGCGTGATCGAGGGAGCCCGCTACGCCGTCGTCAACGCGAACACTTTCGATGCGGTGCGAAGCCTGCATTTCGCGCGGGTGGCGACCGACTTCGAGGCGGAGACGAGGGCGGACCGGCTGATGCGACGGCGGCGCAATTGGACGCCCGAGGCGACGGGGAACAAGCCACGGCAACCCGCATGAACCGACGTCAACTCCTTGCCGCCGCCCTCGCCGCGCTCATGCCCTCGTTCGCCGGCCACGCCGCCGAACAGACCGGGCCGCAGCCGGAATTGCCCAGGCAGCGGCTGGTGATCGTGACCGCGGGAGGCGGCCGGCACGAGTTCAGGGTCGAGATGGCGGCCACCCCGGATCAGCAGGAGACCGGGCTGATGTTCCGCCCCAGCGTGCCGGAAGATGGCGGGATGCTGTTCGATTGGGGGCAGGAGCAGGCGAGCCAGATGTGGATGAAGAACACCATCAGCAGCCTCGACATGCTGTTCATCGGTGCCGACGGCACCGTCCGCCACATCGCCGAGCGCACGACGCCGCGCAGCCTCGCGGTGATCGACGGCGGCGTGCCGGTGCGCGCCACGCTTGAGCTGGCGGCCGGGACGGCGGAGCGGCTCGACATCCGGGTGGGCGACAAGGTGCTGAGCCGAACATTCGGCAACCTGCCCTGAGCGGGTCCGCGCGATATCGGGTTTATGTCGTCATCATCGGGCTTGACCCGATGATCCACGCGGCGCTGCCACCCAGGACTGCCGATACGGCGCACGAACCCGACAGGCTCCGGTGCTGCCCGGACCGCGTGGATGGTCGGGTCAAGCCCGACCATGACGTATGGGTAATG
>CAXUHK010000004.1:41907-47245 GCA_964250775.1 uncultured Acetobacteraceae bacterium | reverse complement strand
GGCGGGGGGGCCGGGCGGGGGGGTTGTGGGCGGGCCCCCCCCCCGACCATGGCGACTTGGTAATGGGTGGGCGTCGGACCACACCTTCAATGATGTATCCCAAGGCCCGATGTAACCTCGTGCGCCCGCACACGAAACAACGGGTGACACACCGAGCGAGGGAGACCGACCGTGATCGGACGCAGGACTTTGCTGGTAAGCGCCGCTGTCGGGAGCGCGTTGGCCGTGGCCGCGACGCTCGGCCGCCGCACCCCGGCGCGGGCCGCCGACATGGGCCACTTCCCGGTGAGCAAGACCGACGCCGAGTGGCGGCGCAGCCTGACGCCGGCGCAGTACGACATCCTGCGCCGCCAGGGCACCGAGCGGCCGGAGAGTAGCCCGCTCGACCACGAGACGCGGCGCGGCACCTACTCCTGCGCCGGCTGCCAGACCGCGAACTTCAGCTCCGACACCAAGTTCGACAGCGGCACCGGTTGGCCGAGCTTCTGGCGGCCGATGCCCGGCGCCGTCCAGACCTCGACCGACACCAGCTTCGGCATGACCCGCGACGAGGTGCACTGCGCCAGTTGCGGCGGCCATCTCGGCCACGTGTTCAACGACGGGCCGAAGCCCACCGGCCTGCGCTACTGCATGAACGGCGCCGCCCTCGACTTCAAGCTCGCCTGACCCGGAGACATCGACCATGAGCTTCAAGCATCTGTTGCGTGGCGGCGTCGCCCTGGCGGTGGGCCTGGCCGGGATCGGCCTCGCGACTCATCTGCCGGCCCGCGCTGCCGAGGCCGCCGCCAAGCGTCTCCCGGCGCCCGCCGTGACCCTGCCCGCCGCCGGGCCGCAGGTCGCGGTGTTCTCGGGCGGCTGCTTCTGGGGCGTGCAGGGCGTGTTCGAACACGTCGCCGGCGTCACCCGCGCCGTGGCCGGCTACGCCGGTGGGGCGAAGGAGACCGCGCAGTACGAGACCGTGAGCGGCGGCGATACCGGCCATGCGGAATCGGTGCAGGTCACGTTCGACCCGGCCAAGGTCGGCTACGACAAGCTGCTGCAGATTTTCTTCTCGGTGGCGCTTGACCCGACCCAGGTGAACGCCCAAGGCCCCGACAGCGGCACCCAGTACCGCTCGGAGGTGTTCGCGACCTCGCCGGAACAGGCGCGCGTGGCGCAAGCCTACATCGCCCAGCTCAACGCCGCGCACCTGTTCGCGGCCCCGATCGCCACCCGCGTCGACATCCTGCCGGCGTTCTACCCGGCCGAGGGCTACCACCAGGACTACCTGGTGCATCATCCCGACGCGCCGTACATCGCGATGAACGACGTTCCCAAGGTCGAGGATCTGCGACGCTTGTTCCCCGACGCCTGGAGCGCCACGCCGGTGCTGGCGCGGCCGGCAGGCTCGTCCTCGTAAACTCCTTTCGCCTCTCCCCGTTTGGGTCCAGACAGGCCCAAACGGGAGCATACCCATGACCAGCGACGCATCGGCCGCCGGCACCTTCGCCATCGGCGGCGACATGACCGTGACCCGGCTCGGCTTCGGCGCCATGCGCGTTACCGGCAAGGGGATCTGGGGCGAGCCGGGGAACCCCGAGGCCGCGATGGCGACGCTCAGGCGCCTGCCCGATCTCGGCATCGACTTCATCGACACCGCCGACAGCTACGGTCCGTTCGTCAGCGAGGACCGGCTGCGTCAGGCGTTGCATCCCTACAAAGGCATGGTGGTCGCCACCAAGGGCGGCCTCACCCGGCACGGCCCGAACATCTGGAAGCCGGTCGGGCGGACCGAGTACCTGCGGCAATGCGTGCTGATGAGCCTGCGCCGCCTCGCCGTCGAGCGCATCGACCTGTGGCAGTTCCACCGGCTCGACCCGCTCGTGCCGCGCGAGGAGTCGTTCGGCGTCATCGGGCAGATGCGCGACGAGGGGCTGATCCGCCATGTCGGCCTGAGCAACGTCGGCGTGGACGACATAGAGGCGGCGGCGAAGTTCTTCCCGGTGACGACGGTGCAGAACCGCTTCAACCTGGTCGACCGCACCAGCGAGGCGGTGCTCGACCATTGCGAGGCGCACGGCATCGGCTTCATCCCCTGGGCGCCGCTGTCCGGCGGCTCGCTCGCCACGGGGCATTCGCTGCTGACCGACCTCGCCGGCCGGCTCGGCGTCGGCCCCGGCCAGGTGGCGCTCGCCTGGACGTTGCGCCGCTCCAAGGTCATGCTGCCGATCCCCGGCACCGCCGATCCGGCGCATTTGGAACAGAACGTCGCCGCGGCAGGCATCGCGCTGGACGATGCCGACTTCAAGACGCTGGACGAGCAGGGCCGCAACGAATGGAAGGCGCAGCGATGAGTCACGCCAACGACCAGCCTGGCCGCCAGCTCGGCCGCTCCGGCATCGCCATGCCGCCGGTGGTGTTCGGCGCCAACGTGTTCGGCTGGACCGCCGACGAGGCCACCTCGCACCGCCTGCTCGACGCGCTGCTCGACGCCGGGCTCAACGCCATCGACACCGCCGACATGTACTCGGTCTGGGTGCCGGGCCATGTCGGCGGCGAGAGCGAGGCGGTGATCGGCAACTGGCTGCACGCGCGCGGCAACCGCGAGCGGGTGGTGATCGCGACCAAGCTCGGCGGCAAGATGAGCGGCGGCGGCGGCCTGACGCCCGACTGGATCGCCCGCGAGGTCGAAGCGTCGCTGCAGCGGCTGCGGACCGACCACATCGACCTCTACCAGGCGCATTTCGACGACCCGGACACCCCGCTTGCCGACACCCTGGGAGCTTTCGCTCGCCTGGTCGAGCAGGGCAAGGTGCGTGCCATCGGAGCGTCGAACTACAGCGCCGCGCGGCTGACCGAGGCATTGGAGACCAGCGAGCGGCTCGGCCTGCCACGCTACGAATCGTTACAGCCGCACTACAACCTGGTCGAGCGGGCGCTGTTCGAGCCGGAGCTGGAGCCGGTGGTGACGCGCCATGGGCTGGGCGTGATCCCGTACTGGTCTCTGGCCTCCGGGTTCCTCACCGGCAAGTACCGCAGCGAGGCAGACCTCGGCAAAAGCCCGCGCGGCGGCAGCGTCGGCAAGTACCTCGATCCGCGCGGCCTGGCGGTGCTGGGCGCGCTCGATAGCGGCGCGGCGCGGTTGCGGGCGAAGCCGGGGCAGGTGGCCCTGGCCTGGTTGATCGCGCGGCCCTCGATCACCGCCCCCATCGCCAGCGCCACCAGCCTGGAGCAGTTGGCCGAGCTGGTCGGTGCCGCGAACCTCAAGCTGGATGCCGAGGCGATCGCCGAACTGGACGCCGCCTCGGCATAGGCTTCAACTCAGGAAGCCGGAATCCTGTTCGCGCCCTGAACAGGGTTCCCGCCTTGCTTACGGGGCCAGCGTTTTGGACTGGATGTCTACGGTCGTCCCCTGTTCGACGGCGGCAGCGGACGAGTTGACGGACACCCGGTAATTGCCGCCCGCGACTTTCCAGCTATTCGATGTGGTGTCGAAGTTGGCCAACAGACGGGGGTCGGTGTCGAAGGTCACGGTCTTGGACTGGCCCGGCTCGAGGTAGACCTTGCCGAACCCGATCAGCCGAGTGGGCGCCTCACCCCTGCCATCCAGCCCGAGATAGAGCTGCGGCACGGCGTAGCCGCCGACCCGGCCGGTGTTCGTCACCGTGATCGCCGCCTTCAGCGTGTCCTCCCAGCGCACGTCGATGTGGTCGTAGCTGAAGCTCGTGTAGCTCAACCCGTAGCCGAACGGGAACAACGGCTTGAGGTTGCGCCTCTGGAACCATTTGTAGCCGACCGCGGCGCCCTCGATGTTGTAGTCGATATGGAAGTTCTGGTTGGAAGGCGTGCCGACATCGAGCACCGGCCGCGGCAACTGCGCCTCCGAGGCCGGGAAGGTGATCGGCAGGTGGCCGGACGGGTTGACGTCGCCGAACAGGATGCGGGCCAAGGCGGGACCGCCGCCGGAGCCTGGATACCAGGCCTCGATCACGCCCTTGACCTGATCGAGCCAGGGCATCAGCACCGGGCCGCCGCTCTCCACCACCACGACCGTGTTGGGGTTGCCCTTCGCGACGGCGGCGACCAGCGCGTCCTGGTCCGCCTTGGTTTGCGGGTCGGTGGGCAGGCTCAGGCTGGTGGCGTCGAAGCTCTCCGCGAGCCACTGGTTGACGAACACGATCGCCACGTCGGCGCCGGCGGCGGACGCGGCGGCGCGCCGCGGATCGCTGCCGTCGTCGTAGGACACCGTGGCGCCCGGCGCTTCGGCCTTGATCGCCGCCACCGGGGAGGACGGGTTCCAGATGATCGGGTGCGGGAAGGCGGTGTTCGGGTCGATCGGCTCGGCCGGGCCGCCGACCGGCCAGACCTCGGACGAGCCGCCGCCCTCCAGCACGCCGTTGATCGCGTTGGAGCCGATCACCGCGATGCGGCTGACGGACTTGGCCAGCGGCAGCGTGCGCTGGGCGTTCTTGAGCAGCACCGCCGCCTGTTCCTCGTCCGCCTGCGCCACGGCGGCATCGGCGGTCGCGTCGATCGGCTGGATCGCGGTGATCGGGAAGTCGACCAGCCCTTGCGCGAACATCGAGCGCAGGATGCGGTGCGCCATGTCGTATAGCCGCGCCTGCGACACGGAGCCGTCGGCCAGCGCCGCGGTCAACTGGTCGGTGAAGAACGGGCCGCCGTTGGACTGGTCGAAGAAGCTGCCGGATTCCTGGTCGAGCCCGGCATTGGCGTCCAGCACGGAATGCATGGCGCCCCAGTCCGACATGACCCAGCCCTTGTAGCCCCAATCCCGCTTCAGCGTCCTGTTGAGCAGGGTGTCGTCGCCGCAGGCGTAGACGCTGTTGACGCGGTTGTAGGCGCACATCACCGAGCCGGGGTCGCCGACGTCGATCGCCAGCTCGAACGCCAGCAGGTCGCTCTGCCGCGCGGCGGCCCAGTCGATGTCCGAGCTGGCCGAGTTGCGGCCGCTCTCCTGGTCATTCAGGGCGTAGTGCTTGACCGTGGCGACGACGTGGTTCGACTGGATGCCGCGCACCTGCTGGCCCACGATGGTCCCGGCCAGCAGCGGGTCCTCGCCGGCGTACTCGAAGTTGCGGCCGTTGCGCGGCTCGCGCGCCAGGTCGACGCCGCCGGCCAGCAGTACGTTGAAGCCTTCCTGGCGCGCCTCCTTGCCGATCATGGCGCCACCCTGGAAAGCGGTGTCCAGGTTCCAGGTCGCCGCCGTGGCGAGGCCGGACGGCAGTTCCGTGGAGTAGCCGGCGGCGCCGCGGATCGGCTTGCCGGTCGGCCCCGCCACCGGATCGGGGGCGCCCGGGGGGGGGGGGGGGTGGGGGGCCCGGGGGGTGGGGGGGGGGGG
>CAXUHK010000004.1:37404-41897 GCA_964250775.1 uncultured Acetobacteraceae bacterium | reverse complement strand
CCGCGGGGGCCGGCGTCGTATTCCTGCAACGCGGGAATGGACAGTTCCGGCGCGCCCGGGACGTAGCCGGCCGAGCCGATCGCCCCCGGCGGCACGACGTTGGCCGGCATCATGTAGTTGGCCGGCACGGCATAGCTGCCATGCACGATGCCGAGCAGTTCGGCCTGGGAGAACTGCTTCTCGACCAGCGTCGCCCGGTCGTCGGGCGAGAGTGTCGGATTGAGCCAGGATTGCGGTTTCGCGCTCTGCGCTTGAGATGCGGGGATGCTGCAGGCCGCGACCACCGCCACTGCGGTGCGGGCCAACAACTGTGCACGGTTTTGTGCCATGGCGTTTCCTCGTTTCTTGTCTTCGTTGCCGTCTGGCAAGTGTCGTCGCCGGGTCGGGACTCCCCTATATTGTGAAACGAAACCTAGCCGAAGCGCAGACCGGGGACCATTCACATTGTCGCTCGGCGATCAGCGGATCGTCGGTTTCGCCTCGAGCGCCCGCCAGGCGGCGACGTTGCGCTGGTGCTCCTCCAGCGTCGCCGCGAACACGTGGCCGCCATGCCCGTCGGCCACGAAGTACAGGTCGTCGGTCGGCAGCGGGTGCGCCACCGCCTGCAGCGCGGCGAGGCCGGGGCCGGCGATCGGCCCGGGCGGCAGGGCCGGGCTGGTGTAGGTGTTGTACGGGTTGGGCAGGTCAAGGTCGGCGTGGCTGATCGGGTGGTTCGACACGCCGATGCCGCCGGTCGCGGCGTAGATCACCGTGGGATCGGATTGCAGCCGCATCCGGCGGCGCAGCCGGTTCAGGAACACGCCGGCGATGTGCGCCCGCTCCTCGGGCCGCGCCGTCTCGCGCTCCACGATGCTGGCCAGCGTCAGCATCTGCTGCGGGTCGTCCAGCGCCACCACCGGGTCGCGCGCGGCCCAGGCCTGCGCCAGGGCGCGCTGCATGGCCGCCCCGGCACGCTGCACGACCGAGACCCGGCTGGCGCCACGGTCGAAATCGTAGGTCTCCGGCAGCACCTCGCCCTCGCGCGGCACCACCGGATCGCCGCTCAGCCCGGAGGTGCGGTCCAGCAGCAGCGCCACCTGCGCCGCCGTCAGCCCCTCCGGGATGGTGACGTGGTGCTGCGCCACGCGGCCCTCCCGCAGCACCAGCAGCGTTTCGGACAGGCTGGCCGCGGCGGGGAACACCAATTCGCCGGCGTGCAACGGGCCGGCTGCCCGGGTGAGCGTCGCCGCGACGCGGAACTCGAACGGGTTCCCCACGATGCCGGCCGCCGCAAGCGCCTCGCCCACCTGCGCCAGCGTGCCGCGCGGGATCACCACGGCCTCGCTGGCCTGCGACGGGCCGGGCGCCAGGAAACGCGCGCGGGCCAGCCATGCGCCGCCGCCCAGCGCGCCGAGCAGCCCCATCGCCGACACCACGGCGAACATCCCCCAGCGCCGACGGCGCGGCGGAGTGGTCAGGCGGCCTTCTTGAACACGATGCTGGCGTTGGTGCCGCCGAAGCCGAAGCTGTTGGACAGCGCGGCGTCGATCCGCCGCTCCTGCGCCACGTGCGCCACCCGGTCGACGACGCTCTCCCGGCTCGGCTCGTCCAGGTTGAGCGTCGGCGGTGCCACGCCGTCGCGCATCGCCAGGATCGAGAACACCGCCTCGATGGCACCCGCGGCGCCCAGCAGGTGCCCGGTGGCGCTCTTGGTCGAGGACATCGCCAGCCCGCGCGCGCTCTCGCCGAAGAAGCGCTCGACCGCCTCCAGCTCCAGGTCGTCGGCGAACGTCGAGGTGCCGTGCGCGTTCACGTACTGGATGTCGGCGGGCGTCATCCGCGCGTTGCGCAGCGCCGCCCGCATCGCCCGGAACGCGCCGTCGTGGCCTTCGGCGGGCGCCGTGATGTGGTGCGCGTCGCCGGACATGCCGTAGCCGCCGATCTCGGCGTAGATCTTGGCTCCGCGCTTGCGGGCGTGCTCGTACTCCTCCAGCACCACGACGCCGGCGCCCTCGCCCATGACGAAGCCGTCGCGCAGCCGGTCCCAGGGACGCGAGGCGCGGGCGGGCGTGTCGTTGAAGTCGGTCGACAGCGCGCGGCTGGCGCAGAACCCGGCCATGCCGATCAGGTTCACCGCACTCTCGGCGCCGCCCGCCACCATCACCTCGGCGTCGCCGAAGGCGATGATCCGCGCCGCGTCGCCGATCGCGTGCACGCCGGTGGCGCAGGCGGTCACGACGCTGTGGTTCGGCCCCTTGAAGCCGAACCTGATGGAGACGTGGCCGGACGCGAGGTTGATCAGCGCCGAGGGGATGAAGAACGGCGACAACCGCTTGATCCGCCCGGTCGAGGCCAGCACCGACGCCTCGTAGATGGTCTCCAGCCCGCCGATGCCGCTGCCGATCATGACGCCGGTGTCGCAGCGCTGGTCCTCGTCCTGCGGCAGCCAGCCGCTGTCCTCGACTGCCTCGCTCGCCGCCACCATCGCGAACTGGATGAAGCGGTCCATCTTCTTGATGTCCTTGGGCGGTATCCACTCGGCGATGTCGAGCCTGCCCTCGGCGCGGCTGCCCTGCGGGATCTGGCCGCCGATCTTGGCCGTCAGCTCCGTCGTGTCGAACGACTGGAGCGCGTTGATGCCGCTCTCAGCCGCCAGCAGCCGCCGCCAGACGTGCTCGACGCCGACACCGAGCGGGCAGGCGATGCCCATCCCGGTCACAACGACCCGGCGCAGCCCGGACCCGTTCCCGTTCATGCCCCGAATATCCGCGTCCAGGCTAGTCCGCCTTCTGTTTCTCGATGTAGTCGATGGCGTCCTTGACGCTGCTGATCTTCTCGGCGGCGTCCTCGGGGATCTCGACGCCGAACGCCTCCTCGAACGCCATCACCAGCTCGACCGTGTCGAGGCTGTCGGCGCCCAGGTCGTCGATGAACGAGGCTTCGGGAGTGACCTTGCTCTCCTCGACGCCGAGGTGCTCGACCACGATCTTCTTCACCTTGTCGGCGATTTCGCTCATCGGAAATATGGCTCCTGCCTGCGGGTAGGGATGTCTCTGTGTCCCGGATTCGGCGAACCACGAACCCCCGACCGGTACGGGGAGGCGGTTAGCACAGTACTGTCACGCTCGCCAACCAGGGCGCCAACCAGGGCGCCAACTGGGGCGCCAACCGTGGTGCCGGCCTGGGGCGTTCAGAGCATGGCCATGCCGCCGTTCACGTGCAGCGTGGCGCCCGTGACCCAGGCGGCGGCGTCGCTCACCAGGTAGGCGACCGCCCCGGCCACGTCCTGCGGCTGGCCCAACCGTGCCAGCGGGACCGTCGCCAGCACCCGCTCGCGCATCCCCTGCGGCAATTGCCCGGTCATCGCGGTCTCGATGAAGCCGGGGCACACCATGTTCACGGTGACGCCGCGCGAGCCCACCTCCTGCGCCAGCGCCTTGGTCATGCCGACCATCCCGGCCTTGGCGGCGGCGTAGTTTGCTTGGCCGGCGTTGCCGGTGCTGCCCACCACCGAGCCGATGCCGACGATGCGCCCGGCGCGGCGGCGCACCATGCCGCGCAGCGCCGCCCGCGCCAGCCGGAACGGGGCGGCCAGATCGACGTCGATCACCGCCTGCCAGTCCTCGTCCTTCATCCGCATCGCCAGCCCGTCGCGGGTCAGCCCGGCGTTGTTGACCAGCGCGTGCAGCGGCCCGGCCGCGGCCTCGGCTGCCTCGATCAGCGCGTCGGCGGCGGCAGCGTCGCGCAGGTCGGCGGGGCAGACATGCGCGCGCTCGCCCAATTCGCCGGCCAACGCCTGCAGCGCCTCGCGCCGGGTGCCCGACAGCGCCACCACGGCGCCCTGGGCGTGCAGGGCGCGGGCGATGGCGGCGCCGATGCCGCCCGAGGCGCCGGTGACGAGGGCGGCCTTGCCGTCGATGCGGAACATGCGCGCGTCCTCCGTGTCAGCTCGTCTTGAGGAACTGCTCGATGTCGGTGGCGGTGCCGACGGAGGTCGCCGCGGCGTCGGGCGCGATCCGCTTCACCAGCCCCGCCAGCACCCGGCCGGCGCCGACCTCGACGAAGCGGTCGACGCCCATCGCGGCCATCGCCAGCACGCTCTCGCGCCAGCGCACCGTCGCCGTGACCTGGCGCACCAGCAGGCGGGCGATCTCGTCGGGGTCGGTCTCGCGGCGGGCCGAGACGTTGGACACCAAGGGCGGTTCGGGCGGGCGCGGCGGCGTCGCTTCCAGCGCCGCCCGCATCGCCTCGGCGGCCGGGGCCATCAGCGCGCAGTGGAACGGGGCCGAGACCGGCAGCAGCATGGCGCGCTTCACGCCGCGGGCCTTCGAGACCTCGACCGCGCGCTCGACGGCGGCGCGCTGGCCGGAGATCACCACCTGGCCGCCGCCATTGTCGTTGGCCGGCTCGACCACCTCGCGCCCGTCCGGGCCGTCGGCGGGGGCCGGGCCCGGTTGCCCGGGCCCTTTCCAGTGGGCGCCCCCCAGCCCCCCCCCAGGCCCCAGGCCCCGCGC
>CAXUHK010000004.1:6881-37394 GCA_964250775.1 uncultured Acetobacteraceae bacterium | reverse complement strand
GGCCAGGGCGCCATGGCGGCGCTGCTGGGCGCCGACATGGAACTGGCCCGGCGGCACCGCCGCCTGCATCGCCTCGCCGCGCCGCCGCAGCAGGCGCGCCGCGTCGGAGACGTCGAAGCTGCCCGCCGCCGCCAGCGCCGCGTACTCGCCGAGCGAGTGGCCGGCCACCAGCACGGCCCGGTCGGCCAGGCGGAAGCCGCCCTCGTGCTCCAGCACCCGCAGCACGGCCAGGGCGTGCGCCATCAGCGCCGGCTGGGTGTTCTCGGTCAGCGTCAGGGCCTCCGGCGGCCCCTCGAACATGATCTTCGAGAGCTTCATTTGCAGCGTGTCGTCGACCTCCTGGAACACCTCGCGCGCCGGGGCGAAGGCGGCGGCGAGGTCGCGGCCCATGCCGACCGATTGGCTGCCCTGGCCGGGGAAGATGAAGGCGATCGACATGCGGCAATCCCGGAGCGGTGGAGCGCGCCCGCCTAGGGATGCGCGACGTGAAGTCACCCCGGACGCGGCGCAGTGTCAATCCGTGCCGAATTGTGTTCGGTTCGGCGATGTTGCGGCCACCCCGGCCGCTCCGTATAAAGCCGCGACCGCTGGAGGGGTGCCGGAGTGGTCGATCGGGACGGTCTCGAAAACCGTTGTGCCTTTGCGGGTACCGTGGGTTCGAATCCCACCCCCTCCGCCAGACCGGCCTTCGCCATCCGTGGAATCCCGAGGCCGGGTTGGAACTGAAACCGCTGCTCGGCCTGCTCGGCGTGCTGATTGCCGCCTTGACGGTCGAGTTCAACGACGGGGTCACGGCGACCGCGCTGGTCGACGTCCGTGGCGGCCTCGGCATCAGCCAGGACCCGGGCACCTGGCTCACCAGCCTGTTCGCGACCGGCCAGGTGATCGGCATGTCGATGGCGACGTTCTGGGCCGTCACCGTGTCGATCCGCCGATGGGCGCTGTTCGCGATCGGGCTGAGCTGCGTCAGCACGGTGTTCATCCCGCTCACCTCCACCCTCTCCCTGCTGTACGCATTCCGCTTCATGGGCGGCCTCGCGTCGGGCTTCACCATTCCGCTGCTGCTGACCGTGGCGCTGCAGGTGCTGGCGCCGCCGATCCGGCTGTACGGCCTCGCGGCCTATGCCCTGACGGCGACGTTCGGGCCGAACGTCTCGACCGCCTTGGCGGCGCTCTGGACCGATCTCGTGGGCTGGCAGTTCGCGTTCTACGACGACCTGCCGCTGTGCGCGCTGTCGGGCCTGCTGGTGTGGCACGGCGTGAGGCAGCTCCCGCCGCAGTACGACCGGATCCGCAAGTTCGACTGGCGCGGCGCGCTGCTGGTCGCCATCGGCTTCGGCGCGTTCACCACCATGCTCGAACAGGGCGACCGGCTGGACTGGTTCAACTCCAAGGCGATCTGCGTCCTGGCGCTGACCGCCGCCGTGGCGCTCCCGCTGCTCGTCGTGAACGAACTCGCGGTCGAGTTGCCGCTGTACAAGTTCTCGCTGCTGCGCCGGCGGAACTACGCCTTCGGGCTGGTGACGCTGTTCACCTTCCTGCTGCTCAACGCCTCGGCCTCGACCATCCCGATCGAATACCTGCAACGCGTCGCCGGCTACCGCCCGGAGCAGTTCTATGTCGTGACGCTGCTGATCGCGGTACCGCAATTCGTTTTGCTGCCGCTGATCGCCGTGCTGCTGAACTTCGAGCGCGTGGATGCTCGCCTGGTGCTTTTCGCGGGCATCGCCTGCATCATCGCGGCGTGCATCGGCAACTCGTTCCTGACCTCGGTCTGGGAAGGCGACACCTTCCTGCTCTGGCAGGCGTTCCAGGCCATGGGCGCGCCGCTGGTCGTGATGCCGCTGCTGATGATGGCCACGAACACCATCAAGGATCCGGCCGATGGGCCGTTCGCCTCCACCCTGGTCAACACCATGCGCGCGGTGGCCGAGCCGGTCTCGGTCTGGATGGTGCAGTTGATCATGCGCTGGCGGGGCGCGCTGCACTACAACCGCATCGTCGACCAATCCGGGCACGGGAACTTCAGCGCGGTGCAGCGGCACGACCCCGGCAGCCTCGCGGCGTTCCGGGGCAGCGTCGAGGCGCAAGCCGTCGTGCTGACGCTCAGCGACGCGTTCCTGATCGTCGCCTGCCTGGCCATGCTGTTGGTCGTGGTGCTGGTGGTGCTGCCGGTCCGCACCTATCCGCCCCGCATCGTGGCCGCGCAGAAATAGGGCCGAAGCATGGCATATGACGGCGATGGCGACCCGGCGCCGGTGAGCCAGTACCAACCCAGCGGGGACAAGCCGAAGGAAGCCGCGAAAGCCGACAGCGAGGCCGACGGCGCCAGGAGGGACGGCAAGGAAGGTGGGCAGCCATCCAAGCACGGCCCGATCTGGCCCTGGATCGTCGCCGGCGTGGTCGTCGTGGGCTTCGTCGTCGTCGTCCTGGCGATCATCTTCGCACCGAGCCCGGATGTCTGGACCGACGATGCCTACGTCACCGCGCATTACGCCACGGTGGCGCCGCGGGTCTCCGGGCAGGTCGCCTCGGTCGACGTGGACGACAACCAGCCGGTGCGGGCCGGGCAGTTGCTCGCGACCATCGACGACCGCGACTTCCGCGCCTCGCTGGCGACCGCCGAGGCGACGCTGGCGCGCGACCGCGCGCAACTGGCCGACGCCAACGCGTCGATCTCCCGCCAGCCGGCCGTGGTGGGCCAGTCGCAGTCGCAGAACCCGTCGGCCGCCGCCCAGCTCGCCTTGGCCCAGGCCAACCAGCGGCGCTACCGCAACCTCGCCGCGACGGGCGCCGGAACCTTCCAGGAACGCCAGCAGGCCGACGAACAGGTGCAGCAGGCGCAATCGGCGGTCGACCAGGCGCGCGCCTCCACCGACGCGGCCCGCCGCCAGGTTCCGATCCTCGAGGCGCAACGCGCGGCGGCGGCGGCGACCGTGAAGGGCGACGAGGCGCAGGTCGAACAGGCCCGGCTCAACCTCAGCTACACCCGCATCCTGGCGCCGGTGGACGGCATGGTGGGCCAGCGCACCGTCCAGGTCGGCAACTACGTGGCGCCCGGCGCCTCGCTCATGGTCGTGGCGCCCTTGGACCAGGCATACATCGAGGCGAACTACCGCGAGGTGGCGTTGCGCCACGTGCTGCCGGGCCAGCATGTGCGCATCCACGTCGACGCCTACGACCTGCTGCTCGACGGCGTGGTGGACAGCGTGCCGCCGGCGTCCGGCGCCGCGTTCGGCGCGGTGCAGCCGAACAACGCCACCGGCAACTTCACCAAGATCGTGCAGCGGCTGCCGGTCAAGGTCGTGGTGTCGCCGGGCCAGCCCGAGGCCAAGCTGCTGCGCCTCGGCTTCTCGGTCGAGACCACCATCCACACCGGGCTGGCCGACGTGGCGGCCGGGCAGCGCGACAGCGCCGCGCGCGTCACGGCGCCGAAACGGTGAGGCCGCATCGGTGAAGCTGGGCTGGCTCGCCTCTCTGCTCGCGCTGGCGGGCTGCACGGTGGGACCGGACTTCCAGCCGCCGGCCGTGGACGCGCCGGGCCGTTGGGGCGCCGAGCGCACCGACGTGCCCAGCCGCACCGGCCCCGGCGAGATCGACCCGCGCTGGTGGGACAGCTTCCACGACCGGCGGCTGTCGGCGCTGGTGGGCCGGGTGGCGGCGCAGAACCTCGACCTGCAGACCGCGGCCGAGCGCATCCTGCAGGGCCGCGCCCAGCGCCAGGTGGTCGCGGCGCAGGGGCTGCCGCAGCTCAACGAGGCCTCCTCGTACGCGCGCACCCGCTACAGCCTGACCGGCAACCCGATCGCGCTGGTGCTGCCCGTGCCGGGTGCCCCCACCGAGTTCGACGTCTACCAGAACGGACTCAACTCGTCCTGGGAGCTGGACCTGTTCGGCCGGGTGCGGCGACAGGTGGAGGCGGCCAACGCGGAAACCCAGGCCGCGATCGAGGACCGGCACGGCATCGCGCTGTCCGCCATTGCCGAGCTGGCGCAGGACTACTTGCAGTTGCGCGGCGTGCAGGCGCAACTTGCGATCGCCGAGCGCAACCTCGGGCTGGCGCGGCAGAACAGCCGGCTGGTGCAGGACCGCTTCGCCAACGGCGTCGCCACCACGCTCGACATGGCGCAGGCGTACGCCCAGCAGTCCAGCATCGCCGCCAGTGTGCCGCCGCTGCGCACCCAGCAAGCGGCGCTGATCAACGCGATCGGCCTGCTCCTGGGCGAGCAGCCGCGGGCGCTGGAGGCCGAGCTGCGGCCGCGCCAGTCGCAACCGCGCGTGCCGGCGCTGGTGCCGGTCGGGCTGCCGGCGACGCTGGTCCGCCGCCGTCCCGACCTGCGGCAGGCCGAGGCGCGGCTGCACTCGGCGACGGCCCAGACCGGCGTCGCGGTCGCCGAGTTCTACCCGGACGTCAGCCTGACCGGCAGCGTCAGCCTGCAGAGCCTGAAGTTCAAGGACGCGTTCAGCCTGTACTCGCGCGCGTTCGACATCGGCCCCTCGGTCTCGATCCCGATCTTCCGCGGCGGCCAGTTGCGCGGCACGCTGCGGCTGCGGCAGTCGCAGCAGCGCGAGGCGGCGATCACGTTCCGGCGCACGCTGCTGCAGGCCTGGCAGGAGGTCGACAACGCGCTCACCGCCTATGCCGAGGCGCAGCGCCGCCGCGTGCAGCTAAGTGACGCGGTGGCGCAGAACCAGGCGGCGCTGCGGGCGGCGCGGCAGCGCTACGCCGAGGGGGTGATCGACTTCCTCAACGTCAACTCGGCGCAGTCGGCGCTCTTGCAGACCGAGAACGAACTGGCCGACAGCCAGACGCAGATCGCGACGGATTTGGTGGCGTTGTATCGCGCGCTGGGCGGTGGCTGGCAGGTCGCGGATGTTGCTGGCGAGCCTTAAGGTGGATCTGCTTCAGGCTCGGTATTGTCGGTTAGACGTGTTTGGCATCACCGCGCAGGCAGGGTGTGTTCCGAAGCAGGGACTCACACGCAAGCCGACCGGCACGGGCACCGAAACCGACCGGCACGCCTTCACTTCCGAACGGCCGTAGCCCTCGACTCCAACAACGACCTGATCCGCTGCGCGTCCGCCGCCGTGACCGGGTTGTAGACCAGCATCCCGAGATCGGGCCGGCCATCGACGGCGAAGGTCGAGTATTCCAGCCCGATCGGCCCGAGCACCGGATGTCGCAGTCGCTTGATGCCTTCGCCATGGCCGCGCACGTCATGGTCCCGCCACATCGCCTCGAACTCGGGGCTGAGCCGACTGAGCTCGGCGACCAGCGGGCGCACCGTGGCCGCGGCGCCCGCGCGCGCCGCGTCCGCCCTGAACACCGCCACCACGTACCGCGCCACGTCCTCCCAATCGGACTGCGCGAGGCGGACCCGGGGATCGCAGAAGATAAGGCGCAGGATGTTGCGCTGCTCGGGCGCCAGCGCCGCGTAATCGGTCAGCACCGCCGCCGCCGCGCGGTTCCAGGCGACGACGTCCCAGGTCGCCGTCCGCACCACGGCGGGGCTGACCTCCATCGCATCCAGCACCCGCTGCAGCCTCGGCGTGACCCCCTCGGACTGCCGGTAGTGGATCTCGGGCGGCCGGCCGAGCCCGAGCAGGAACAGGTGCTCGCGCTCCACGTCGGTCAGCATCAGGGCCCGCGCGACCCGTTCGAGCACCTCCGGCGAGGGCGCGCCGCCACGGCCCTGTTCCAGCCAGGTGTACCAGGTCGCGCTGATGTTGGCGCGGTGCGCCACCTCCTCGCGGCGCAGGCCGGGCGTGCGCCGCCGCGTGCCCGGGACGCCCAGCGCCGCCGCGTCGAGCTTGGTGCGGCGATCCCTCAGGTAGTTCCCCAGGAGCTTGTCGTTCGACATCCGCGGGCCCATCCAGTTGGCGATCATACCCTGATAACGTCACTACTTTACCGGCATGGGCGGCAAGCCGACAGAGGGCACGCGACAACAACGGAGAGCTTTCCATGCGCGTGTTCGTGACCGGCGCGACCGGCTTCGTCGGCTCCGCCGTGGTCGAGGAGCTGCTCGGCGCGGGCCATCGGGTGCTTGGCCTCGTCCGTTCCGAGGCCGGCGCCGCCGCCCTCGCCGCGAAGGGGGCCGAGGTCCAGCGCGGCTCGCTGGAGGACCTCGACAGCCTGCGCGGCGGCGCGGCGGCGGCCGATGCCGTCATCCACACGGCGTTCAACCACGACTTCTCCAAGTTCGTCGAGAACTGCGAACTCGACCGGCGCGCGATCGAGGCGCTCGGCGGCGCGCTCGAAGGCTCCGACCGCCCGCTGATCGTGACCTCGGGCGTGGCGTTGCTGGCGACGGGCCGGCCCGCGACGGAGCGGGACACCCCGCCGCTCGACCCAGCCGAGTACCCCCGCAGGTCGGAGGCTGCGGCGGCGGCGCTGGTGGCGCGCGGCGTGCGGGTCGGCGTGGTCCGCCTCCCGCCGTCGGTGCATGGCGAGGGCGACCATGGTTTCGTGCCGCTCCTGATCGGGATCGCGCGCGAGAAGGGCGTGTCGGCCTATGTGGGCGACGGCGGCAACCACTGGTCCGCCGTGCATCGGCTCGACGCCGCCCGCCTCTACCGGCTCGCGCTGGAACAGGGCGGCACCGGCGGCCCGTATCACGGCGTCGCCGAGGAAGGCGTGCCGTTCCGCGACATCGCCGAGGTGATCGGCCGCCGCCTCGCCTTGCCCGTGGTCGGCAGGAGCGACGAAGGGGCGGCCGACGTTTTCGGCTGGCTCACGATGTTCGCGGCCGCCGACTTGGCGGCGTCAAGTGAGCGGACGCGGGCCTCGCTGGGCTGGGAGCCGAGGCAGGTCGGCCTGCTCCTCGACATCGACCAGCCGTATTATTTCGCTGGTCGAGCAGAGTCCTAGCCGACGCGCAGCAGCCGCGGCCCCTCGACCCGCAGCCAACGGCAGGCGGCGTCGAGATGCGTGGTCAGGAAGCCGACCAGCATCCAGAACTGCGGCCCATGGTTCATGTGCCGCAGGTGCGCCACCTCGTGCGCCGCCACGTAGTCCTGCACGTAGCGCGGCGCCATAACCAGGCGCCAACTGAACGCGATGTTGCGGTTGGCGGCGCAACTGCCCCAGCGGCTGCGGGTGTCCTTGATGGTGACGCGCCCGGCCTGCAACCCGCCCAGCGCCGCCTTGTGCAGCACCAGCGCCGAGAACCGCGCCCGCGCCTCGGCGCGCAGGAAATCGGCCACCCGGCGCGGCAGGAACGCGGCGTCGCCGCTCACCACGATCTCGCCCGGCTCGACCCAGGCGCCGCCGCGCGCCCCGGGCCGGTGATGGATGCGGTGCGGGATGCCGTGCAGCGGCACGATGGCGCCCGGCGCGAAGGCGACTGCGCCCGGCAGCGCCGCGAGCCGCTGGCTCACCCAGTCGGCGTGGTCCATCAGCAGCGCCATGCCGGCGGTGCGCGCGGCGCGCGCCGGCAGCGTCACCACCACGCTGCCGCGGTACGGGTCGATGCGCAGGCTGACGCGGCGCGCCCTGGAACTACGCCGCCACGCGACCTGGGCAGGCCCGCCCGGCAGCGCCAGCATCTCGCAGGGCAATGCTTCCATGCCGGCATCATGCCGCCCCGGACCCCGGCAAGCAATGTTCCCGAGTCATCCGGCCAGCACCTCGACCGGCTGCGGCAGGGTCACGAACTCCTCGTCGTCCGCGCCGCCGTCGAGGAAGGTGAGCACGGTGAAGCGCGCGGCCCGGCCCAGCGCCGCCAGCGGGTGATGCCAGGTGTCGGGCGCGTAAGTCACCGCCTGCGCGCCATGGGCCAGGAACGCCCGCGCCGCCGCCATGTCGGGACCGCCGGAGGCGGCGTGCGGCGCCACCAGCAGCAGCCATTCGGCCCCCGCCTCCGGCACGAAGCACTGCGACGACAGCCTGTGCCGCTCCATCACCGTCGCGACCAGCGGCAGGCGGCGGCCCGCCGCGTGGAACCAGCCGAGCCGGGCCGGCGCCGCCGGGCGCAAATTGGCGATGCCGGCCAGCGCCACCAAGCCATCGACCTCGGCCGCGTCCGCCACCTGGCCGAACGGCGCGAAGCCCGCGGCGGTCAGCGGGCGAGGGGTCAGGCGCATCCCGCGACCCAGGCGGCGGCGACCGCTTCGAGCCCGGCGGCATCCGCCGGCGTGAACCTGCCCGGCTGCGGGCTGTCGAGGTCGAGCACGCCCAGCAGCGTGTCGCCCCGCAGCAGCGGCACCACGATCTCCGAGCGCGAGCGCGCGTCGCAGGCGATGTGGCCGGGGAAGTCGCGCACGTCGGGCACTACGACGGTCCGCCGCTGGGCCGCGGCCGCGCCGCACACGCCGGCGCCCAACGCGATGCGCACGCAGGCCGGGCGGCCCTGGAACGGCCCCAGCACCAGCCCACCGCCGCGCAACAGGTAGAAACCGGCCCAGTTCAGCCGGTCCAGGTGCTGCCAGATCGCGGCGGCGGCGTTGGCGGCGTTGGCCACGGCGTCGCGCTCGCCGTCGAACAGCCCGCGCAGGTCGCTCAGCAGGTCGTCGTAGGGGGCGGCATGGGTCTGCATCGTGGCTTAACGCCGGCATGGCCCGACGTTTCCGCGCGGTCAGGCGGCAATCCGGGGCGCCGCGACCGCCTTGACGTCCTGCTTGCCGAGCGCCACGCCCAACCGCTCCGCCAGCCGCAGCACGCCCAGCAACAGCGTGTTGGTGCTGTCGCGCTCCTGCGCCGTGTTGCGCGCGTCGAGCGCGCAGGTGAGCGCCAGGCCGATGCCGTCCTGCCCGAGCGCCACGAGGTCGACCTGGGCGCGGCCGGGCAGGAACGCCGGCGCCTGGGCCACCAGCTCGAGCAGTCCCGCCATGAACGCCTCGAGCTGCGCCGGCGTGGTCGCGTAGCCGAGCGACAGGTTGGCCTTCACCACCTTGATCCGCCGCGTGCCGAGGTTGTTCACCACCGCGTCCGACAGCTTGCCGTTGGGCACCACGATCAGGCTGTCCTCGGCGGTGCGCACGCGGGTCGAGCGGATGCCGACATGCTCGACGGTGCCCTTGGCGTCGCCGGCGTCGATGTAGTCGCCGCGTCGGAACGGCCGGTCGGCGACCAGGATCGCGGCGCCGAACACGTTGGACAGCGTCTCCTTGGAGGCGAACGCCACCGCCAGCCCGCCGATCCCGAGCCCCGCCAGCACGCTCTCGTACGGCAGCGAGAGCTGGCTCGCGATGTACACCAAGCCGCCGGCCAGCAGCGCCAGCTTGCACAGCACCAGCACCAGCGAGACCAGGATCTCGTCCATCCCCCCGCCGCGCTCGGCGCGTTGCAACGAGTGGTTGCCCAGCGTGTCGATCAGCTTCCAGCCGCCCCATATCACCGCCAGCGCCAGCAGCACGCCGCTGCCGCCCAGCGTCAGGCGCTTGACGCCCTCCGGCAGGCCGAGCGCCGGCGCCGTCAGGCGATACAGGGCGAACAGCAAGGCGAGGCGCAGCGGCCAGCCGAACTGGCGCTCGGCGGCGGTGCGGCGGCCCCCCCCGCCCACGCGCAGCAGGCGCTGGCGCAACGCGGCCAAGACCCCCGCCACCAGCGCCGCCGCGACCAGGATGACGACGATGCCGATGGCCTGCCACGCCTCCAGCTCGCCGGCGCGCGCGAACAGCGCCGGCGCCCGGTCGCGCACCCAGCCTCGCAGCGCGAAGTACACGCTGCCGCTGCCGGGCAGCGCCTGGCTGCCGACCTGCGGCATGTCCTCGACGGCGGTGTAGAGGTCGCGCGCCGAGCGCACCGCGTCGGCGGTGAACTTCCATGCCCCGCTGCCGGGAGCCTGCCCGCCCAGCGCCGGCGCGATCTCGACCCGCCCGGCCGGGTGGCTGAACACCAGGTAGGGCACGCGGCTGGCCGGGTCGTCGGGGATTTCCTGCGGCACCACCGAACCCACGCGGTCCAGGATCGCGTTCAGGTACTGCGCCGCCAGCTCGCCCTCGTAGTCGCGCGTGGCGTCGCTGAAGTCGGAAAGGTCGAGCGCCGCCAGCGCCTGCTCGCGGCCGGCGCCGTCCCCATCCGAGAAGGCCCGGGCGAAACTGCGCATGGCGTCGCGGGCGCTGGCGCGGCGCCGGTAGTCCTCCGGGGCCGGCGGGCGGCCGCCGCTGCGCGCCAGCAGCGCCTTGCGGGCGGCGGCCATCGCGGCCGGCTCCGGCATGGCGACGAACCAGCGCTTGTCGGCAGCCTGGATCAGCGTCAGCGGCAGGGTCGCCTCGGTGCCGGCCTGGCGCAGCGTCAGTTGCAGCAACGGACCCTTCGCCCGCTTCCCGGGGATGGCCCAGAGCTGGAACGTGGTGAGGTCGATCAGCTCGTACAGCCGTTGCGCCTCGGCCAGCCGTTCGCCCGGCGCCAGGCCGTCGCCTGCCGGACCCAGGTCCAGCACCGCCGCCGATGCCGCCAACTGGTCCGGCGCCCCGTCCCGCGCGGCGTTGCCGCCGGCGACGAAGGTGCGCAACGCCTGGCGGGCGCCGGACTGGTCGACCGCCACGTCGTCGCGCGCGACCGAGCGGCCGCCGGTCCACCACTGGCCGGTGTCGAAGCGGCCCATGAACGAGCGGCCGTCGGGCGACAGCACGAAGGTGATGCCGCCGCTGCGCCCGCCCTCGCTCCACTGGCCGTCGAGCTGGCGGCCGGTGACGCGGCCGTCGATGTGGCCGCCATAGGCGGGGTAGGCGCCGGTCACGTGGTCGCCGTCCTGCGTCAGGTCCATGCGGGCGCCGCCGTCGCGCCAGCGCGTGTCCCAGCTTCCGGTCCAGGTAAGCGGGGCGGCGTGGGCCTGCACCGCCGCCAGCAGCAGCAGGACGCGGAGCAGGGCGCGCATCGGACGGCGGCTCAGCGCAGGTTGGCGTCGCTGAGCGGCTGCCCGTCCTCCGGGAGGTGCAACGTACGCGAGAGCATCCCGGCCAGCACCGCGCCGCCGACCGGCGCCAACCAGAACAGCCAGAGCTGGAGGATGTATGGGCCGCCGGCGAACAGCGCCTGGCTGGTGCTGCGCGCGGGGTTGACCGAGGTGTTGGTGATCGGGATCGAGATCAGGTGGATCAGGGTGAGCGCCAAGCCGATCGGCAGCGGGGCGAAGCCGTCCGGCACGCGCGAGGACTTCACGCCGGTGATGACCATGAGGAAGAAGAAGGTGCAGGCCACCTCCGACAGGAAGCAGGACAGCATGGTGAACTTGCCCGGGCTGAGGTCGCCGTAGCCGTTGGCGGCGAAGCCGGTAGCGGTGCTGAATCCGGGCTTGCCGGTGGCGATGACGTACAGCACCGCCGCCGCGAGGATCGCGCCGACCAGTTGCGCCGCGATGTAGCCCACCACGTCGCGACCGGGGAACCGCCGCGCCGTCCACAGTCCTATAGTGACGGCCGGGTTGAAGTGCGCGCCCGACAGGTAGCCCACGCCATAGGCCATGGTGAGTACGGTGAGGCCGAACGCCAGCGCCACGCCGGCGAAGCCGATGCCCAGCGCCGGGAAGGCGGCGGCGAAGATGGCACTGCCGCAACCTCCGAACACCAGCCAGAAGGTGCCGAGCACCTCTCCTGTCAGGCGTTGCGTCATGGTGATCTGCATCGTGACACGCCCCAATTTTCTAAGACGTTAACAAAATCTAACCGCACTTACAGGAATAAAAGTTCTGTCACGGTAAAACTGCCACGGTGTTTCAACAAAGCCACAGTAAGATCACTCCGCCGCCGCCCGCAGCGCCGCCGCAGCCGCCAGTGGGCAGAGCGGCACCGCGGCCGCCAGCATTGCCGCCAGGAACAGCAGCGCGCCGCGCGGCGAGGCGGCGTTGGCCGCCGAATCGGCCGCGGCGGCGCCGAAGATCAGCACCGGCACCGCCAGCGGCAGCACCAGCAGCGGCAGCAGCACGCCGCCGCGCCGGGCGCCGAGCACCACCGCGGCACCCAGCGTGCCCAGCAGCGACAGCAGGCAGGTGCCGAGCAGCAGCCCCAGCAGCAGGCCGCCATAGCCGGCCGGCGGCAGCCGCAGCATTGCCGCCAGCGGCACCGCCGCCAGCAGCAGCGGCAGCCCGGTCGAGAGCCAGTGCGACAGCGCCTTCACCGCCGCCAGGGTCGCCGCCGGCTCGCCCGCCAGCAGGAGCTGATCGAGCGAGCCGTCCTCCAGCTCGGCCCCGAACATCCGGTCGAGCGGCAGCAGCGAGGCCAGCAGCGCGCACACCCAGACGATGCCGGGCGCCAGCCGCCCCAGCGCCGCCGGCTCCGGCCCGATCGCCAGCGGGAACAGCATCGCCGCCAGCGCGAAGAACAGCACCGCCGCCAGCGTGTCGGCGCCGTGCCGCAGGGACAGGCGCAGCTCGCGCGCCAGCAGCCGCCCGGCGAAGCGCATCAGCCCAGCGCCCCCGCCAGCACAAGCGTCGCGGCATCGGGAAGGGGCAAGTCCACATGCGTCGCCGCCACCACCACGCCGCCCGTGGCCCGGTGCGCCGCGAGCTGCCCGCCGAAGCGCGCGATTGCGGCGGCGTCGAGCCCGAGCGTCGGTTCGTCGAGCAGCCAAACCGGGGCCGCGCGCAACCCGAGCCGCGCCAGGGCGAGCCGCCGGCGCTGCCCGGCCGATAGCATCCGCCCCGGCAGCTCGGCCAATTCGCCCAGTCCGGCGGCGTCCAGCGCCTGCCGCACCGCGCCGGCGCCGCCCCACAGGCGCAGGTTCTCCGCCGTCGTGAGGCCGGGCTTGATGGCGTCGAGATGGCCGAGATAGGCGACCCGCCGGCCGTGCGCCACAAGGTCGGCCAGCGCGTCCTGGCCCTGCCACAGCAGCCGCCCGGCGGCGGCGCGCACCAGCCCGGCCAGCAGCCGCAGCAGCGTGCTCTTGCCGGCCCCGTTCGGACCGAGCAGCACCAGCGCCCCGCCCGGCGCCACGCGCAACGCCACGTCGCGCAACACCAGCCGCTCGCCGCGGAACGCCGCCAAGCCGTCGCCTTCCAGCACGCCGCCCCCATATCGTCGCCACACCCAGGCATGTATGATCCGAGCCACACCCAGCCACCGAGGCATATCCCATGAAGACAGTCGGGCAGGACAGCCTGCAGACCCGCCGCACGCTGGGCGTGCAGGGGCAGGACTACACGTATTTCTCGCTTCCCGCCGCCGCCGAGGCGCTGGGCGTCGACCTCGCCCGGCTGCCCAGGAGCCTGAAGGTGCTGCTGGAGAACGTGTTGCGGTTTGAGAACGGCGGCACCTACACGGTGGATGACGCCCGCGCCGTGGTCGGCTGGCTGGAGCGCGCGACCTCAGAGCGCGAGGTGCCGTTCAAGCCGGCGCGCATCCTGATGCAGGACTTCACCGGCGTCCCGGCGGTGGTCGACCTCGCCGCCATGCGCGACGGCATCACCCGGTTGGGCGGCCGCCCGGCGCAGGTCAACCCGCTGGTGCCGGTCGACCTGGTGATCGACCACTCGGTCATGGTCGACGTGGCCGGAACCGCGACCGCGCTGGCGCAGAACGTCGATGCCGAGTTCGAGCGCAACGCCGAACGCTACGCCTTCCTGCGCTGGGGCCAGACCGCGTTCGACGACTTCCGCGTGGTGCCGCCCGGCACCGGCATCTGCCACCAGGTCAACCTCGAATACCTGGCGCAGGCGGTGTGGACCGCGAAGCTGGGCGACGTGACCTACGCCTATCCCGACACGCTGTATGGCACCGACAGCCACACCACCATGGTCAACGGCATGGGCGTGCTGGGCTGGGGCGTCGGCGGCATCGAGGCCGAGGCGGCGATGCTGGGCCAGCCGATCGCCATGCTGATCCCCGACGTGATCGGCTTTAGGTTGACCGGCCGGCTGCCCGAGGGGGCGACCGCCACCGACCTCGTACTCACCGTCACGCAGATGCTGAGGAAGCGCGGCGTGGTCGGCAAGTTCGTCGAGTTCTTCGGCTCCGGGCTCGACGGCATGGCGCTGGCCGACCGCGCCACCATCGCCAACATGGCGCCCGAGTACGGCGCCACCTGCGGCTTCTTCCCGGTCGATGCGGTGACGCTCGGCTATTTGCGCCTGACCGGGCGCGACGAGGCGCGCATCGCCTTGGTCGAGGCGTATTGCAAGGCGCAGGGCCTGTGGCGCGACAGCGCCGAGCCGGACCCGGTGTTCACCGACACGCTGGAGCTGGACATGGCCAGCGTCGAACCGTCGATGGCCGGGCCGAAGCGGCCGCAGGACCGCGTGCTGCTGCGCGACGCCTCGCTGGCGTTCAAGGCCGAGCTGACCAAGAACCTCGGCGTCGCCGCCAACGACGCGGGCCGTCGCGCCAAGGTGGTGGGCCGCAACTACGAAATCGGCCACGGCGACGTGGTGATCGCCGCCATCACGAGCTGCACCAACACCTCGAACCCGTATGTCATGGTCGCCGCCGGCCTGGTCGCGCGCAAGGCGCGGGCGCTGGGCCTTACGCCGCGCCCGTGGGTCAAGACGTCGCTGGCGCCGGGCTCGCAGGTCGTCACCGAGTACCTCGACCGCGCCGGCTTGACCGAGGACCTCGACGCGCTCGGCTTCCAGACTGTCGGCTACGGCTGCACCACCTGCATCGGCAACTCCGGCCCGCTCGACGAGAGCATCGCCGAGGCGATCGAGGGCAACGACCTGGTCGCGGTCTCGGTGCTGTCGGGCAACCGCAACTTCGAGGGCCGGGTGCATCCGAACGTGCGCGCCAACTACCTGGCCAGCCCGCCGCTGGTGGTCGCCTACGCGCTGCTCGGCACCATCAACGACGACATCACCACGGCCCCGCTCGGCACCTCGCGCGACGGCCGCCTGGTGTTCCTGCGCGACCTCTGGCCGAGCAACGCCGAAATCGCGGCCATCGTCGACGCCGACGTGACCCGGCCGCAATTCCTCAAGCGCTACGCCGAGGTTTCGCGCGGCACGCCGCAATGGCAGGCCATCGCGGTCGAGCCGGGGCGCGAGACCTACGACTGGATGGACGGCTCGACCTACGTGAAGAACCCGCCGTATTTCGACGGCATCACCATGGAGCCGAGCGTCAAGGGCGACATCACGGGCGCCCGCGTGCTGGCGGTGCTGGGCGACAGCATCACGACCGACCACATCAGCCCCGCCGGCAACATCCGCAAGACCTCGCCGGCCGGCGAGTACCTGCTGCAGCACCAGATCCGCCCGCACGACTTCAACAGCTACGGCGCCCGGCGCGGCAACGACGACGTGATGGTGCGCGGCACCTTCGCCAACATCCGCATCCGCAACGAGATGGTGCCGCGCGTCGAGGGCGGCGTCACCCGCCACATGCCGGACGGCGAGCAAATGCCGATCTACGACGCCGCGATGCGCTACCAGGCCGAGGGCGTGCCGTTGGTCATCGTCGGCGGCAAGGAGTACGGCACCGGCTCGTCGCGCGACTGGGCGGCGAAGGGCACTATGCTGCTGGGCGTCAAGGCGGTCCTGGTCGAGAGCTTCGAGCGCATCCACCGCTCCAACCTGGTCGGCATGGGCGTGCTGCCGCTGACCTTCAAGGACGGCATGGACCGCCACAGCCTGCGCCTCGACGGCAGCGAGGTGCTCGACATCGAGGGCCTGTCCGGGCTGCGCCCGCGCATGGACCTGACGCTGGTGATCCACCGCGCTGACGGCGGGCAGGAGCGGGTGGCGGTGATGTGCCGGGTCGATACCGCCGACGAGGTGGAGTACTATCGCCACGGCGGCATCCTGCATTACGTGCTGCGCGGGATGGCGAGGGCAGCCTGACCGCAAGGCGCTAGGCTACACACTCTTTACACACTAGCAGCGATGTGGCAGTGTGTCGCTTAGTAGTCGCGAAATCATCCGGCGGTTGCAGGCGAAAGGCTGGGAGCTGGTGGCGACTCGGGGGAGTCACTGCCAGTTCAAACATCCGTCACGACCGGGCCGGGTGACTGTGCCGCCTCCGAAGCGTGACATTCCGCTCGGCACGGTTCGCAGCATCGCGCGGCGGTCGGGTGTGCGTCTGGGTTAAGGAGGGTTGGTCATGGCTGCTTACATCGCTCTGTTGCGCAAGGAAGCCGACAGCGATTTCGGCGTTGACTTTCCCGACTTCCCCGGTTGCGTCACGGCCGGCATCACATTGCAGGAAGCTCGCGCCATGGCCGTGGAGGCGCTGCTGCTGCACATCGAGGGGATGGCGGTGGACGGCGAAGTCATTCCGGAACCTTCCACGCTCGACGAGGTGATGGCCGATCCGCACCACGCCGAGGCGGTAGCGGTGCTGATCGACCTACCCACGCGGCGGCCACGCTCGGTACGGGTCAACATCATGGTGCCGGAGGACATTCTGGAGGCGATCGACCGTGTCGCCGACAACCGATCGCGCTTCCTGGCCGAAGCCGCCCGCGAGAAGCTGCTCCCGACCGTCTAGGCCCGACCGCCTCAAGTTGACCATGTGACTGCCCCGCTCGCATCGCGCGGCTTGCCGCCGTTGCTGGCGGTCGACATCCGCGCCGTCAGCCTGGCCGAGGGCGTGCGGGCGGCGCTGTCGGTCGCCGCCATCGTGGCGTTGGGTGCGTGGGTGCACGTCCCCGGCTTGATGGAGTCGGCGCTGGCAGCGCTGCTGACCTGCCTGTGCGACGCCGGGGGGCCGATCCGCCGCCGGCTGCCGGCGATCCTGGCATTCGGCCTGGTCGGCGCCACAATTACCACCGGCTTCGGGCTGCTGCGCAACGAGCCGCTGTGGCTGGTGGTGCCGCTGGCCAGCCTGTTCGTGTTCGCCGCCGGCTTCGCCCGCGCGTTCGGGCAAGCGGCGATGCAGGTCGGCAACCTGCTGACCGTGGTGCTGGTGCTGGCGGTGCGCGCGCCGGTGCCGCATCTGGCCGACGCGGCGACGCTGGGCGGCATGTTCCTCGCCGGCAGCGCCTGGGCGCTGCTGCTCACCATGGCGATCTGGCGGCTGCACCCATACCGCCCGGCCCGCCGCGCCGTGGCCGAGGCGTACCGCGCGATGGCGGCGCTGGCGGCCGACCTGCGCCGGATGCTTGAAGCCGGTCCGGCCGACGAGGCGCGCTGGGACCACCACGCCAGGCTGCACCGCCGCCAGGTGCGCGCCGCGATCGAGCAGGCGCGCGAGGCGGTGTTCGCGACGGTGCGGGTGCGCGGGCCGGTGAGCGGCCGCACCGCGCAGACCTGGGTGCGCCTGGAGGCGGCGGACCAGTTGTTCGGCGAGTTCATGGCGCTGTCCGACCTGCTTGCCGGCGATCCCGGCCCCGACGTTGCGCGGCGTGCCGAGCGGATGCTGCGGCTGCTGGAGGCGGCGCTGCTGCTGCTGGCGCGCGCGGTCGCGGCCGACACCACGGCGAACCGTCCGGGGCTGCAACGCGCGGCGGCGGCCATCGTCGCGGTCAGTCGCGGCGACTCGCCCGAGCTGACGGCGATCGCCGGCGCCATGCACGAGAAGCTGCGCGTCGCCATCACGTTGTCCGGGCTGGAAGCCGTGCTGCCGCAATCCGAGCGAGTCGCGCTGCGCGGGTGGGAGACGGCGCGGGCCAACCTGCATCCCGGCTCCGAGGTGCTGCGCCACGCGCTGCGCACCGCCGCCGTGGCGGCGCCGGCGCTGGCGGCGACGCTGCATTGGCCGGGGCCGTACGAGCACTGGCTGACCATCACCCTGGTGCTGACGATGCAGCCGTATTTCGCGCTGACCTTCACCCGCGCGGTCGAGCGGATCGGCGGCACCATGCTGGGCGGCGTGCTGGCCTCGGGCGTGGCGGCGATCTGCACCACGCCGCTGGCGATGGCGGCGGCGTTGTTCCCGCTGACCGTGTGCGCGCTGGCGGTGCGCGGCGTCAGCTTCGGGGTGTTCATGGCGCTGCTGACGCCGCTGGTGGTGCTGTTGAGCGAGCTTGGCCGCCCGGACTCGAACGCGCTGGTGATCGCCGCCTCGCGGGCGCTGTTCACCCTGGCGGGCGGCGGCCTGGCCTTGCTGGCGAGCTGGCTGCTGTGGCCGATCTGGGAGCCGGGCCGGCTGGACCGCGAGTTGCGCGCGGCGGTCAGGGCGCATGGCAGCTACGCCGCGACGGAGCTGTCGGCCCTGCTGCGCGAGGCGACGCCCGAGGCGGTCGCGGCGGCGCGCCGGCAAGCGGGGGTCGCCAGCAACAACCTGGAGGCCAGCCTGCAGCGGGCGATGCTGGAACCGCGCCACGCCGCCCACCGGCGCATCGAGGCGGCGCTGACCGTCGACGCGGCGCTACGCCGCCTGGTCGGCCGGCTGTCGATGCTGCCGCGGGCGGCAGGGCCCCCGGCCCACGACCCGGGGGCCGGGCACGCCGGGCGCGCGTGGGTCGAGACGGGCACGGCGCGGGGCGCTTCGGGCTGCCGCGAGCTGCCGCCACGTCCGGCGCTGCCCGAAGGCGACCCGAATGCCGATTCCCTGTTGCGCATCGCGATGCAGATGGAACTGGCGGCGAGCGCCGCCGGGCGGCTGTAGCTCAGCCGAGCAGGCGCTGCGCCCGCACCGCCGCCGCGATGCCCTGTCCGAGGGCGCGCTGCGCCGCCGCGGTGAAATGCAGACCATCCGCGCCGTCGGTCGCGATCACCGTGTTGGCGTCGAGGAAGCCCGCTCCGGCCGCGCCCCCGAGCGCCGCGTAGAGTGGCGGCAGGGCGGCGGACTTGGCGTGGCCGCCCGCGAACATCTCGGCGAACCCCTGCATCGCCTGCAGCCGGGGCGGGCAGACCAGCAGGGCGCGCGGACTGGCATAGGCGGTGCCGACGCCGCCGATGCCCTGCACGATGTCCAGCAGCCGCCCGGCGCCCAACGCGATGCGCAGCGGCGAGCGCGCGAACATCGCTTTCAGGTCGTTGGTGCCGAGCATCACCACCACGAGGTCGAGCGGCAGGTGGCTCGCGAGGCACGCCGGCAGGTAGGCGGCCCCGTCGAGGCCGGCGCCGCCGATCTCCGGATGCGTGGGGTCGGCGATGTCGGTGGTGCGGCCGCCCAGCCCTTCCTCGACCAGCTCGGCGTCGAGCAGGCCGGCCATGACGCAGGGCCAGCGCGCGTCGGCCGGGTGGCGCACGCCGGGCGAGGGCTCGTCGCCCGAGGCGCCCCAGGTGTTGCTGTCGCCGTAGCATAGGATTCGCGTCATTCAGACCTCCAGCTCGACGCAGACCGGCACATGGTCGGAGGGCTGCGGCCAGTCGCGCGCGTCGCGCAGGATGCGGTGCCGGCGCAAGGCCGGCAACAGGTCGGCGCTGATCCAGGCATGGTCCAGCCGGCGGCCCCGGTCGGAGCGCCGCCAGTCATCGTTGCGGTACGACCACCAGGTGTAGAGTTTCTCCTCCGGGGGCACGAAGCGCCGCACCGCGTCGACCCAGCCCGCTTCCTGCCACGCCAGCAGCGCCGCCACCTCCTGCGGCGTGTGGCTGACCACGCCCAGCAATTGCCGGTGGCTCCAGACGTCGTGCTCCAAGGGGGCGATGTTGAGGTCGCCGACCAATGCCGCGCGGCGCGGCCGGTGGCGGGCGAACCACGCCGTCGTCTCGGCCACGAAGTCGAGCTTGTGGGCGAACTTCACGTTCGCCTCGCGGTCCGGCAGGTCCCCGCCGGCGGGGACGTAGAAGTTGTGCAGCGTGAGCGGCCCCGACGGCAGCCGCAGCACGGCCGCGACATGCCGGCAATCGCCGCTCAGGCACCAGTCGGGTGTGGTCGGCGCGGCCTCGATGGCGATGCGCGAGAAGATGGCCACACCGTTGTAGCCCTTCATGCCGCGCAGCTCGGCGTATGGGTAGCCGAGTTCGGCCAGCGCCGCCGCCGGCGCCAGCGCGTCGGGCACCTTGGTCTCCTGCAGGCAGATCACGTCGGGGTCGAGCTCGGCCCCCCGCCGCGACAGCCGCGGCAGGCGCCGGCGCAGCGTGTGTAGGTGCCCGGGGGCGTGGGGTCGGGGCCGGGTCATGCCGCGGCAGCGCCCGCCCGATCGGCTGGTGCAAGGGATGAGTTCGCGGGGCGGCGTGACTTGGCGCAAGATTCGGGACACGCCGCTCACACGGAGCCAGGACGACCGCGAGCACGAACTTAGGGTGGAGATGATGTCAGTTGGATTGGAACAGGCTCGAGTTAACATCGACAGGATGCGCAACGATTTGCGCTACGAGAACCGCAAGTTCCTGGTGCAGTTTTGGGTCGCGATCGCAGCCAGCGTGGGAGCCGGCGTCGCCTTGGCCGATTACGTGAACAGCCGGCATGTCGCGCCGCCGCCGCAGGTCATCTATCTTCAGCCGATCCTGCCTTCTGCCGCGCCGCCTGCTGCGGCGCACTGACCCGCGGCGCTGGCCGTCAAAGGAGATGCCGATGCGCCTCGTGACCATGGCCTGCGTCCTGGTGCTGCTGACCGCGCCCGCGCTGGCGCAGCCGGTGCCGGTCGGCGCCATCGAGATCCTGAGCGGGCCGGCGGCCGCCTACGGCACCGCGATCCGCGCCGGGCTGGAGCTGGCTCTCGACCGCATCAACCGGAAGGGCGTGCTGGGCGGACGCAAGATCGCGCTGCAAGTCGAGGACTCCGGCGGCGCCAAGGACCAGGCGATCAACGCGGCGCGGCGGCTGATCGGGCGCGGCCACGTGGTCGCGATCATCGGCCCCACGCTGTCCAACGAGATGTTCGCGGTGGGTCCGGTGACGAACGGGCGCGGCATCCCCACCATCGGCACCTCGACCACGGCCGAGGGCATCACCGCGATCGGCCCAAGCATCTTCCGCACCTCGCTGCCGGAGGCCGACGTGCTGCCGGTGACAATGGCGGCCGCCAAGGCGCGCGGCGTCAAGACCATCGCGCTGCTCTACGCCAACGACGACGCGTTCTCGAAGTCCGGCTTCGACGCGATGCAGGCGGCGGCGAAGCGGGCCGGGCTCGACGTCCTCGCGACCGAGAGCTTCGGCAGCCGCGACAGCGACTTCTCGGCGCAGCTCACGAAGGTCCGCGCGCTGAACCCCGACGCGGTCGGCGTCTCGGCGCTGGTCGAGCCGACCGCCGGCGTGCTGCTGCAGGCGCGGCAACTGGGCTTCGACAAGCGCACCCAGTTCATCGGCGGCAACGGCTCCAACAGCCCCAAGCTGGGCGAGATCGCCGGCGCCGCCGCCGACGGGCTGATCGTCGGCAGCCCGTGGGCGCTGGCCAAGACCGATCCCGCCAACCAGGCGTTCGTGGCCGCCTTCACCGCCAAGGCCGGGCACCCGCCGGACCAGTTCGCGGCGCAGGCCTACGACACCATGGGCATCCTGGCGGACGCCATCGATCGCGCCGGCAAGGCCGAGCCGGCGGCGGTGGGAGCGGCACTGCTGCAGACCAAGTACGACGGCGTGACCGGCCCGTTCGCCTTCACCCCCGGCCGCGACCCGGCCTCGACCGCGGGAGTCGTGGTGCTGCAGATGCAGGGCGGGCAGTTCCGCATCCTGCCGAAATAACCCGATGCTGGGGCAGGAGTTGGTCAACGGCGCGATGCAGGGGGCGGTTTACGCGCTGTTCGCGCTGGGCTTCACGCTGATGTTCGGCGTGCTGCGGGTGATCAACCTGACCTACGGCTTCTACGTCTCGGCCGGGGCGTTCCTGGCGCTGGCGCTGACCGAGCGGGCCGGGCTCGACATCTGGACCGCGCTGCCGCTGGCCGCCATCGCCACCGGGCTGATGGCGGTGGCGCTCGACTGGTTGCTGCTGACCCGGCTGCGGCGGGCACACGCGCCGGAGCTCGCGTCGCTGATGGTGACGCTGGGGGCGGTGCTGGCGCTGTACGGGGCGCTGTCGGCGTGGCTTGGCACCGACATCAGGCGGCTGCCGGCGCGGCTGGCCGGGAAGGGGTTCGTGCTGGCGGGCCTGCGCGTCAGCATGGCGCAGGTCGCGATCGTGGCGGTCACGGCACTGCTGGTGGCAGCCCTGGTGACGCTGCTGCGCGCGACCCGGATCGGCCTCGCGATCCGCGCCATGGCCGAGCAGCCGGAGGCGGCGGCGCTCATGGGCATCGACACCGCCCGGCTGGCGGCGCTGGTGTCGTTCATCTCCGGCACGCTGGCCGGGGCCGCCGGAGTGCTGATCGGCTTCGCGTTCAACGCCGTGCAGCCGTACATGGGCGAGGCGATGATGCTGCGCGGCTTCGTGGTGGTGATCGCGGGCGGGCTGGGCGATGTCGGCGGCGCGGTGGTCGCGGGCCTGGCGCTCGGCGTGATCGAGGCGCTGACCGCCGCCTATGTCGCCTCGGCGATGAAGGAGGCGGTCGGCTTCGCGCTGCTGGTGCTGGTGCTGTGGACCCGTCCCGCCGGGCTGTTCGGGCGCGCGGCGGCGCGGCGGGCCTAGCGCGGACGGCGTCGAACGCGGTGCCCGACAGCGCCGCCGCCGCGAGCGCGAGCATTGGGCCAGTCCGGCCGGCACGGCTCGCTGTCCTTCCTTTGAGCCTGGCCCGCCGAGCGCCTATGGAGAGGCCAGGTATTTCCGCATGAGGTTCGAAACGATGTCGCACAACCGGCTCGTCGTCATGGCCAACCAGATCGGCAAGTTCTTCGTATCCCAAGGCGCAGCGGGTGCCGTGGATGGGATCGCCGACCACCTGCGCAAGTTCTGGGACCCGCGGATGCGGGTCGCGGCGCTGGCGTTGCTGCGGCAAGGCGGCGAGGGGCTGGACCCGCTGCCGCGCCGGGCGATAGAGCAACTCGCTGCGGAACACGCGCTCCGCCACACCGAGTACGACGCGCTGGCCACGACCGGCACCATCCCCAACGTCGGCGACGCGACCGAGGCCTGAATCCCGGCCGCGAGGGGACGCGGGACGGCGGCTAGACGCGGCGGTACTCGCCGCGCGCCACCTGGGCGATGTCGTCGCGGGTCAGGCCGAGGTCGGCCAACTCGCGCTCGCTGTAGCAGTTCAGCTCGAAGGCGATGCGGGCCGCCTGCCGGCGCCGGTCGCGCCACGCCTCGATGCGCTGGAACACGCCCGGGGCGCGCTCGCCGGCGACTTGCCGCGTGTCGGTCGAGGCAGTGAGGTTGAGGAACGATGCCATTGGAAAACTCCTGTCACAGATGTTCGGACATTCTCCCTGCCGCTTGATGTAGGCTGCCGCGAGCCGGGGCAAGGGGCAAATGCTGCGGTGCAACAATTTATGTCGGTTCAGGCCGCGACGTGGCCGGGGCGCATCACCGGCAGGCGCTTGCAACCTTGGCCGTGGGCGGTCACGTTCGTCGCCAAGATCAATGGGGAACGCCGATGACGGCCGGTAGCGGCGCGTGAGCAGCACCTATGCCGACGCTTACGCCGGCTGGCGACGCGACCCTGACGGCTTCTGGCTCGGCGCGGCCGAGACGATCGACTGGTTTCGTGCGCCGCTCATCGGGTTCGACGCCGGGGGCGGCGCGTGCGGGCGTTGGTTCGCCGACGGGCTGTGCAACGCCTGCCACAACGCCGTCGACCGTCACGTGGCGGGCGGGCGCGGCGCGCAGGCGGCGATCCTCTACGACAGTCCAGTGACCGGCGAGCGCCGCCGCATCGACTATGCCGAGTTGCTCGACGAAGTGCGGGCGTGCGCGCTGATGCTGCAGGATCTCGGGGTCGCGCGCGGCGACCGCGTGTTGATCTACTTGCCGATGGTGCCCGAGGCACTAGTGGCGATGCTGGCCTGCGCGCGGATCGGCGCCGTGCATTCCGTCGTGTTCGGCGGCTTCGCGGCGCGAGAGCTGGCGGCGCGCATCGACGACGCGGCGCCGCGCGTGGTTCTCTCGGCCTCGTGCGGGATCGAGCCGAGCCGGGTCGTGCCGTACAAGCCGCTGCTCGACGCGGCGCTCGCCCTCTCGCGACATGCTCCCGAGGCGTGCGTCATCCTGCAGCGCCCGCAACTGGCGGCCGCGATGCTGGCCGGCCGCGATCGCGGCTGGCACGAACTGCGCGAGGAGGCGCGGGCAGCGTTGCGCCGGGGCCGCCGCTCGCACTGCGCCCGGCTCGCCGCCACCGACCCGCTCTACATCCTCTACACGTCAGGCACCACGGGCCGGCCGAAGGGCGTCGTGCGCGACCACGGCGGCTATGCCGTGGCGCTGGCCTGGACCATGGACGCGATCTACGGCGTGCGGCCGGGCGAGGTGTTCTGGACCGCCTCCGACGTCGGCTGGGTGGTCGGCCACAGCTACATCGTCTACGGCCCGTTGCTGGCCGGTTGCACCACTGTGCTGTACGAGGGCAAGCCGGTCGGCACGCCCGATGCCGGCGCGTTCTGGCGGGTCGCGGCCGAGCACCGTGTCAGCGTGCTGTTCACCGCGCCCACCGCGCTGCGGGCGATCAGGAAGCAGGACCCCGACGCGAGGCTGCGCGCGGGCCACGACCTCGGCAGCCTGCGCGCGTTGTTCCTGGCCGGCGAGCGCGCCGACCCGGAGACGCTGCGCTGGGCCGAGGGCGTGCTGGGCGCGCCGGTGATCGACCACTGGTGGCAGACCGAGACCGGCTGGGCGATCGTGGGCAACCCGCTCGGCCTGGGGCTGCTGCCGGTCAAGCACGGCTCCGCCACGGTGCCGATGCCGGGCTACGCGCTGGTTGTGTTGGACGAAGCGGGACACACGCTGCCGCCGGGCGGGATGGGCACCCTCGCGATCGAGCTGCCGCTGCCGCCCGGGACGCTCACGACGCTGTGGAACGCCGAGGACCGGCTGCACGGCAGCTACCGCGCCGAGTTCCCCGGCTTCCACTCGACCGCCGACGCCGGCTGGATCGACGCCGACGGCTACGTGTTCGTCATGGGCCGCACCGATGACGTCATCAACGTCGCCGGCCACCGGCTCTCGACCGGGAGCATGGAGGAAGTCCTGGCGCTCCATCCGGCGGTGGCGGAATGCGCGGTGATCGGGGTCGCCGACGCGGTCAAGGGCGAGGTGCCGTGCGGCTTCGTCGTGCTCAAGGACGGCGCCGCGGCGGACAACGTTGCGTGCGAGGTGGTGCAACTGGTGCGCGACAATGTCGGGCCGGTCGCGGCGCTGCGGCTGGTGATCGTGGTCGAGCGGCTGCCCAAGACCCGTTCCGGCAAAATCTTGCGCGCGACGATGAAGCGCATCTTCGAGCGCCAGCCGTATCCCTATCCCGCGACCATCGAGGACCCGGCGGCGCTCGACGAGATCGCCCGCGCGGTCGAGGTGGCGCGGCTGCCGTGAGTGAGGTGTTCGATTTCATCGTGGTGGGCGCGGGCAGCGCCGGGTGCCTGCTGGCCAACCGGCTCAGCGCCGACCCGGCCTGCCGCGTGCTGCTGCTCGAGGCCGGGCGGCGCGACAACCATCCCTGGATCCACATCCCGGTCGGCTACCTGTACTGCATCGGCAATCCCCGCACCGACTGGCTGTACCAGACCGAGGCGGAGGCCGGGCTGGGTGGCCGCTCGCTGCGTTACCCGCGCGGCAAGGCGCTTGGCGGCTGCTCCTCGATCAACGGCATGATCTACATGCGCGGCCAGGCGCGCGACTACGATTCCTGGGCGGCGATCACCGGCGAGCCGGCCTGGTCATGGGAGCGATCGCTGCCCGACTTCAAGGCGCACGAGGACCACTATCGGCTCGACGACGGCGCCGACCCGCGCACGGGAGGCAACAGCCGGTTCTCCGACCATCACGGCCACGGCGGCGAGTGGCGGGTCGAGAAGCAGCGGCTGCGCTGGGACATCCTGGAGGCGTTCGCGCAGGCGGCCGTCGAGGCCGGGGTGCCGGCGACGCACGACTTCAACAGCGGCGACAACGAGGGCGTCGGCTATTTCGACGTCAACCAGCGCGCCGGCTGGCGCTGGAACGCGGCGAAGGCGTTCCTGCGCCCAGTCGCCGGCCGGCCGAACCTCGCGGTGTGGACCGAGGCGCAGGTCGAGCGGCTGACGTTCGCCGCCGGCCCCCGCTGCACCGGCGTCGCGGTGCAGGGGCGCGGCACGGTGGCGGCGCGGCGCGAGGTGATCCTGGCGGCTGGCGCGGTCGGCTCGCCGCATTTGCTGCAACTCTCGGGCATCGGCCCGGCGGCCCTGCTGCGGGCGCACGGCCTCGCCGTGGTGCGCGACCTGCCCGGAGTGGGCGAGAACCTGCAGGACCACCTGCAGATCCGCGTCGTGTTCCGCGTCGAAGGCGCCGAGACGCTGAACGTCCTGGCCAACAGCCTCTGGGGCCGCGCCCGGATCGCGCTCGAATACGCCTGGTCGCGCTCGGGGCCGATGAGCATGTCGCCGTCGCAACTGGGCGCGTTCACCCGCTCCGATGCCGGGCGGCCGCACGCCAACCTCGAATACCACGTGCAGCCGCTAAGCCTGGACGCGTTTGGCGAGCCGCTGCACCCCTTCCCGGCGTTCACCGCCAGCGTGTGCAACCTGAACCCGACCAGTCGCGGCAGCGTGCGGCTGCGCAGCGCCAGCCACCGCGACCCGCCGGCAATCGCGCCGAACTACCTGAGCACCGTGGCCGACCGCCGGATCGCCGCCGACAGCCTGCGCCAGGTCCGCGCCATCGTGGCGCAACCGGCGCTGGCGCGCTATCGCCCGGTCGAGTGGAAGCCCGGCGTGCAGCACCAGACCGACGCCGAGCTGGCGGCGCTGGCCGGCGACATCGCCACCACGATCTTCCATCCGTTTGGCACCACGCGGATGGGCCGCGGCGACGATCCACAGGCTGTCGTGGACAGCCATCTAAGGGTGCGCGACGTGGACGGGCTGCGCGTGGTCGATGCCGGTGTCATGCCGACCATCACCAGCGGCAACACCAGTGCCCCCACCATGATGATCGCCGAGAAGGCGGCGCGCTGGATCGCCCAGGACGCCTCGCGATAGCCCCCGCCTCGCCTACGAGACCTCCTCGTGCAGGTCGAGCCGGCGCTCGATGCGGTCCAGGCGTTCCTCATGCCGGTCAAGCCGTCGGTTGACCCCAGCCAGGCCTTCCTCGACCGCAGTGGTCCGCACCATCAAGCCGCGCAGATCGTGGATGACGCGATCCATCTTGGCGTCGAGCCGGTGCAGTACCATAAGCGTCATGTTCTCGGGTTCATCGCTCGTACCGACCCCCTGAAGCTTCTCCTCTCGCCGCACCACGTCATCACGCGAATGTGCGACAAGCGCGAGCGATGCCGCAAAGCAAAACTTGGACACCGGCCCACTCAGTCGAAGAACTCGACATGGCCGTCGTCGAGGTCATAGAGCGCTCCCACGATCTTGAGCCGGCCCTGGCGCTGCGGCCCCTGCAGCATCTGCTCGGTTTCGCGCAGGCGCTCGACGATGCGCAGCACGTTGTACTTCACCGAGCGGTCGACCAGCCCCGCCGTTCCCTCGCGGCGCGCGCGGATCACCGCAGGCAGGATCGGCTCGATCATCTGGCCGATGCTGCCGGGATAGATCGCGTCCTCCTCGACCACGCGCACGGCGGCCTGCACCGCGCCGCAGCGCTCGTGGCCCAGGACGACGACCAGCGGCGCCCCCAGGACCGCGACGCCGTATTCGATGCTGCCCATCGCCGCGAGGTCGACCACGTTGCCGGCGTTGCGCACGATGAACAGCTCGCCCAGGCCACGGCCGAACAGCAGTTCGGGGGCCACCCGGCTGTCGGAGCAGCCGACCAGGACGCAGAACGGCTGCTGTTCGTGGGCCAACGCGGCGCGGCGCTCGGCCCCGGTCAGTTGCGGGCGCACCGGGGCGCCGCGCAGGAACTGGCGGTTGCCCTCGCGCAGCAGGGCCAGCGCCTGGTCGGGCGTCATGTCGGCGGCGTGGGGCGGATCGAACTCGGCCATGGTCGCAATCCCTACCAGAGAACGCCATCCTTGGGCTGCAGCGGCGCCGGCAGGTCGGCCTGACCCAAGCCCTGACGCAGGTTGATCTCGATCGTGCGGGTGATCGAGGTGAGCGGCACGTCGTAGGCCAGGTTCTCGAACGGGTTCTCCAGGTCGGCGCCCACCTGGTCAAGGGCCAGGAAGATGAAGCCCAGCAGGGTCGAGCCGAGCGGTGTCGCGAGGCCGAGGTCAGTCACCATCGCGAGCGGGAGCAGGATGCAGAACACCTGCACGAACGCCCGCGGGAAGGCGCTGTACTGCCTTGGCAGCGGCGTGTTCTTGATCCGCTCGGCGCCGCCCTGCGCGGCGCACAGCGCCGCCAGGGTGGCGTCGAACGCCGTGAGCTGGATGCTGTCCAGCGCGCCCTCCCGCCGCAACACCGCCAGCCGGTCGGCGATCTCGGCCAGCAACGCGTCCGGCACGTTCGACGAGCCTTGCAGCCGCGCCCGCAGCTCCGGTCCGATCAGCCCTGCGATCTCCGCCCAGGGGTCCTGCCGGCGCAGGTGGCAGCGCAGCGCGTGGGCGTAGGCCACCTGCAGCCCGACCAGCGCCGAGCCGGCGGCGTGGCCCGACAGGTACAGCCGCACCTGGCGCGCCAGCGTGCGCGAGCCGTTGACGACGCTGCCCCAGAGCTGCCGCCCCTCCGACCAGCGCAGCAGCGCGTTGTTGTTGCGCAAGGTGAGCAGCAGTGCCAGGGCGGAGCCGATCAGCGACATCGGCAGGTCGTTCACCGCGACCCATCGCTGGCCAAGTTCCACATACAGCAGGGCGATCAGCACGTCCCACGCGAACAGCGCCAGCAGCGGCAGGCCGACATAGTGCATGATTTCGGGCAGCCCCCAGCGTCGCCCGACGATCATGCCGCGTCACTCCTTCATCCAGGCTTGGTCGCGAGGGTAACGCTCACCCCGGCCGATCGGTCGCGGCGACGCGCCCGCCGCTGCGGGCGTTCATCGGCATGGCGCGCATGGCGGTGGACGAGCCAGCCACTTGCCAACCAATCCACCGGCCCGGTAGACCCTGGGTTCCGTCAAGCACCGGGACACGGGAGGGCCGCATGGACAAGTACGACCAGCGCCATACCTGTGGCCCTGTCTCCGCCCCGCGATAGGTTTTCGCGGGGCAGCCGCCAGAAGCCGCCCGCTTCCGTCCCGGACTGCCCTCGTCGCATCCGCCAGCCATTAACCATGGCCGGCTCCGGACCAGGGTTGGACATGGCACTCATCGGCTTGCGCGACCTCGGCGTGTTCTCCCCGCGGACGCTGTTTCGGAACCTCACCTTCACCGTCGGGCCGGGCGACCGGATCGGCCTGGTCGCCGGCAATGGCGGCGGCAAGTCGACGCTGCTGCGCTGCGTCGCGGGCCTGGCCGACCCGGACGCGGGCAGCGTCACGCTGTCGCGGGGGCTGCGGGTCGGCACCGTCGAACAGGACGTGCCCGAGACGCTGCTCAACCTGACCCTGCACGAGGCGGTGCGCCGCGCGCTGCCGCCCGACGAGCGTGAGCACGAGGCCTGGCGGATCGGCGCGGCGCTGGACGGGTTCGGCACGCCCGCCGAGCTGTACCAGCGGCCGGTCGCGGCCCTGAGCGGCGGCTGGCAGCGCCTAGCGCTGCTGGCCCGCGCCTGGGTGGCACGGCCGGACGCGCTGCTCCTGGACGAGCCGACCAACCATCTCGATGGCGAGAAGATCGCCCTGCTGGAGGCCTGGATCGACACCGAGGCCGCGCGCACGCCGATGCTGCTCGCGAGCCACGACCGCACGTTCCTCGACACCTGCACCACGCGCACCCTGTTCCTGCGCCCCGACGTGAGCCGCCTCTACGCGCATCCGTATTCGCGCGCCCGGCGCTTGCTGGCCGAGGACGACGCCGAGCAGGAGCGGCGGCACGCGAAGGACGCCAAGGAGGTCGGCCGCCTGCGCCGCAACGCCGCCGAGCTGCGCAACGTCGGCGTCAACAGCGGCAGCGACCTGTTGCAGAAGAAGTCCATGCAGCTGCGCGACCGGGCGGAGCGGCTGGAGCGGACGCTGCGCCCGGCGCACGCCGAGCGTTCCGGCGACATCCGCCTGGCCAGCCGAGGCGCCCACGCCACGGGGGGCGCGAGCCTGCGCGACGTGACGGTGCGGGCACCGGACGGGTGCCCGCTGTTCCACGTCGCCAAGCTGGAGCTGCGCCAGGGCGACCGGCTGGTGCTGCTGGGCCGCAACGGGGTGGGCAAGTCCCGCCTGGTGGCGTTGCTGCGCCGGGCGGTGACGGAGGCGGTCGCCGGGGTGCAGGTCAGCCCCGGCGTGATCCTCGGCTACGCCGATCAGGGAATGGCCCACCTGCCGGACCGCCTGCCGCCGCACCGCTTCATCTCGGCCTGTCCCGGGATCGGCGACGGCCCGGCCACCCGCCTGCTGGCCGGCGCCGGCTTCGACGTGGCGGCGCAGGGCCGGCCGATCGGCCTCCTGTCGCCTGGCCAGAAGGCGCGTCTCGGCCTGCTGGCGCTCCGGCTGGCGGAGCCGAACTTCTACCTGCTGGACGAGCCGACCAACCACGTGGATATCCCGGGGCAGGAGCGGCTGGAGGCGGAGCTGCTGGCCCAGGGCGCCACTTGCGTCCTGGTCTCGCACGACCGCAGCTTCGTCGAGGCGGTGGGCACGCGGTTCCTGCGGATCGAGGGCGGGTCGGCGATCGAGGGGTAAGTCAGCGGCGCAGCGTCCAATACAACGGCCGCCGGCCGGGCCCCCCCCCCCCGGGGGGGGGGGGGGGCGGGGGGGGGCGCGCGGGGGGGGGGGGG
>CAXUHK010000004.1:725-6871 GCA_964250775.1 uncultured Acetobacteraceae bacterium | reverse complement strand
CGGCCCAGCGGCCAATCCATCGGCCGCCGGCCGGCCCGCACCGCCTTGGCCTCGTAGCGCGTCGGCGGCCAGTCCGGCGGGCGGGTCTCGGCCGGCGGGTCGGCGGCGAACGCCCTCTGCGCCGCGAGCAGGCCCGCCACCCAGGCCTGGTAGGTCGGATCGTCGCTGGCGATACGCCACTCCGCCCCCGGCCGCAGGATGCGCGCCGCCTCGGCCAGCATCGCCGGCCCCACGAAGCGGCGCTTGCTGTGCCGCGCCTTGGGCCAGGGGTCGGGGAACAGCAGGAAAAGCCGGTCGCAGCACCCGTCCGACAGGCCACGGATCAGCTCGCGCGCGTCGGCGTCCCACAGGCGCAGGTTTGCGGGCGGCGTGCCGGACGCCTCCTCGCCGTCGGGCACCAGATGCGAGAGCATCGAGCACAGGCCGGGCTCGAACACCTCGCAGGCGACCATCCCGGCCTCGGGATGGGCTGCCGCCTGTGCCCGCGCGTGCTCGCCGCCGCCGAACCCCACCTCCAGCCAGCGTGCCCGCTCGCCGAACGCCGCCCACGGCGCCGCCGGATCGACCCGCAGGCGTGGCAAAGCGAGGTCTAGCAGCGCCCGTTGCCGGGGCCGCAGCGTGTGGCCGCGCCGGCGACCGTAGAGCCTTTCGCCGTGGGCCGTGTCGCTCAGCGCCCGCCGCTCAACGATTGAACGCGGAGCGCAGCGCCGGCGCCAGGTCGGTGCGCTCCCAGGTAAAGGTGTTTAGCGTGTCGTCCGGCTCGCGGCCGAAATGCCCGTAGGCCGAGGTCACGGCGTAGATCGGCCGGTTCAGGTGCAGGTGCTCGCGGATGCCGCGCGGCGACAGGTTCATCAGCTCGCGCAAGGTCCGCTCCAGCTTCCGCTCGTCGATGCCGTACGGGTTGCCGTGCAGCTCGACATAGACCGAGAGCGGGTGCGACACGCCGATCGCGTAGCTGATCTGCAGCGTGCAGCGCTCGGCCAGGCCGGCGGCGACGACGTTCTTGGCCAAATAGCGGCAGGCGTAGGCGGCGCTGCGGTCGACCTTGGTGGGGTCCTTGCCGCTGAACGCGCCGCCGCCGTGCGGGGCGGCGCCGCCATAGGTGTCGACGATGATCTTGCGCCCGGTCAGGCCGCAGTCGCCGTCCGGGCCGCCGATCACGAAGTTGCCGGTCGGGTTGATGTAGATCTCGTCGGCCGGCGGCATCCAGCCGGCCGGCAGGCTGCTTTCGATCAGCGGCAGCAGCATCGCCTTGATCGCCGGCTGCGACAGGCTCTCCTCGTGCTGGTGCGACACCACGACGCTGGCGGCCCCCACCGGCTTGCCGTCGACGTAGCGCAACGTGACCTGGCTCTTGGCGTCGGGCAGCATCCCGGCCACCGACAGGTCGTGGTTGCGGCGCAGCTCGCTGATGCGGCGCAGGATCAGGTGCGCGTAGTAGATCGGCGCCGGCATCAGGCTCGGCGTCTCGGTGCAGGCGTAGCCGAACATGATGCCCTGGTCGCCGGCGCCCTCATCCTTGTTGCCGGTCGCGTCCACGCCCTGCGCGATGTCGGCCGACTGCGCGTGCAGGTGGACGTCGACCGAGGCGCGGCGCCAACTGAAGCCGTCCTGGTCGTAGCCGATGTCGTGCACCGCGAGCCGCGCCAGGTGCGCCAGGTATTCGGCGGTCACAGAGTCGGGGCCGCGCGTCTCGCCAGCCAGCACGATGCGGTTGGTGGTCACCAGCGTCTCGCAGGCGACGCGCGCGTACGGGTCGGCGGCAAGGAAGGCGTCGACCACCGTGTCGCTGATGCGGTCCGCCACCTTGTCGGGATGGCCTTCGGAGACGCTCTCGGAGGTGAACAGGAACTCGCCTTTGTCGCGCATAGTGCTCGTTTCGTGATGATGTTGGGGGGCGTGTGGCCGAACTGCGCCGCAGGGTCAAGCGGATGCGGGAGTCGCTCCGAGGCCGAGCACTTCGGCCATGCCGTACAGCCCGGGCGGGCGGCCCTGCAGCCAGATCGCCGCCCGGATCGCGCCGCCGGCGAAGCTGCGGCGGTCGAACGCGCGATGGGTCAGCGTCACCTGCTCGTCGCCGGCCGCGAAGATCAGCGTGTGCTCGCCCACCACCTGCCCGCCACGCAGCGCCGCGAACCCGATGGCCCCAGGGCGGCGGGCGCCGACCTGGCCGTCGCGCCCGCTCTCGCGCACGTCCTCCAGCGCGACGCCACGCCCGCGCGCCACCGCCCGGCCCAGCGCCAGCGCCGTTCCGGAGGGCGCGTCGACCTTCTGCCGGTGGTGCATCTCGACGATCTCGGCATCGTACGTCGCGGCGGGCAGGGCGGCGGCCATGCGCTCCGCCACCGCCAGCACCAGCGCCACGCCGGGCGAGAAGTTGGCGGCGCAGACCACCGGGATCGCCTCCGCCGCGCGCCGCACCGCGGCCTCGTCCGCGGCGTCCAGGCCGGAGGTGCCGAGCACCCAGGCGGTTCCGGCCCGCGCCAGGGCGCCGGCATGGGCGATCGTGGCGGAGGCGTGGGTGAAGTCCACCACGACGTCCGATCGCGCGGCCAGCGCCGCGATGTCGGGGAACACGCCCAGGCCCGGCTCGGCCGCGCGGTCGACGCCGCCGGCCACCGCCAGCCCCGCGGCGACGGCCTCCTCGGCCAGCATCCGCCCCATCCGGCCGGCGATGCCCGCGATGCCGATGCCGTGGCGCATCGAGCTAAGTCTTGGCCCTCTTGACCGGGGCGACGATCGCCTCCGCCCGGGCGAACAAGGCGGGGTCGATGGCCAGGCCGGACGCCGCGGCGTTCTCCTCCAACTGCTCCGGCCGGCTGGCGCCGACGATCGCCGAGGCGACGTTGGGCTCGCGCAACACCCAGGCGAGGGCGAACTGCGACAGGGTGCAGCCCGCCTCCCGCGCCAGCGGCCGAAGCTGTTGCACCGCGTCCAGGATGGCGGGTTGCAGCCAGGACGCCATCGACTGCGCCGAACCCCCGGTCGCGCGCGACTGCGCCGGCGGCTGCACGCCGGGCTGGTACTTGCCGGACAGCACCCCCTGCGCCAGCGGCGACCAGACGATCTGCGACACCCCGCTCACGGCGCAGAGCGGGATCACCGCGTCCTCGGGATAGCGCCACAGCAGCGAGTATTGCGGCTGGCTGGAGACGAACCGCTCGACACCGGCAAGGGCGAAGGCGGCCTCGACCTGCTCGGGGGACCACTCGCTGAAGCCGAGGGCGCGGGCCTTGCCCTGCCGCACGAGCCCGGTCAGCGCCGCCATGGTCTCCTCCAGCGGCGTGTCCGGGTCGTAGCGGTGGCACTGGTAGAGGTCGACGTGATCGACCTGGAGGCGCTGCAGCGAGGCGTCCATCTGCTTGACGATCTGGGCGCGCGACAGGCCCTTGTCGGTGTCGCTCATCTGGCCGAACACCTTGGTCGCCAGCACGTAGCTGTCGCGCGGCCGACCACGGAGGATGTCGCCCAACACCGTCTCGGCGGCGCCGCGGCCGTAGACGTTGGCAGTGTCGATGAAGTTGATGCCGAGGTCGAACGCCCGGTCGACGCAGGCGCCGGCCTGGTCGCGCTCGACGCCGACGCCGTAGGTCAGCCAGGAGCCGATCGAGATTTCCGAGACGGTCAGCTCGCTGGCGCCCAGCTTGCGGTATTTCATGCCCAAATCCTTCGGGTGCGACGCCTCTAGGGCATCATGCTCCAATACGGCGACAGGCCGTAATAGTCGTGGATGCGCTGGCCCCAGGCCGGGTCGCCCCAGGCTTCGTCGCTCTCGTCGGCCAGTGCCGGCGCGCCCTCCAGCCGGGTGCGGTCGAGCGCCACCACGTAGCCGCCCAGCGCCGTGTCGTAGCGCAGCGCCACCCAGGGCAGCGGGTGGTGCTTCTCGCCCATGCCCAGGAAGCCGCCGAAGCTCAGCACCGCGTAGGCGATGCGGCCGCTCTCCTTGTCGATCATCACGTCCTCGACCGCGCCCAGCCGCTCGCCAGCGGTGTCGTAGACCGGCGTGCCGGCGACCTTGGCGCCGGCGATCAGGCGATGGGTGGGTGCGCTGTCATGTGAAACTGCCATGATGGCTGCCTCCGTTTGTGTGCGGATCGAAACGCCTCCGGCGAAAGGCGGTTCAACGCCCGCCGCTGACCGTGAGGTTGGCCCCGGTGACGTAGGAGGCTGCCGGCGACAACAGCCACAGCACCGCCTCGGCCACCTCGTCGGCGGTGCCGGCTCGGCGCATCGGGATCGCCGACAGCAGGCGCTCAATCCGACCGGGCTCGCCGGCGGCGGCATGGATGTCGGTGTCGATCAGGCCGGGCGAGACGGCGTTGACGCGCACGCCCTCGGCCGCGACCTCGCGCGCCAAGCCCACCGTCAGCGTGTCGATGGCACCCTTGCTGGCGCCGTAATGCACCCACTCGCCCGGCCCACCCAATTGCGCCGCGCGCGAGGAGACGTTGACGATGGCGCCACCTTGGCCGCCATGGGCGGTCGACATCCGCCGGATCGCCTCGCGCGCCGCCAGCGCCGCTCCCTCGACGTTGACCGCCAGCACGCGGCGCAGCGTGTCGCCGGCCACGTCCGCACCACGCGCGAAGCCGCCGGTGATGCCGGCGTTGTTGACCAGCGCCGCCAGTTTCAGGCCGGTCGCATCGGCGGCGGCGAACAGGCGCATCAGGTCGGCCTCGACGCCCATGTCGCCCTGCACGCTCCAGGCCTGCCCGCCAGCGGCGACGATGGACTCCACCACGGCATCGGCGGCGGTGGCGTCGGCCACGAAATTGAGCATCACCGGATAACCGTCGCGCGCCGCCAGGCGGGCCACAGCGGCGCCGATCCCGCGGCTGCCGCCCGTGACCAGCAGCAGACCGCCGCTGGAACTCACGAGCGGGCCGGACCCTCGAAGAAGTCGCGCATCTTGGCGAAGAACCCGGCGGTCTCCGGGCTGCCCTTGGCGTGGTGCTCGGCGTCGGCGTCGAACTCCTCCAGCAGCTCGCGCTGCCGGCGGGTCAGGTGCAGCGGGGTCTCCACCGCGACCTGGATGTACATGTCGCCGCGCTGCGGGCTGCGCAGCACCGAGAAGCCCTTGCCGCGCAGGCGGAACTGCTCGCCGGTCTGGGTGCCGGGCGGGATCTTGACCCGCGAACGCGAGCCGTCGATCGCCGGCACCTCGATCTCGCCGCCCAGCGCGGCCTGCGTCATGCGCAGCGGCACGCGGCAGAAGATGTTGGCGCCGTCGCGCTGGAAGATCGGATGCGGCTTGATGCCGACATGCACGTACAGGTCGCCCGCCGGGGCACCCGCCGCCCCGGCCTCGCCCTCGCCACTGAGCCGGATGCGGGTGCCGTCCTCGACGCCGGCCGGGATCGCCACCGAGAGCGAGCGCTCGCGTTGCACCGTGCCGGCGCCGGCGCAGACCCGGCACGGGTTGCGCACCACCCGCCCGCTGCCGCGGCAGGTCGGGCAGGCCCGCTCGACCAGGAAGAAGCCCTGCTGCGCCCGGACCTTGCCCTGGCCGCCGCAGGTGGTGCAGGTCTCGCTGGCGCGGTCCTTGCTCTCCGAGCCGGTGCCGGCACAGGCGTCGCAGGCGACGCGGGTCGGCACGCGCAACTGGGTCTTGGCGCCGCCGAACGCCTCGGCCAAGTCGATCTCCACGCTGGCTTGCAGGTCGGCGCCGCCGCGCGGGCCGCGTGCGCCGCCGCGACGGCCGGAGAACTCGCTGAACATCTGGTCGAAGATGTCGCCGATACCGCCGCCGGCACCGGCACCGAAATCGAAGCCACCCGGCCCCGCGCCCGCCCCGGCATCGAACGCGGCGTGGCCGTAGCGGTCGTAGGCGCTACGCTTCTGGTCGTCCTTGAGGATGTCGTAAGCCTCGCTCACCTCCTTGAACCGCGCCTCGGCTTTCTTGTCGCCGGGGTTGCGGTCGGGGTGGTACTGCATCGCGAGCTTGCGATACGCCTTCTTCAGGTCGTCGGCGCCGGCGCCCTTGGCCACGCCCAGCGTCTCGTAGAAGTCCTGCTTCGCCATCCGGTCCCTCGCGCGGCGCCAGGTGCCACCGCCATCACAGGAGTGCAAACACGAAGGGGGCCCCCCCCGGCGCAAAACCCGGGGCCCCCGGGGCGGGGGGGCGGCCGGCGGGGACGGCGGCCGAG
>CAXUHK010000004.1:0-715 GCA_964250775.1 uncultured Acetobacteraceae bacterium | reverse complement strand
CCTCGTCAGTGTGTCAGGCCGGCGATCAGGCCGACTTCTTCTTCTCGTCGACTTCCTCGAACTCGGCGTCGACCACGTTGTCGGCGCCGGGAGCCGGCCCGCTCGGGTCCGACGGCGGCGGAGAACCGGCCGCCGACTGCGCCTTGTACATCGCCTCGCCGATCTTCATGGCGACGGCGCTCACCCGCTCGGTCGCCTGCTTCAGCGCCGCCGCGTCCTCGCCTTCCAGCGCCGAGCGCGCCGCCGCGATGGCCGTCTCGGCCTCGGCCTTGTCCTCGGCCGCGACCTTGCCCTCGTTGTCCTTCAGCGTGCGCTCGAGCTGGTGGACCATGCCCTCGGCGCTGTTGCGCGCCTCGACGAACTCGCGACGCTTCTTGTCGCCTTCGGCATTGGCCGCCGCCTCCTGCACCATCTTCTGGATGTCGGCGTCGGACAGGCCGCCGCTGGCCTGGATGCGGATTTGCTGCTCCTTGCCGGTCGCCTTGTCCTTGGCCTGCACCGAGACGATGCCGTTGGCGTCGATGTCGAACGTGACCTCGATCTGCGGCACGCCGCGCGGGGCGGGCGGGATTCCCATCAGGTCGAACTGGCCCAGCGGCTTGTTGTCCGCCGCCATTTCCCGCTCGCCCTGGTAGCATTTGATGGTCACGGCGCCCTGGTTGTCGTCGGCGGTCGAGAACACCTGGCTCTTCTTGGTCGGGATCGTGGTGTTGCG
>CAXUHK010000003.1:42256-61090 GCA_964250775.1 uncultured Acetobacteraceae bacterium | reverse complement strand
AGGTCGTCGGCGACCGACTGCCCGCCGGCCTGCTCGAACTTTCCTATCGCTGATCGACACACGCAAGGAACATCGCGCACCCGACGGCAGAGGCGTTGGGGTGTCGGCCTCGGCTGCTTGAGCGTGAACTAAGGGGACACCTGACCGTCCGCGCAGAACCGCGTGCTAAGCGGCGTGCAGAATGAATGTTCGGGAACGGCCCGAAGCGGGCGCAGCCTGCCTGCGGGTCGAGCGATATTCCGATCGTAGCCGCTGGTGAGCGAGTGTTGTCAGTGTCGATGCTTGCAGCGCGCTCGTGCCATGGACTGTGAAAAATTTCTACTTAGTTACAGTGACGGCGATTGCAAACGTTCGGCGTTTGGTTGACACTTCTTATAAGCGCGACTGAATGCGCGGTATCGGGAATGGGACAGGAAATGAGAAGCCTTCTGCTCGCGGGCGGCATGGTGGCCGCCTTGGCGTCCGCGGCCTGGGCCGATCCGGCCACGACCAGAGTGGCGCTCGTGCCCGCCGGGCCGCATCCCTATTTCACCGTTTGGGCACAGGCCGGCGCCGATGCGATGCGGGATTTCCACCTCGGCGCCGCCGACTACAAGGTGCCGGCGAGCTGGACGCTGTCACAGCAGGCTGAATTGGTCAGCAGCCTGGCGTCGCAGGGTTACAACGCGTTCCTGATCTTCCCCGGCGATCCGGTCGGCACCCGCCCGATGGTGGCCGAACTGGCTGACAACAGCGTGCCGGCGATCGCCCTAGGCGGCTGCCTGCAGGACCCGTCGCAGGCGCTGTTCTGCATGGGGACCGATGCCGGCCATGCGACCTATCTCAGCACCAAGGCGCTTATCAAGGCGATGGGCGGCAAGGGGCGTATCGCCCACTTCACCGGCTTCCTTGTCGATCCCAACACCAAGATTCGCATGGACAGCGTCGCCCGCGCGGTCGCCGAGAGCAACGGCGCGGTGACGCTGGTGCAGACCATCGCCGACATTGAACTGCCAGAGGTGGCGCAGGACAAGATCAATGCCTTCCTGGCCACCCAGGGTAGCCACATCGACGGCATCATCACCAGCGCCTGGATCCCGGCCGTCGTCTCGGCCACCGCGCTGCGCAAGATCGGCGACAAGCGCATCCACATGATCGGCACCGACCATGACCCGGTGGTGCTGGCGGCGATCAAGGACGGTTTCGTCGACGGCACCATGCTGCAGAATCCGTACGGGCAGGGTTACATTGGCAGCTACGCGATGAGCCGGCTGGCTTCCGGCTGCAAAATAAATGACCATGCCCCGTGGGGTAGGACAGCACAGACCATCCACTTCATCGACAGCGGCATGGTGATTGCCGGTCCTGTCGAGGTGGACCACTATCTCGACACGATGCGCGCCGTCACCAAAGCGCTGCTCACCGAGTTCGACCAGAAATATCTCCTTTGCAAGTGACAGCTCTGCAGCGTCACGGGCCACGCGCATGACCTTGCCAGCCATCGCCGAGGCGATGCGCGACTCTGTGGCGGCCCCCCGCCCGCCGCGCGGACGGGCGCTGCTGTCGACCGAGTTCGGTTTGCTGACGCTGCTGCTGCTGTTCTGCGCCGGCTTCGGGCTGCTCACGCACGGCTTCACCTCGCCGTTCAACCTGTTCGCGTTGTCGCGCACCGGCGCGGTGAACATGCTGGTCGGACTCTCGATGATGACGGTGATCGTCACCGGCGGCCTCGACCTGTCGATCGGCGCCATAGGCGTCGCCGCGAGCATGATGGCGGGCTGGCTGATGCAGGTGCAGCACGTGCCCCTGGCGGCCGGGATCGTGGCGGCGCTTGTCACCGGCGCCGCGTTGGGGCTTCTGAATGGCCAGATGATCGTGCGCAGCGGGATGCACAGCTTCGTGGTGACCCTGGCAACCATGAGCGTGGTGTTCGGCGCCATGATCGTGCTGACCCGGGCGCAGCCGTTCAACGACCTGCCACCCGGCTTCACCGGCTTCGCGCGCATCCATTACTGGCGCGTGCTGTCGCCGATGCTGGCGGTGAGCCTGGCGGCGGCGGTGCTGCTGCATGTGCTGTACCGGTTTACCGCCGTCGGGCGCGAGATGCTGGCGGCCGGCGCCAGCCCGCGCGCGGCACTGCTGTCCGGCGTCGACGTGCCGCGCACGGTGACGCTGTGCCACGGCCTCGCGGGACTTCTGGCGGCGCTGGCCGGGCTGATGCTGTCGATGCGCAACGGTGCCACCATCCCTTCGATGGCCGGCAACCTCGGGCAGGACTGGTTGCTGCCGGCGTTCCTGGGGCCGGTGCTGGGCGGCACGCTGCTCGCCGGCGGGCGGGTTTCGGTGCCGGGCGTGGTGCTGGGGTCGCTGCTGCTGACGGTGCTCAACAGCGGCTTGCTGCTGCTGCACGTCGGCGAGTTCTGGGTGCAGTTCTTTCTCGGCGCGCTGCTGCTGGGAGCGGTGCTGATCGACAAGGGACGCCAACGTATCATTTTGGGGCTGCGCTGATGCGTCGCCTGCTCGGCAGTGACTGGCTGGGCCTGGTCGCGCTGGCGGCTTTGGTGGCGGCGGCGCTGAGCCTGGCGCGGCCCGACTTCCTGTCGGCGTTCAACATCTTCGTGCTGCTGAACACGCTGGCGCTGTCGACGCTGATCGCGCTGTCGCAGATGGTGGTGATGGCACTCGGCCAGATGAACCTGTCGGTCGGCGCGATCGGCGGCCTCGTGGCGGTGAGCTTCTCCGGCGTCATGCAGGTCTGGGGCGTGCCGCCAGTGCCGGCGGTCGTCTTGGGTCTGGTTTTGGGCGGCGCCTGCGGCCTGTTCAACGGCGTGATGACGGCCCGCGCCGGGCTGTCCGCGTTCATCGTGACGCTGGCGACCCTGGCGGCGTTCAAGGGCATCAATCTCGGCATCACCCAGGCGCAGCCATTCTACGGCATCCCCAACGCGGTCAAAGCGGCGGGCAACGCCGGCTTCGGCCCAGTGCCGGTGCTGCTGGTGCCGGCCGCCTTGGCGGCCGTGGCGGTCGGCTGGATGCTGGCGCGACTGCCGATCGGACGGCAGATCCTGGCGGTCGGCGGCAACCCGCACGCGGCCGAGCTGTCTGGCATCTCGGTTTCGCGCGCGGTGATCGCCACGCACGTGCTGTCGGGCGTGCTGGCTGCGGCGGCGGGGATGATGGCGGTGGCGCGGCTGCAACTCGGACAGCCGACCATCGGCGACGACTGGCTGATCCCCTCCTTCGCCGCCCCGGTCATTGGCGGCACCCTGTTGAGCGGCGGCCACGCGAGCGTGTCGGGCACCGTCGCGGGCGTGGCGGTGGTGGCGCTGATCGCCCAGGCGCTGGTGCTGTTCCAGGTCGACCCGTACTACGTGCAACTGCTGCTGGGTCTGCTGATCCTGGCGGCCGTCGGCCTCACGCGGACCCGCTCGGCGCGCCCCGCCTGAGATGGTCGCCACACTCGAGCTTTCCGGGATCGAGAAGTCGTTTCCCGGCGTGCGGGCGTTGCGCGGCGTCTCGCTCCGGCTGGAGCCGGGCAGCATCCACGCGCTGCTCGGCGAGAACGGCGCCGGCAAGTCCACGCTCATCAAGGTCGTCACCGGCGTGCATTCGCCCGACGCGGGAAAGTTCAGCGTCGACGGGCGGGCGGTGCGCTTCGCCAGCCCGAACGCCGCCATCGCCGCCGGCATCGGCGTGGTGCATCAGGAGCGCAACCTGATCCCCCGCTTCTCGGTCGGCGAGAACCTGCTGCTTGACCGGATCGCCACCGGCGCGCTGAAGCCGGTCGACTACCGCGCCATGCACGCCGAGGCGGCGCGCTGGCTGCGGCTGCTGGACCTGGACATCGACCCGCGCCAGCCGGTCTCGCGCCTCAACGTCGCCACCATGCAGATGGTGGAGATCGCCAGGGCGTTGTCGCTGCAGTCCCGCGTGCTGCTGCTGGACGAGCCGACCGCCTCGCTGACGCCACATGAAACCGACGCGCTGCTCGTTGTCCTGCGCCGGCTACGCGACCAGGGGGTCGCCATCGCCTTCGTTAGCCACAAGCTGGAGGAGGTGCAGGCGCTGTGCGACACCGTGACGGTGCTGCGCGACGGCCAGAACGCCTGTGACAGCTTGAAGCTGGCCGGACTGCACCGGGAAGATTTGGTGCGGCTGATGATCGGCCGCGCGGAGCAGATCCTCGATGTCGGGCCGCCCGCCGAGCCGGGCGCGGCGGCATTGCAGCTGCGCGGCGTGGCGACGCAGGCCGGCCATCGCGACATCGACCTGACGCTGCGCGATGGCGAGGTGGTCGGCATGTACGGGCTGGTCGGCGCCGGGCGCAGCGAGTTGGCGCGGGCGGTGCTCGGCCTCGACCGCATTATCGATGGGGAGCTGCTGGTGCGCGGCAAAACTGTCCGTATCGCCTCGGCGGGCGTGGCGCTGCATCGCTTCGGGATCGGCTACGTCAGCGAGGATCGCAAGCGGGACGGCGTGATCCTGCTGCACGGTGCCTTGGCGAACACCGGCATCACGCTATGGCGCCGCTTAGGAAATTGGCTCGGCTGCCTGCGCGACGCCCGGCTGGCGCAGGTGGCGACGCCCGTACTGCGGCAGTTGGAAGTGCGGATGGCCTCGCTCGACGCGCCAGTGGCGAACCTGTCCGGCGGCAACCAGCAGAAGGTCAGCTTGGCCAAGTGGCTCGCCGCCGGGACCCGCATCCTGATGGTGGACGAGCCAACCGTGGGCATCGACGTCAAGACCAAAGCGTATTTCCATGGCCTGATTCGCGACCTGGCGCGCGACGGGGCCGCGATCCTCGTCATCTCGTCAGACATGCCGGAGCTGATCACGCTGGCGGACCGCATCCTGGTGATGCACGAGTATCGCCTAGTCGGCGAGATGCGGAACACGCGCGACTACGACGAGATGTCGGCAGCGATCATGCGCAGCATCCATGCTGGAGAGACATCCGGTCATGTGGTTGATCGAAACGACCAAGTATCCACAGTGTCGTCAAATGGTTAAAGGATGGTCGACCACAGGGAGAGAACGATGGTTCTGTCGCAAGCTGCGGCCCGGCGCTGAATGGAACAGGTAAGCGATCGAGTGAGCGCGATGAAGGATGGGCGGGGCGGCGTGTCCAAGAGACGGCATTTCACGTCCGAGGCGATCCTATGGGCGTTGCGCTGGTCCCCGGCCTTCCCGATCAGCTATCGCGACCTCGCCGCGCGTCACCCGGCGGACCGAGGGCGCTGTTGACCGGGCATCCGTCCGGCATCACCCGGACCGTGGTGCGGTCGCGGGCGAGCAACGGGGCGCCGTTCGTGCCCTTCGAAGCGCGGCGGTTCGGCCGCACCGCCCGGCGATTGATGGACGCCAATGCCTACTGCCCGCGCTTCCTGCGCGAGGGCGGCGCAAGCGAGACAGCGCCGGTGCCGGAGCGGGGCCGCCCGATCCCGGTGTCGGTGCTGGACTGATCCCAGACAAACCGGAGGAAACACAAATGAGCTCACGCAAGCGCCTGCGGACCTTGATGCAAGCCGAGGAGATCGTCGCAGCACCGGGCGCCTACGACGGCGGCACTGCCATGCTCGTCGAAGGCGCCGGCTTCCCAGCCGTATACATGACCGGCGCCGCGGTGTCCTCGACCTACGGCCTGCCGGACTACGGCCTGCTCGCCGGTGGCGAGATGGCCGAGCGGGCGGGACTGATGGCCGGGGCAGTCGACATCCCGCTAATCGCGGACGCTGATACCGGCTACGGCAACGAGCTGAACGTGACTCGGACGGTCCGCGACTACGAGGGGCGCGGTGTCGCGGCGCTGCACATCGAGGACCAGATCTTGCCGAAGCGCTGCGGCCATCTCCTGGCCGGCAAGGAGGTGGTGCCAAAGGAGGAGTTCCTGGCCAAGATCCGCGCCGCCGTGGCGGCCCGGCGCGACCCCGACCTCGTCATCATCGCCCGCACTGACGCTTGCGCGGTGGCAGGGATGGGCGAGGCGGTGGCGCGCGCAAACGCCGCGCTCGAGGCCGGGGCGGACATGATCTTCCTCGAGGGGACCCGCACCGTCGAGGAGGCGGCCTCCGCGCCGAGGCTGGTGCGCGGCCCCTGCCTGCTGAACATCGTCATGGGCGGCACCACGCCGGTGTACGACCTGCGGACAGCGCAAGAAATGGGCTATCGGGCCGCGGTCCTGCCAGTCATCATCCTGGGCACGATGGTGGCGTGCGCGGTCGAGGCGCTGGAGGCACTGCGCACAACCAGCGTGCATCCGCCGATCCCGGGCAACCCTTCGGTAGCGGACTTGTTCGCGCGCTTTGGCGCCAAGCGCTGGGACACCATGCGGACCCGGTTCCAGCAGAGCTTCGAACAAGCGGCAGCGGGCTGAGAAGCCGGTCGCTTCCGGCGCAATGCCAAAGCCGCAAAGCGGTTCTTGCGCAAGCCGCCCAGGGGCCTGCGGCAAAGAGCCCCGCGTGATCGTGACCGACACGCTGCGCAGCTACGCGGCGGCGGAGCGCGAGGTCCTGCCCGCCGTCGAGCGTCGGCAGAGCCGACACCCAAACACCGGGCCGAGGTGTCGCACCACCCTCCACCAGCACTCCAGCGACGACGTCGCTGGAACCTTCGTTGGCTCCGCCCACCCGGCGACGAGAACGGTAAAAGCAGTGGTTCAAGTCAGCGCGGCGCGCGCAGCGCTTTCTCACAACCCGCAACCGTACCCACAGTCATTTCCAGCTCCGCCGTCATCGCCTGACCGCCGACAAGCACCGCGCCGCACGCGACGCCGCCTTCCAAACCTGGCGTGGGGTCGCCGGCGTCGCGTCCGCCGCGTGAGCAGCCGATCAGCCGTAAGCCCCCGGCAGCGTCTCAACCATCACCCTGACGACACCGTTCCTGGTGCTTCCGGCGCGCCGATCCGGTCAACAACCAGCAGGAGGCTAGGAATGGACACCAACCAGCGGGAGGTTGCCGCAGCCGGCTGGCGCAAGGAAAAGGATGCCCGCGACGGGCGCCTGGAGGCCGGCAGCCGCTTCGCGCACGGCAAGATGGTCAAGCCCGGCGACGCGACCGCCCTGCTGGAAGCGATCGTACGGCCCGGCGACCGGCTGTGCATGGAAGGCGACAACCAGAAGCAGGCGGACTTCCTCGCCGGCGCGCTGGCCAAGGCGGACCCAAAGAAGGTCCACGGCCTGCACATCGTCCAATCCGGCATCGTGCTTCCGGAGCACCTCGACCTGTTCGAGCGCGGGATCGCGACCAAGCTCGACTATTCCTATTCCGGGACCCAGGGCGGGGCGGTGGCGCGCGCGCTGAACTCCGGCAAGGTGCAGCTCGGCGCGATCCACACCTACATCGAGCTGTTCGCCCGCTATTTCGTGGACCTCACCCCTCACGTCGCCCTCACCGTGGCCCGCGCCGCCGACCGCGAGGGCAACCTGTACATGGGGCCGAACACGGAAGACTCCCCGGCGGTGATCGAGGCGACGGCGCTCAAGCAGGGCATTGTCGTGGCGCAGGTCAACGAGGTGTTGGGTAAGCTGCCCCGGGTGGACGTGCCCGGCGATCGCATCGACGTCGTCGTGGGGTAGCCGGAGCCGGTCTACGTCGAGCCGCTGGTACCCCGCGGCCCCGCCCACGGCACGGAAACGATGCTGCTGACCGCCATGATGGCCATAAAGGGCATCTACGCCGAGTACGGCGTCAAGCGGCTCAACCACGGCATCGGCTACAACACCGCCGCGATCGAGCTGTTGCTGCCGACCTACGCGGACAAGCTCGGGCTGAAGGGCAAGATCTGCACCCATTGGGCGCTCAACCCGCATCCCACGCTGATTCCCGCCATCGAGTCCGGCTGGGTCAGGCAGATCCACAGCTTCGGGTCGGAGGTCGGCATGGACGATACATGCGCGCCCGCCCGGACATCTATTTCACCGGGCGGGACGGCTCGATGGGATCGAACCGGATGTACTGCCAGGTCGCCGGGTTGTATGCGACCGACCTGTTCATCGGCTCCACGCTGCAGATCGACCTTGCCGGCAACAGCTCGACAATCACCGAGGACCGCATCGCGGGCTTCGGCGGCGCGCCCAACATGGGCTGCGACGCCCACGGCCGGCGCCATGCGAGCGACCCCTGGCTGAAGGCGGGCCGCGAGGCGTCCGAGGGCCGCCCGGCGTTGGTGCGCGGCCGCAAGCTGGTCGTGCAGATCGTCGAAAGCTTCAGCGGGAAGATGGTGCCGACCTTCGTCGAGAAGCTCGACAGCCTGAACCTGGCGGAAAAGCTCAAGCTCGAGCTGGCGCCGGTCATGATCTACGGCGACGACGTGACGCACATCGTCAGCGAGGAGGGCATCGCCAACCTGCTGCTGTGCCGCACGGCGGCCGAGCGCGAGCACGCCATCCGCGGCATCGCGGGCTTCACCGAGGTGGGCCGCGGGCGCGACCGCAAGATGGTGGAGAAGCTGCGCGAGCGGAAGGTCATCCGGCGCCCGGAGGACCTCGGCATCAACCCGCTCGACGCCCACCGGGGCACGCTCGCGGCACGGTCCGTCAAGGATCTGATGCACTGGTCGGGCAACCTGTACGACCCGCCCGCCAAGTTCCGCAACTGGTAGGACCACCGCGCGATGGAAAACTTGAGGATCAGGCACACGGCCAGGACCCGGCTCGCCGGGAAGAAGGACCAAGCGATCGTCGGCGTGGTCGCGTCCGGCAACCTCGAAGTCCTGCTCGAGCGCGTGCTGCCGGAGAAGCACTGCGAATTCGACGTCAGCACCACGGTGAAGGGCTTCGACCACATCTGGAAGGCGGTGGTGGCCGAATACGTGCAACGGCACTCGCCCGGCGGCCTGCGCATCTCGATCAACGACGGCGGCGCCCGGCCGGACACGGTCTACCTGCGCCTGATGCAAGGCACCGCGCTGATGAAGGCCGAGTGATGGAGGACGCCGCGGCCCGGGCGCAGGCGAGCTGGTTCCAGGCGACCGCCCGGCAGCGCGTCGACGGCCTGCTGGACCCGGGCAGCTTCAAGGAGTTCCTGGGTCCGGCCGAGCGTATCCAAAGTCCGCACTTGGCCTTGTTCGACCTGCCGGCGGCGTTCGACGACGGGGTGGTGATCGGCCGGGGCACGCTGGACGGCCACGGCGTCCTGCTCGCGGCCCAGGAGGGCCAGTTCATGGGCGGCACGTTCGGCGAGGTCAGCGGCGCCAAGATCGTAGGCCTGCTCCGGGCCGCGCGCGACGCCGCCGCAGGCAAGGACGGCAGCGTGCCGCGGACGGTGCTGCTGCTGCTGGACAGCGGCGGCGTGCGCTTGCAGGAGGCCAACGCGGGCGAGCTTGCGGTCGCCGAGGCTATGCGCGCCGTCGTCGAGGCGCGGTGCGCCGGCGTGGCCGTGATCGCCCTCGTCGGCGGTAGGTCCGGGGCGTTCGGCGGTGCCGGGCTGACGGCGGCGACCTGCTCGCGCATCATCGTGTCCGAGGAGGGCCGCATCGGCGTGTCCGGCCCGGAGGTGATCGAGACCAACAAGGGCGTCGAGGAGTTCGACGCGGCCAACAAGTCCCTGGTCTGGAGCGTCGTCGGCGGCAAGAACCGCAGGCTCATCGGAGGTGCCGACGCCTTTGCCGCCGACACCATGGGCGGCTTCCGTGAGGCCGCCATCGCAGCGCTCGGCAAGGTTCCGCCCTTTGATCTTCGAACGCTCAAGGCCGAGCAGGCCCGCCTGGCCGCGCGCCACGCGAAGCTCGACGGGTGCGACGACGCCGTGGGCATGTGGAGGGCCTTGGGCATCAAGGACCCAGCGGCCATCCGGGACATGGACGGCGCCGCCTTCGTCAGGATCGCGGACGGCTTGAAGGAGGCCAACCATGACGCTCGGTGAGGTTCTCAAGGGCCTGTTCCCGGCCGGCCACGGCGTGGAGGCCGGCAAGGACGGCTTGATCCTGGGCCACGGCAAGCGCCGCGGCGGCGAGCCCATCGCCGTGATCGGGGTGGCGGACGGCGTGCCGCTCGGCGCGGCGGGCGTCCTGCTGCTGGCCGCGCACGTGCTGGGCGTCATCGAGAAGGGCGGCGGCACCCCGATCCTGGTGCTGGTGGACACGGAAGGCCAGCTGATGGCCCGGCGCGAGGAGATGATCGGCCTGAACGAGTACCTCGCCCACCTCGCCAAGTGCCTGCTGCTGGCCAGCCAAGCAGGGCACCGCACAATCGGGCTGGAATACGGCCGCGCGTCCGCGGGCGCGTTCCTGGCGACGGCCCTGGCGACCGACAGCCTGGTCGGCCTGCCGGGCGCGGAGCCGGCGGTGATGGACCTCCCTTCCATGGCGCGCATCACCAAGCTGCCGCAAGACAGGCTGAAGGAGCTGGCGAAGACGACGCCGGTGTTCGCGCCGGGCCTCGACCACCTGGCCCAGACCGGCGCCGTGGCGGAGATATGGGACCCGAAGAAGCCGCTGGACGAGCAGCTTGAGGCGACGCTGGGACGGACCGAGCGGAAGGACGTGCGCGACCAGGTCGGAGCGGAGCGCAAGGGCCGGCCGGTGGCGGCGAAGGTCGCCCGGCAGGTCATCGCGGCGGCGACCGGCAGCCGTGATGCTGCGGCGGCATGACCTGCTGCGTCCCGGCGCGGGAGCCTGGGACGCCATGCTGCAAGGCCGTCCAGAACTGGCAAGCGTGCCGCTGCTGGCGGACTGGGCGCGGCTGGGCCGGCCCGTGATCGTGCGCCGCCGCATGTCCGGCGACGGGGCGGACGACGTGCCGGTGGCGCTGCCGTTCCCGCCCAGCCATGGCAAGCGGCGGGTCGCCCTCAGCTTCCCGTCTGGTGCCGCGATGGTTGCGCTGCCGCCGGTGCTGCTGCGGGACGCGGCCCCGGCGGCGCCTGCCGCCTGGCAGCCGGTCATCGCCGCCCTTGTCGCGTTCGGCGAGGGCGCAAGCATGGCGCCGCGCGTGTTCGGCGCCCTGTTGTGGGAGCACGCAACCGGGCTGCCCTACCTCACTGCCCGGTCGGACCTGGACCTGCTATGGGAGGTTTCCGACGAAGTCGCGGCCGAGTCGCTGCTGCGGACGCTTCTCCGGCTCGACGCGCTCGGGCCTGCCCGCCTCGATGGCGAGGTGGTGCTGCCCGACGGGGCGGGGGTCAACTGGCGGGAACTGGCCCAACTGAGCGTGGCCCAGCTAAGCGTGACCCGGCTAAGCGTGACCCAGGCAAGCGGCCCGGCGGCCACGGTGCTGACCAAGACGATGCACGGAGCGGAAATGCGGCCCAGGGTCGGGCTGTTCCGCGCGCTGGTCCCCGCGCCATGACCACAGCACTTCGGTGCGCAAGGCGCCAGCCCGACGCCGGCATCGGCGCCCGCGTGGCGGACGCCGCCGCCGCCGCACTTCTGGCCAAGCTGGAAACCTGGCCCAAGCCGGGCCTCGTCAGCCACGTGGACGCCGGCAGCCACGCGGACATGGACGCCAGCACGTTCCGGGCCAGCACGGCGGCGATCCGGCCATTCTACGCCGAGCTGACCGCCGCCGGCGCGCGGGGCGCCGCGATGGCCGAGCTGCGCGGCATCGGCATGGAGGCGGAGCGGGCGATGCTGGCGGCCACGGGCGGCGTCAACACGCATCGCGGCGCCATCTTCGGCCTGGGATTGCTGTGCGCGGCAGCCGGCGCTGCCTGGGCTGGCGTGGCCCCCGGCGGCCGGGATCGCGGGTCCGCCCCGTCGATGCTGGGCGCGACCGTGCGCCAACGCTGGGGGAGCGCCATCGTGCGCGGTCCCATCCTCCTGCACAGCCACGGCACTGCGGCCCTGCTGCGTTTCGGCGCCGGTGGCGCCCGGGCGCAGGCGGCAGCCGGGTTCCCGCACGTCCTCGGCATCGGGCTGCCCGCGCTGCGGCTTGGCCGCCGGCTTGCAGCCGGGAACGCGGAGGCCGCCCGCGTGCAGGCGTTCTTCGCCTTGTTGGCGTCGGCGGAGGACACCAACCTGCTGCACCGTGGCGGTGCCGGGGGCCTGAACCACGCGCGCCGCGCGGCATCCCGGTTCCTTGCCGCCGGCGGCGTCGGGCACGCGGAATGGCGGGAGCAGGCGGCGGCCACGCACCGGGATTTCGTCGCCCGCCGACTCAGCCCCGGCGGCTGCGCCGACCTGCTCGCCATCACCGTGTTCCTGGATGGACTGGCCCCCTTCGCATGACAGGCACCACGATCCTTTGTTCCGGCCAAGGCGCACAGGCCGCCGGCATGTTCGACCTGCTGGCCGACGCGCCGGAAGCCGCCGCCGTGTTCGCGGCGGCCAAGGCCGCGCTGGGCGGCCGCGACCCGCGCGACCTGGTCCGGCAGGCGGGCCAGGACGAGCTGCACGCGAACAAGGCCGGGCAGATCCTGTGCTGCACGCAGGCGATGGCGGCCTGGGCGGTCCTGGGCGACGTGGTTCCGCGCCCGTTGGTGGCGGCGGGCTACAGCGTGGGCGAGCTTGCCGCCTGGGGCGTCGCCGGGGTGCTGGATCCCAAGGCTGTCCTCGGCCTGGCCGCGGAGCGCGCGTCGCTGATGGACGCCGCCACGGAGCAGCCATCCGGCCTGGCCGCGATCCGCGGCCTGTCCAGGCAGAAGCTGGAACCGCTCTGCCGCGCGCATGGGTGCCACGTCGCCATCCTCAACGCCCCGGACCAGATGCTGGCCGGCGGGAGGCGAACGTCGCTGGACGCCCTGGTCCGCGACGCGAAGGCGCATGGCGCATCCGCGAAGGTCATTCCCGTGGCGGTCGCGTCGCACACGCCGCTGCTGCGCCGGGCCAGCGAGCAGTTCCGCGCCGCCCTTGGCGAGGTGAAGCCGCCTGGGGTCCTGCCGCCCGACGCACGGCTGTTGAGCGGCATCGACGGCAACGCGGTTTTCGATCTCCGGGACGGCATGGACAAGCTCGCCCGGCAGATCCAGCAGGCCGTTGACTGGGCGGCCTGCATGGATGCCTGCCAGTCAAGCGGCATCACCAGGGTGATCGAGCTTGGCCCGGGCAACGCGCTTGCGCACATGATGCGAACGGCAGCGCCCGACAGCGACGCCCACAGCCTGTCGGAGTTCCATTCCCTCGAAGGTGCCAGGCACTGGCTGAAAACGTCGCGATCCTGAAGCCAGGCACGCAGCAGGAACAGTGGATCATGCCAATCTTTGATGCTCGGTCTATTCCGGTCCAAGTCCATGGCGGCACCAAGGACCCGGAGATTGCCGAACGGCTGAAGACCGGGCCTGTGCTGGGCGCCCACGCTACCATCATGAAGTGTGGGGTATTCACGCTGCGGCGGCTTGAGCAGCGCCGTTTCCATTATCGTTGGCAAGCCCCGGACGCCATCGCTCGAACGGCGGCCGGAGCGTGCCGTCCGAGGTCCGTGTTCGGGTCTGCAGCGGCAGGTGCGCGCCGCGCCTGGTCCACTGCATCCGGTGGCGCTTGGCGAAGCGCTTGCTGATGACGGCGTTGACCGTGCTCTCGGCCAGGCATGACGAAATGCGCTCGCCCGATCGGTGTCGCTCGCCGTAGTCGATCAGGCTGCCGGCGTTGCTGGCGATGTGTTCTGCGAACTCGTGAGCGGCTCGTGCGAACTTGCTCAGGTTCGGGTAATCCAACGCCAGTCCATCCACGTCGTCCTTGAGGGACTCGATCTCCTCGCCGGCCCGGTGCCGGTTGCCGTGCCAGAAAAGCAGGGCCGCTCGTCGACCAGCTCGGCCTCTGCCCGCTCCGTCACAAGGAGGGCCAGAGGCCCATCGTTGCGAAAACGTACGGTAAGGAATGGGAACACGGACAACATTCCTGCAATCCCGGGCGAAAGTGACCAATCTCATTCGGACATCGGCATGGATTGACTGTTTGTTGCGCGCAGCCATGGCGTGCAGCTAAAATTGGACGCATTGATGGTCTTTGCGCCGGTGTATTGCACGCAGCAAGCAGGGTGGCTAACGCGGGGGGGGGGGTGTGATTGCGTGCAATACACGCGAGCTGGCTTCTGTTTTGCCTACAGCCATTGGGTTTCAGTCGAGTTGCGGATCGGTTTGGCTTCGCCCCGGCAATTGCGTGCAAGCCGCTACCGTACGTTTTCGCGTTGTTGGGCCTTCCGGCCCGCGTGGGTGAACCGGGCGCCCTTGCGGAGCCGCAGGGCCGCCAGCGTCACTTCAGGCGAGGACGCCGACAGCTCCCACGAACCGTGACGAGCGGCACGCAGGCAGAACTGGCAAAGGTGGATGCCCTCCCACCCTGCGCCAGCCTTCCGCCTGCTGCGCACGCGGAACCTTCGCTGGCTTCGCCCGTCGCGACCTGAATGACGCCATGCAGCTCACGCAGCGTGCAGGTGCTCGGCACCAGAACGCGCCGCCACGCCATCGGGCTGATCCCGAGCAGCCAAACCTTGATCTGCACAATCTCGGCCCCGTCAGAAGCGGCGGCCGACGGGGCAGTTCCAACGACCGGCCTGATGGGCTTTGGCGCTCGTGTCACCCATCCAGTCTGACGCCGACCGCCCCCATCGGCACGAGCACCCCACACTTCCCGATGGTCTCCCAGTCCATCGCTACCCGCCGCGAGCCTAGCCGAAGCTGGGCCTGGTTCGGCGCGAAACGTTCGCGCCGCTAAGATGCAGCTTGGGAATCGAGGCCAAGGTGGATTGGCACGAGGCCCGGACCAATCTGGTCGATGAACGAATTCGATTGATTGCCAGCGGGGCGGCGTTCCGCCGGGCGCATCTGCATGCGACGCAGCAGACGTTCCTATAAGCACGAACGCGCGTTCAGCTTACTTCGGTGGCGTGTTTCGACTGCTGCGCGACGACAATCCGGCCAGAGCAGCGCACAAGATCCGGCGGGGCTACCGGCGGGAGGAGACGGCCCGGTTTGTCCTTCATCCTCGTTCAAGCATCTGCCGTTTAGTCATCGAAATGGCTTTAGCGGGGTTAAGCCCCTTCGGACATGTTTTTGTGCAATTCATTATAGTGTGACAGCGATAAAGCCGAAATGGATCCTCAAGTTGGTCGAGACGCTCTCCCGTATGATTGTCGCGGCTATCGCTGATCCAACGTTGCGCTTGCAGCAGAATGGAAGGGCTGAGGTATTTGTCTTGGTTCCACCAGTAGCTCGGGCAAGAGGTGGAGCAACAGAAGCAGAGGACGCACTCCCACATGCCATCGATCTTGGCACGGTCCTCGGGCGCCTGCCGGCGCTCGCGGTCCGGCGGAGGCTGGTCGTTCTTCATCCACGGCTCGATCAGCTCGTACTGGGCGTATAGGCCCGTGAGGTCGGGGATCAAGTCGCGGAGCACGCTCATGTGCGGCAGCGGAGAGATGCGGCTCACCGACTTCCTCAGCTCAGCGATGTGCGTCAAGCAGGCCAGCGTGTTCACGCCGTCGATATTCATCGAGCAGGATCCGCAGACGCCCTCCCGGCACGACCTTCGAAACGCCAGCGACGGGTCGATGTCGTCGGTGATCTTGATGAGTGCATCGAGGACCATCGGGCCGCAGTCGTCGAGATCGATTTCGAAGGTATCCATCGCGGGATTCCGGCCGGACGCCGGATCCCAACGGTAGATGCTAAACGTCTTGATACGCTTGGCATCGTTCTTCGCGGCCCAATTCCGGCCTTTTTCGACCTTCGAGTTGGCGGGCAATGTGAACTCGGCCATACTGGCGTCCCCCTTGTAGGCGATTTATATGATGCGCTTGGCCGGTGGTATGCTGGGCGTGTCCTTCGACAACGTGTTGAGACGAACCGGCCGGTCACCAAGGGTAACGACGCTCTTGTCGTCCCGCCACGCGACCGTGTGCTTCAGCCAGTTCGCATCGTCGCGGTCGGGGCAATCGTCTCGGATGTGTGCGCCCCGCGACTCTTTCCGGTTGAGGGCCGATGCCGCCAGGACAGCAGCCTGATCGGCGAGGTTGTGGAGCTCGAGGGCAGAGACTAGCCCGACGTTCCACAGCAGGCTCTCTCCGTCGAACGACATCTCACCGATTTCAGGCTGCAACGAGTCGAGTTTGGCAATGCCGTCCTTCATCGATTTTTCGGTGCGGAAGACGCCAAAATTCTCCTGCATCGCGGCCTGGATATCGCCCCTCACTTCGCCGGGCATACGCCCGCCAGTTTGGAAGCGTATTGCGGTCAAGCGATCCAGTGCCCGGCTTTCCGCTTGCGGCGACGCTTCGGACACCGGCCTGTCTCGTTTGATGATTTCCGCAGAGCGTAGCGCCGCCGCCCGGCCGAACACGATCAAGTCGAGGAGACTGTTGGTGCCGAGCCGGTTCGCGCCATGCACCGACACGCACGCGGTCTCGCCGATGGCCATGAGCCCGGGGACGACCCGATTGACGTCATCCTTGGTGGGATTGACCACTTCGGCCTGCAGGTTGGTCGGGATGCCGCCCATGCAATAGTGGACCGTGGGAACCACCGGGATCGGCTCCTTTGTGGCGTCCACGTTGGCGAAAAGGCGCGCCGTCTCGATGATGCCGGGCAGCTTTTCCATCAAGGTGTCGGCCCCGATTTCCTCGAGATGCAGGAGAATGTGGTCCTTTTTATCGCCGCAGCCGCGGCCCTCGCGGATCTCCACGCCTTCGGCGTGGCTAGTTATGTCGCGGCTCGCCAAATCCTTCTCGTGCGGGGCGTACTTGACCATGAACTTGTCGTTGTCGCTGTTGGTAAGATAGCCGCCTTCGCCTCGTGCGCCCTCGGTGATGAGGCAACCCGCGCCATACAAGCCGGTTGGATGGAACTGCACGAACTCCATGTCTTGCAACGGGAGACCCGCGCGCAACGCCATCCCGTTGCCATCGCCGGTGCAGGTATGGGCCGACGTGCATGAGGCGTATACCCGCCCACATCCTCCGGTCGCGATTACCGTCTGATGGGCACGGAAGCGGTGGATCGACCCGTCCTCCAGGCACCAGGCGAGCAAGCCGCGGCAGGTGCCGTCATCGTCCATCAGCAGGTCGAGCGCAAAATACTCGACGTAGAAGCGTGCCTTATGTTTGAGGCATTGTTGGTAGAGCGTGTGCAGGATCGCGTGCCCCGTCCGGTCCGCCGCGGCACAAGCCCGTTGCGCCATCTCTCCTTTGGCGAAGTGGGTGGTGTGGCCGCCGAACCGCCGCTGGTAAATCGTCCCTTCAGTTGTGCGGCTGAACGGCACGCCAAGATGCTCAAGCTCGACGACGGCGGGAATAGCCTCGCGGCAGAGGTATTCGCAGGCGTCCTGATCGGACAACCAGACGCCGCCAGCGACGGTGTCGTACATGTGCCAACGCCAATCATCCTCGGCCATGTTGCCAAGCGCGGCGCTGATGCCGCCTTGAGCCGCCACGGTGTGGCTCCGAGTAGGGAAGACCTTCGTGACGCACGCAGTCCGCAGCCCGGCCGCGACCATCCCCAGCGTCGCCCGAAGGCCCGCGCCGCCTGCTCCCAGGACGACCACGTCGAACTCGTGGTCGATCACCTCGTAAGCCGCCGTCATGCTGCGCTTCCGTGGCCGACGAACGCGTTGAGGATGGCGAGCAATCCAGCTAGGCCGAAGAGGAACGCGGCAGCTTGTAGAACGAGGTTTGCGACCAGAAGCCGCTTGCGGGTGTGAATGTAGTCCATGAATATAGATCGAAGACCGAGCACGGCATGTACGAACACCGACATCACTACTAAGAGCATCAGCAGGGCATTGAGCGGCTGCGCGAGCCAGGCACCGACCGGGGCGGCTTTCGACGTTGCAAGGGTCAAGACCGACGCCACGAAGTAAAGGCCAAGCGGGACCAGTGCTAGGGCCGTCAACCGCTGCAGCCGCCAATCGGCTAGGCCGCTCCGGGCGCTCCCAAGAGAACTCACGCGCCGCAATACGGAACTGTCCCGAATGGCTGTCTGGCTCGATATGGCTGTCTCGCTCGATAGGCTAGACCGGACGGACATCAACTTAATCCTCTCCAAATGACATAAGCCCATGTCGCGGCCGACAAGATCACGGTCGAGGCCAGGACGGCGTAACCGCTTCGGTAAGCCGTCCTGAGATCAAAGCCATAGCCGGAGTCCCAGCACAGGTGCCGGATACCGTTGCTAAGATGGAAGAAGAAAGCCACCGACCAGCCGAGGAGACAGAGAAGCCCGACCGGGGATGCCAGGAACCACTCGGTGTAGTCGTACGCTCGGCCGCCGCGCTCCACCGCGACCAGCCACCAGACCAAGAGCATGGATCCTAATGAGAGGACGATGCCGGCCGCCCGGTGAAGGATAGACAAGACGGAGGTGAGCTGCGGACGATACCACGTCAGGTGTGGCGACAAGGGTCGATTGGCTTGCATCCTATGCCTCCATCGCAGACTCGATTGCCGCCATCGCAGATTCAATTCGCATCGCAAGATGCGGCCGAACCTTGGACCAGAGAAATATCTGAAGATGATGGAGCACCGTCGCAGGCCACGCCGATAGGCTCGGAAAATACTCATGCCGGCCGGATGAATCCGGCGGGTAAACCCTAGGATTGGGACCTTTTAGGTATTTTCCGAACCTTCCACCAGAAAGCCAAACCAGGCCACGTATCCACCATGGAAGCCCCGGTCCCGTTCTGCGGCAGGGGGCGATCACGCCGCAACAGGCCAGAGGCTGCGCGCAGCCCGTGGAACTTGGCTGAAAGAGAGGCGAAGTGGCCCATGCAGCATTTCCAGATCGAACACGCGCGACTGGGGCGCTTGGCGAGGCGGCCTGCTGCTCCCTCCCGCCGCAGCGCGGCCTGCTGTCGCGGGCCTCATCGGCAAGGGCGCAGCCATGATGCGGGCTGAGCATGGCCGGCCGCCCTCAACCGCCGGGTCGCCGGCATGCGCGCGGCCCCGCGCCGCCCCGGGCGCCCCCGGCCAACAAGCCCGCGGGTAGAAGCGGCGG
>CAXUHK010000003.1:0-42246 GCA_964250775.1 uncultured Acetobacteraceae bacterium | reverse complement strand
CCCCCCCCCGCGGGGCCGCGGCCCGGGCCGCCCCCCCCGCCCGCCCGGGCCGCGCGCTGCATCCTCGCCGTCGTGTCGATCGTCCTGGCGGGATGCCAGCCGGCTGTCCTCGATCCGCGGGGCCCGGTCGGGACCGCCGAGCGGACGATCCTGTTCGACTCGCTCGCCATCATGCTCACCATCGTCGTCCCGACGATCATCGCTACCCTGGCCTTCGCTTGGTGGTTCCGCGCGTCCAACACAAAAGCTCGCCGCCTACCGAATTGGGCCTACTCCGGCAGCATCGAGATGGTCACCTGGTCGGTCCCGCTGCTGACGATCATGCTGCTGGGCGGCGTGGCCTGGATTGGCTCGCATGAGCTGGACCCCGGACGGCCGCTGGCCTCCGAGACAGCACCGCTGGACATCCAGGTGGTGTCGCTCGACTGGAAGTGGCTGTTCATCTACCCCAGCCAGCATGTCGCCGCGGTGAACCAGCTCGTGATCCCCGCGGGCGTGCCGGTCCGCTTCTCGCTGACTTCGGCCAGCGTGATGAACGCGTTCTTCGTGCCGCAGCTCGGCAGCATGATCTACACCATGAACGGCATGACCACGCAGTTGAACCTGCAGGCCGACCAGCCCGGCACCTTCCGCGGCATCTCCTCCCATTACAGCGGCGACGGCTTCTCCGACATGCATTTCGAGGTGCGTGCGGCGCCTCCCGCGGACTTCGCGGCCTGGGTCGCGTCCACGCGCGGGGCTGGCCCGGCCCTGGACGCCGGCAGCTACGCCGACCTGGCCAGGCAGAGCATCAAGGTCAGCCCGTTCACCTACCGCGACGCCGACCCTGGGCTGTTCAAGGCCATCGTGGGGCAGACCCTGGCGCCCGGGCCGGGGCCGACGAGCCAGTCCGGACAAGCTGCCGCAGGCACGGCTCCAAGGGCCACTGCCAACGCCGATGCCAGCAGGTTCGGTGGCCCGCACGATCATATGGAGCGATAGGATGCTAGGCAGACTTTCCTGGGCGGCGATCCCGCTTGACCAGCCGCTGCCGATGGCGGCCTCCGGCCTGGTCGGCCTCGTGATCCTGGGCATCCTCGCGCTCATCGTGCTCAAGGGCTGGCTGCCCTATCTCTGGAGGGAGTGGATCACCAGCGTCGATCACAAGCGGATCGGCGTCATGTATTGCGTGCTCGCGCTGGTGATGCTGCTGCGCGGCTTCTCGGACGCGATCATGATGCGCACGCAGCAGGCGCTGGCGTTCCAGGCGCCGGGTTTCCTGCCACCCGAGCACTACGACCAGATCTTCTCGGCGCACGGCACCTTGATGATCTTCTTCGTGGCGATGCCGTTCGTCATCGGGCTGATGAACTTCGCCGTGCCCCTTCAGCTCGGCATCCGCGACGTGGCGTTCCCCACGCTCAACTCGGTCAGCTTCTGGCTCACTGCCACCGGGGCGCTGCTTGTCAACATGTCTCTGGTGGTTGGCGAGTTCGCCCGCACCGGCTGGCTGCCCTACCCGCCGCTGTCCGAGCTGAACTACTCGCCCGGCGTCGGCGTCGACTACTACCTATGGGCGCTACAGATCTCCGGGATCGGCACCCTGATGACGGGCGTCAACCTGGTGACGACCATCCTCAAGATGCACGCGCCGGGCATGACCTACCTGCGGATGCCGATGTTCTGCTGGACCTCATTGGCCTCCAACCTGCTGATCGTCGCGGCTTTCCCGATCCTCACGGCCACGCTGGCGATGCTGCTCCTCGACCGCTACCTCGGCTTCCACTTCTTCACGAACGAGGGCGGGGGAAACGTCATGATGTTCATGAACCTCATCTGGGCCTGGGGCCACCCGGAGGTTTACATCCTGATCCTGCCGGCCTTCGGAGTGTTCTCTGAGGTTGTCTCGACCTTCTCGCAGAAGCCGCTGTTCGGCTACCGCTCCATGGTGGGCGCCACCATGGCCATCTGCGTGCTCGCGTTCAGCGTGTGGCTGCACCACTTCTTTACCATGGGCGCCGGCGGCGACGTCAACGCGATCTTCGGCATCGCGTCGATGGTCATCGCGGTGCCCACCGGGGTGAAGGTGTTCAACTGGCTGTTCACGATGTATGGCGGGCGTGTCACCTTCGCGTCGCCGATGCTGTGGGCCATCGGCTTCATGGTGACGTTCGTGATCGGCGGCATGACCGGCGTGCTGCTGGCGGTGCCGCCTGCGGACTTCGTGCTGCACAACAGCCTGTTCCTGGTGGCGCACTTTCACAACGTCATCATCGGGGGCGTGCTGTTCGGGGCGTTCGCCGGCTACAACTACTGGTTCCCGAAGGCGTTCGGCTTCCGGCTGCACGAAGGGCTGGGCCGCGCCGCGTTCTGGTGCTGGATCAGCGGCTTCTACGTGGCGTTCATGCCGCTGTACGTCCTGGGCCTGATGGGCATGACGCGCCGGATGCAGCACTACGACGTGGCGGCCTGGCGACCCTGGCTGCTGGTCGCGGGCTTGGGCGTCGTGCTGATCCTGGCCGGGATCGTGCTGCAGGTGGTGCAGCTCGTGGTCAGCATCCGGCGCCGCCAGGAGCTGCGCGACTGGACTGGGGATCCCTGGAACGGCCGCTCGCTCGAGTGGGCCACAGCCTCGCCGCCGCCGGCCTTCAATTTCGCCGTGCTGCCCAACGTCCAAGGAGAGGACGCTTACTGGAGCATGAAGGAGCAGGCTCGTCGGCAGGCCGTCCTCGGCGATGAGCCGGAGTACGCTGGGATCGAAGTGCCCCGGAACAGCCCGACCGGCATCATCTGCGCCTTCTTCGCCAGCTTCATGGGATTTGCGCTGATCTGGTACATCTGGTGGCTAGTGGTGCTGGGCGCATTCGGCGCGTTCGCCACTTTTGTCGTCTTCGCCTGGCGCGACCGGGACGAGGAGGTCGTTCCCGCTGCCGAAGTTGCAGGCATCGACCGCGAGAACCGGCGCGCGCGCAGCGCGGTGCTCGCCAGCCTGGAGCACGCCGAATGAGCGCCGAGCAGGCAGCCCGGCTTGACGACCTGCATGGCGCCGGGCACGAACTGAAGGCGCAAGGAGACCATGGAACGACGGACGGAGCTGCGCAGGGAGTTGCGCTGGAGCACCCGGTCAGGTCCCAAGGATTTCTCACCTCACTGCTCGGTGCAGCTTACATGGTCATTGCCGTACTGGCCCCGAAAGCGATGCCGGCCGGAGGGGCGCCTAGCGGGCTCGAGCCGGCGCCCGGCCCAGCCTGGCCTGGCCCAGGAAGAAGCACCCGCCTGGACGCCGGGAAATCCCCAGGCGCCGCGGGAGCAGTTGCGCCTCGACGCGACCCGAACCGCCTCGGCCATGGCAGCGAAGGGCGCGATCGGCAGCGCAACGCCGAGCACGGGGATCGCGGGCTGGCGTCGAAGCGCATCATCGCCGGCTATGGCTTCTGGGTCTTCCTGCTCAGCGACATCATCATGTTCTCCGCATTCTTTGCGACCTATGCGGTGCTGTCCGGCGAGACCGCGGGGGGACCGGACGGGCGGGACCTGTTTGACCTGCGCAACACCGGGGTCGAAACCGCCTGCTTGCTGGCGTCGAGCTTCACCTGCGGCCTTGCCGCCATCGGCGCCCGGGCGCGCAACGGGACTTGGTTTTACGGCGCGATGACGGCGACCTTCGTGCTGGGAGCCATCTTCCTCGGCCTGGAGCTGAGGGAGTTCGCGGGCATGGTCGCCCAGGGAGCCGGCCCGACGCGGAGCGCCTTCCTATCGAGCTTCTTCGCCCTCGTCGGCTGCCATGGCCTGCACATCGCCATCGGCCTGCTCTGGCTGTTGACGATGATGGCGCAGGTGCTTGCCAAAGGCTACCGAGCTGACGTCCTTCGCCGTATCCTCTGCTTCAGCCTATTCTGGCATGCGCTCGACATCATCTGGGTCGCGCTGTTCACTGTCGTCTATCTTATGGGGGTCATGCGGTGAGCCAAGCTGGAGACCATGCCGGCCTTGACGGCGACCTACACCACGCCGACACCGCGCCGGGGGACAAGCGCCCCGACGAGGGCGGCGACCTTCACGGCGTCCAAGGCTACCTGATCGGCCTGGGGTTTGCGTCGCTGCTCACCATCACCTCTTTCATCGTGTCGCGCACCGGCCTTGTCTGGGTGCCGAGCATCCCGATCGCGCTGTTCGTCCTCGCGGTCGCGCAAATGGGCGTCCACTTGGTATTCTTCCTTCACATCACGACCGGACCCGACAGCGTCAACAACGTCATGGCGCTGGCATTCGGCGTGTTGATCGTCATGCTCGTGATCATCGGCTCGCTCTGGATCATGGAGCACTTGAACCATAATATGCTGCCGATGGACCGCATCATGCAGATGCAGCGGTAGCGTCGGACGTGCGGCTGGGACACCTTCGTTTAGGGTGGAAACTGATCGTCTCGGACCTTCCGGAGCTTGAAACGCCTTCTGCCCACCGGCTTGCTCATAACCCTCGGCAAGGAAAAGGTGGATGCCGTTTGACGGAGTGGATGCCCCCAGGCGGCCGGATTCGCCAAAGCGCGCGGCGCCTGCCGAGACTGCATTGATCGTGATGATAGCCATACTGGCATTGTGCCTGCTCCTGATCCCCATCTCGTCGAGCAGCTTGATCGACCTCGTCCGATATCTTTGGGGCGAGTGACGGCGCCCAGGTTCTTCCATCGGACTGGATGGCGCTGGGGCGCGCGCGTTTGCCATGGGTATGACTGGAAAAGCTGATCGTCCATTGGGGCGTTGCATGACGCGGAGACGATGGGAGCGCTATAGGCGATGGCGGAACGTTGGCGTGCGAGCGGCATCATCTGGGGGCGCGCGTCCGCAGTGTCCTTGATAGTGGTGGCGGCGAGCGTGTCGCAAGCCTCTGCCGTAGGTCACTTCAGCTTTGCTAAGCGCAGCGTCGGTCCTACTTGCACGGTGGCCAGTTATCATCTCGTCTCGTTGCCGCATACCCCAAGCAACTCGCCGCAAGGTTGGCAACATAACCCTCACAATCCTGTAAACTAGGTAGTTTCCGATCCTGCACCACTGGCACGCCGCCAGTTACAAGGCCGGATAGAGCTGCATCGAGCTTAACCCGGACATCAGTAACTTGACCGCGCCGCAGGCGGTAAAGGATCAACCAGCATAGACCAATTAGCCGCTACCTCTTCCAGAACCTTCAAAGGCATGACTTTGCTGGACGACCACGTCCATACTCACGGCACTGCCTACACGCTTGACGAGCGCCATCGCTTCGGGCTGGAAGGCCTGCTGCCCCATGCCGTCGAGACGTTGCAACGACAGTCCGAGCGCGTCCTGCTGCAACTGGCGACAAAGCTCACCGACCTCGACCGCTACATCTATCTGACCGATCTGTCGGACCGCAACGAGACCTTGTTCTACTACAAGGTCATGTCGGATCCGGCGCGCTTTATCCCGATCCTGTACGACCCGACGATCGCGGAAGCATGCTTGCAGTTCGGCCATATCTACCGCCGTGCATCGGGCATGTACGTCACCCGTGAAATGAAGGGCCGCATGACGGAGGTGCTGGGCAATTGGCCCGTCAAGGACGTACGCGCCATATGCATCTCCACCGGCGGGGGCATTCTTGGCCTGGGGGACATTGGCGCGAATGGCATGGGCATCCCGATCGGCAAGCTGCAGCTCTACACGGCCTGCGCCGGGGTGCCTCCCGATTGCCTGCTGCCGGTGCTGTTCGACATCGGCACGACGAACGCCCAGCTCCGCGCCGACCCGCTGTATCTCGGCATCCGTGATGCGCCGCCGCCGGAGCAAGAGCTTGATGCGCTGGTGGAAGAGTTCGTGCAGGCCGTCCAGAAACTGTTTCCGAACTGCCTCATCCATTTCGAGGATTGGAAGGGCACGGACGCACTCCGTTTGCTGAAGCGCTACAAGGATAAAGTGCTTTGCCATGATGACGGTACCCAGGGCACGGCTGCGATCGTGCTTGCCGGTCTGACGACGGCGCTCGAAATTCTCAAGATGCCGCTCGTCAAGCAGCGCATCATGTTTCTTGGCGCTGGATCTGCCGCGATCGGCATCGCCGACCTCATCATCGCCGCCATGCAGGTGGGCGGCCTGTCGAAGGGAGATGCCCACAGCCGCATGTAATGTTCGACACGCAGGGCTTGGTGGTGGCCGACCGCCCCGATCTCGCACCACAAAAGGCGCCGTTCGCGCATAAGCTGCCGCCCAACAAGCCGTTCGACCATTTGGACGTATCACGCGAGTCGCCGCAGATCGTCGCAGCGCTGGAATCCTTCAAGCCGACTGCTCTGATCGGCGTAAGCACTGCCCAGGGCGCGTTCACCCGCGATGTGGTCGAGGCGATGTGCAAGCTGAACGGGCGGCCAGTCATCTTCTCCTTATCTAAGCCAACCGAGAAGACGGAGTGCCTTCCCTCCGATGTCTATACTTGGTCCAGGGGCAGCATGCTTTATGCAGCCGGCGTGTAGTTCCCAGACGTGACGGTCGACGGCAAGACCTTCCATCCCGGTCAGGCCAACAATTTCTACGTCTACCCGGCGATCGGCCTGGCCGTCTACGCAGCCAAGCCGAAGCTGCTGACGGATGAACGCTTCATCGTCGCAGTCCAAGCCCTAGCCCTAGCCCTGGCAGATCGGGTGGACGACGAAGCCCGTGCTTTGGGCAAGCTGTTCCCAAGCCAGACGGATATCCTGGAAAGCGAAATAACCACCGCGGTCCACGTCGCAGAGTTCATGTTCGACAAGGAATTGGCGCAGGTTAAGCGTCCTCGCGACATCCGTGCCTGGATCGAAGCCCAAATTGACATCCCCCAATACAAGCCACATTAGGACATGATGTCCTGTGCCAGGCTGCCCGGGCAGAAGGCAGGCTCAATGATCGGCTAAAAGCGCAGGCTCGGGTGATCCAAGAATCCGTCGGGGATGTGGATGCCGGCGGTGGTATGAGTAGATTCCGAGCCTGGGCCTGATTGCCAAGTCATGTTCTTAGCTTCGGTGCGTTACGTCCGGGGTCGAACATGCTGCAAGCAGTTGCTGCTCGATACTTACAAAACATAGATGCGGCCGGTCTTCTGACCTACATCACCAACGAGAAACGGTTCATCGAAGCTCCCCTGACAGAGGTCAACCCCGATACCGCTGGCTTGCGCGAAACTGGCGCAGCAAATCGATCGCTCTGCCAATTCACCTTGCATCGAAAATAAATCGAGGGCGCTGAAGTGGGCAACGCCCAGCCCGCGCCGGTCATGCAGAACTCAGAAACGCGTCGCTGGCGCTTGGCCTGGTTCCTTACTCAATAGAGCGAGACGGTTCATGAGTAGACTCACCATCGCCGACCTTTTCGTGGACGCGATCAAGCGGGCCGGGGTTAAGCGCATCTATGGCATCGCCGGCGACAGCCTCAATGCGCTGACCGAGTCCATCCGCAAGGACCCCGACATCGAGTGGATCCATGTCCGGCATGAGGAGGTCGCAGCCTTCGCCGCCGGCGCGGAGGCGCACCTGACGGGCTCGCTCGCCGTCTGCGCCGGAAGCTGCGGACCCGGCAACCTGCATCTGATCAACGGCCTCTACGACTGCCAGCGCTCGCGGGTGCCGGTGTTGGCCACCGCCGGCCACATCCCTAGCTCGGAGATCGCCCGCAACTACTTCCAGGAAACCCGTCCGGAGCACCTGTTCAAGGAGTGTAGCCACTATTGCGAGTTGGTGTCCGGCCGCGGGCAGTTGCCCGGCGTGCTGGAGACCGCCATTCGCGTTGCCATCGTCAAAAGCGGCGTGTGTGTGATCGTCCTGCCAGGCGACGTGGCGATGATGCCGGCTCCGGACATGGCAAAGCTGTCGCCGTCGCTGGTTTCAGGGCCGGCGCTGACTCACCCGCGAGACCGCGAGTTGGACGAATTGGCCAAGTTGCTCAACGAGGCCAACCGCGTCACGCTGCTGTGCGGGCGCGGCTGCTACGGGGCGCATACGTCGCTGATGCGCCTGGCTAACGCGCTCAAGTCGCCGATCGTGCATGCGCCGGGCGGCAAGGAGGGAGTGGAATGGGACAACCCGTTCGACGTGGGCATGACCGGGCTGATCGGCTTCAGCTCCGGCTACCGCGCCATGATGGACGGCGACATGCTGCCCATGCTGGGCACTGACTTCCCCTACCGGCAGTTCTACCCGACGGATTGCATGATCGCGCAGGTAGATTTGCGGGCCGAGAACCTTGGCCGCCGGTGCCGGATCGATCCGGGCGTGGTGGGCAGCGTCAGCGCCACCATCGAGGCACTGCTGCCGCGGTCGACGCTCAAGACCGACCGCGCGCATCTTGACGACAGCCTGTCGAACTACCGCAAGGCGCGCGAGGGCCTCGACGAGCTGGCGGTCGGCAGGCCCGGCGGCGCCATGCCTCCGCAAATTCGTCGCCAAAACGCTGAGCGACGCTGCTGCCGCAGGTGCCGTGATCACCTTCGACGTGGGTACGCCAGCCATCTGGGTTGCTCGCTACGTCACGATGAACGGCAAGCGCCGGCTGATCGGCTCGCTCAATCATGGCTCCATGGCCAACGCGATGCCGCAGGCGATCGGCGCGCAGGCGGCGTTCCCGGGGCGGCAGGTGGTGTCGTTCTCCGGCGACGGCGGTTTCACCATGCTGATGGGCGACCTGCTGACGCTGGCGCAGGAGGCGCTGCCGGTGAAGGTGCTGGTGCTGAACAATGGCGCGCTCGGCTTCGTGAAGGTGGAGATGCAGGCTTCCGGCTTTCTCGACACGGCCGTCGAACTCACCAACCTGGACTTCGCCGCCATGGCGCGCGGGGCGGGCATCTTCGCCAGGCGCGTCGAGGATCCGGCGGAGCTGGAGGGGGCGATGCGCGAGTGGCTGGCGCATGACGGCCCGGCATTGCTCGACGTCGTGTCCGCCCGGCAGGAACTGGCCATGCCCCCGAAGATCGGCGTGGAACAGGTGGCCGGGTTCGGCTTGTGGCCCATGAAGGCGGTGATCGACAGCCGCGGCCGCGAGATCATCGACCTTGCCCGCACCAACCTGATCCATTGAGGAGCGATACCATGCGAATTGGCTTGTTCGTCCCCTGCTACGTCGATGCGTTCGAGCCCGAAATCGGCGTCGCAACTCTGGAGTTGCTGGAGCGGTTCGGGCTGGAGGTCGACTACCCATACGATCAGACGTGCTGCGGGCAGCCGATGACCAACACGGGCTGCCACGCCGAGTCGGCGGCCACGGAGGCGCTGTTCGTGAGGAATTTCGCGCCCTACGACTACGTGGTCGGCCCGTCCGGCAGCTGCGTGCACCAGGTCCGATACAACCTTGACGCCATCGAGCAGACCGACGAGGTGAGGCAGGTGCGTGCCAAGACCTTCGAGCTGGTCGAGTTCTTGCACGACATCGTGAAGGTCGATGCGTTCCCCTGGGCCGAGTTCCCGCACAAGGTGGCGCTGCACAACAACTGCAACACGCTGCGCGGGCTCAACATCGCGAGCGCGTCCGAGCTTAGGGAAGACTACTTCTCGAAACCACTCGACCTGCTAAAAAAAGTCCGTGGCATCGAGTTCGTCGAGCTCGCCCGGCCCGACGAGTGCTGCGGCTTCGGCGGCACGTTCTCCGTGTTCGAGGAAGGCGTGTCGGCAAAGATGGGCCACGACAAGGTCCGCGACCAGCTTCAGAGCGGCGCGGACTACGTTACCTCGTCCGATAGCTCGTGTCTCACTCACCAGCAGGGCTGCGCCGACCGCGCCGGCATTCCTGTCAAGCACATCCACATCGCCAAAATCCTGAACGGTGCACGAGCATGAGCGAGGGCACGACCAAGCTGGGGCCGCTGCTGCACAGTGAGCTGCGCGACCATGGCAGGACCGAAGGCGTCACCCGCAATGGCCGCCGCCTCGACCATGCCGAGGGCACGTCGCAGCCCATGTCGTCGGGCAAGTCCGAGGCCGAGCCACGCGGTGCCGTAATCTGCGGCAACCGCCCGGTGGACCAGAGCGAGGCCGCCAACCGCTTCATCGCAGCCACCGAGCACGAGAAGATGCACGACGAGCGGCTGTGGGACATGCGCCAGAAACGCGATCGCGAGATGCATGGCATCCCCGAATGGGAAGAGCTGCGCAGCCTCGCCTCCGCGATCAAGGAGCACACGCTCACCCATCTCGACGAGTACCTGAACCAATTCGAGGCGAACGCGCGTGCCAACGGCGTCCACGTGCATTGGGCAAAGGACGCAGCGGAGCACAATGAGATCGTGCTCGGCATCCTGCGCGGCCACGGCGCCAAGCGGGTGATCAAGAGCAAATCCATGCTGACCGAAGAGTGCAACTTCCGCGAGTTCATGGGCGGGCACGGGATCGAGATCATCGAGACCGACCTCGGCGAGCGCATCCAGCAACTCGACGGCGAAGCGCCCAGCCATGTCGTCGTACCCGCTGTCCACAAGCTGCGCTCCGACGTGGCCCGCGTATTTGCCGAGAAGCTCGGCTCCGATCCCAACTCGCGCGACGTTCATTACCTGGCCGAACAGCAACGCGAGGCAACCCGGCCGCTGATCCTGTCGGCTGATGCCGGGATGACCGGGTGCAACTTCGCGGTGGCCGAATCGGGTACGGTGGTCGTGTGCACCAACGAGGGTAACGCCGACCTGTCGGCCAACACGCCGCCGCTGCACATCGTCTCGTGCGGGATCGAGAAGGTCGTCCCCCGCCTCGACCACCTCGCCGTCCTGGTTCGGCTGCTGTCGCGCAGCGCCCTGGGATCGCCGATGACGCAGTATACGTCCCACTTCCGCCGCCCGCGCGCGGGCGGCGAGATGCATATCGTGCTAGTGGACAATGGCCGGTCCGAGCGGCTGGGCATGGAGAAGTTCTGGACCTCGCTGAAATGCATCCGCTGCGGCGCCTGCATGAACACCTGCCCGGTGTTCCGCCGCTCGGGCGGCCTCAGCTACGGGGCGACGTATGCCGGGCCGATCGGCGTCATCATCGATCCGACGTTCAACGCCAGGAAATACAGCAAGCTGCCGTTCTCCTCCACGCTGAACGGCAGCTGCACCAACGTCTGCCCGGTCAAGATCAACATCCACGAGCAGATCGCCGACTGGCGCAAGGTGATTTCTGAGACGCACGAGCTACCGGTGCTGAAGAAGGCGATGATGAAGGCCGCGGGGATCCTGCTGTCCAGCCCCAAGCTGTACCGCGCCGCCCTGCCGGTCGCCGACAGCGCGCTGCGCCACCTGCCGCGCTTCATCGTGTACAACCGCCTGAACACCTGGGCGCGCGGGCGCGAGATGCCGGAGGTGCCCGGCCAGACGTTCCATCAATGGCATGCAAAGAATCGGCGGGTCAGGCCATGAGCAGCCGGGACGATATCCTCGCCGCCGTCCGGGCGCACCTGCCGCAAGTGGACCGGCCGGAGCCGCTGGTGCCGCTGTTCGACCGGGACGCTCCAGCCGACCTATTGGCAGGCTTTGGCCACATGCTGGAGCAGATGGGAGGCGAGTTGCTGCAGGGCGACGCCCGCGACCCGCTGGCGCCCGTCCGCGCCAGGCTGCGCGACGCGAAAGTGGTTTGCTCGAACGTGCCGGAGATCGAGGGCAACAGGATCCTGGCCGCCGGCATGAGGCCGGCTGACCTGGCCGACGTCGATTATGGCGTCGTGCGGGCCGCTTTCGGCGTGGCGGAAACCGGCTCGGTCTGCCTCACGGAGGCTGAACTCGGCGTGAACACATTGGGCTACCTGCCGCAGCACCTGATCGTGCTGCTCGATCCAGGGGACGTCGTGCCCAACATCCACCACGCATATCGCCGCCCTGAGCTAAGGCAGGCGGGCTACGCGGTGTTCCAGACCGGTCCCTCCGCCACTGCGGATATCGAGGGCGTGCTGATCCACGGCGCGCAGGGCGTACGCTCACTGTCGGTGCTGCTCCAGCCGCGGCCTCAATCGCGGGAAGGCCGGTCGCCTTGGTGATGGCTGATTCCGCGCGCGGGTGATGAATGCCGGGCGTGCCGCGGCAGCGGAGCGACTCGTCCCAGCGCTGAAAGCTGCGACGCCGGCGCTGTTGCAAGGCATGCGCCTGACGGCCGCGGCGTGCTTGGCCCTATGGATCGCGTTCTCACTGGAACCGGAAGCGCCGTTTTGGGCGGCTACATCGGCGGCAATCTCGTGCCAGCCAACGCATGGAGCACCGCGCCGCAAAGGATCGGCCCGTCTCGTCGGCACCGTTGCCGGGGTGGTGTTCGTCGTCCTTTTGGCTGCCGCGCCGCCGCAGAGCCGTTGCGGCTTTCTGCTCGGCCTTGCGGTCTAAGGCGGCGCTTGCACCTTCAAGACGACGCTGCTCAGCAGCTTCGACGTCTATGCCGCCTCGCTGGCGGGATACACGGCAGCGATCATCGCAGGCGACACGGTCGAGTCGCTCGACCAGGTTTTCTTGGTGGCGGTGTCGCGGGGGTCGGAGATCATCATCGGCATCGTGTGCGCGACCGTGGTGATCGCCGAAACCGACTGTTAATCGGCACGGTATCGGGATCCCAATCGGCGTCCAAAAGGGATCCTCTGTTTGGCAGGGATCGACACGCGCTGTAGCCCGCCCCTCCGCCCGCGGCTTCGGAGCGGGCTACAGCGCGTTGACGTTTTGGTCAGAGCCTGTTTTTGCAGCGCCAAGTCTCGTCACCAGTTTCGACGATGTCGCAGTAAAGAGTTAGACGATTGAGCAACACGGCGGTCATCTTGGCGTCGCCGAACAGGCTGGGCCACTCGCCAAAGGCCAGGTTGGTGGTGACGATCACCGAGGTCTGCTCGTAGAGGTGGCTGATGATGTGGAACAGCAACCGCCCGCTTGATTGGGCGAGCGGCAGATAGCCCAGCTCGTCGAGCACCACGAAGTTCATGCGGCAGAGATAGTCCGCCATGCGGCCCTGGCGCCCCTCGGCCGGGAGCCGGTTCACCAGGTCGACGACGTTGAAGTAGCGGCCGCGCACCCCGCCGCGGATGCAGGCCCGAGCGACCGCGATGGCGAGATGCGTCTTGCCGGTGCCCGTGCCGCCGATCTGCCGGTCGCCATCAGCGGTTCCAGCTAACTTGCGCCGGATCCGCTCCAGCCCGGCCGGGAGCAGCCAGTCTTTGAACGGCGCCCCGTTGCGCAACGCGCTGGGCTTGCGGGCCAGGACTGGCACATAGTGCCACGGGTCGAACAGCACGACCTCATGGCTCCAGCCGAACTGATACGCCTCACCCGGCGCGAAGCTCAGCGGCACGTACGCGTCCGCCGACGTCGTCGCCCGCTGCTGCTGCCAAGCCCGAGCATACCGCCGCGCCGCGTCGTAGCCACCCGCATAACCCAGCCCGCGCAACGTTTCGAATACCCGGATCAGCGTCAGGCGCTCGCGATTGGGCTTCGCCTCATTGGACACCAACAACCGGTCCAGATCATCCTGCCACGGACCAATTCGCGGCAGACGCTGCGCTTGGCGCTCATAATGGAACTCCGTCGCGTTAGACCAAAGGATCTTGCGCACGACCTTTCGCGACACCCGCAATTCGCGGCAGATCGACTTGATCGACTTGCCCTGAATAAAATGAGCTTGACGGATCCGCGCAATCTTCTCCACGACGAACATCCCAAATCAGCCCTCGATCATCACGAGAGCCACCGTGAACCCCAATCGTCGGGGGGGGTTCCGCTTGGGCGCCGATCACCCCGCTAACGGGGTTCCTATCCATGCTTATCCACAACTATGACGCTTCTCGCGGCTGCGGCAGTGCGAATACCTGAACAACATCGTCGAGCAAGATCACTGCGGATCAAACGGCTGGTCTGGCCCGGGCTTGGGTTTGGCAGTTTTCGAGCCGCCAAGCGGACACTGGCTGGCTACGAGGCAATGGCGATGATCAGAAAAGGGCAGGCTCACAACACCGGCGGGCGGAACAGGCGGACGCAAGCAGTCTTGTTGCCGAGCTCTTGCAGATGCCGCCTGGAATCACTCTATTCAGGCATTCGCCTGCTTCGCCTTTGCATTGGTAACACAACCAGTCGCCGCGTCCCGGTCCAGTATCATGGACGCACCCTTCGCCCCGATCATAATGCTCGCCGCATTGGTGTTGCCGCCGATTAGAGTGGGCATGATCGAAGAGTCGATCACGCGGATTCCCTCGAGACCGCGGACCCTGAGCTGTGGATCGACGGTCGCGCCGCCGTCCACGCCCATGCGGCAACTCCCGACCGGATGGTAGTCGGTCTCGGCTGATTGCCTCACGTATTCGAGGATCTGTTCGTCGGTCTTGATATCAGGCAGGGGAGCGTAGGGACCGCTGACGTAGGGCTTGAACGCCCGCGACTCCATGATCTCCCGGCCGATCCGGACGCAGGCGATCATCTTTGCGAGGTCCCGCGGATCGGACATGTAGTTGGGATCGATCAGCGGAGCGTCCTCGGGGTTGCCGGAGGCGAGCCTCACTTCGCCTCTGCTGAATGGGCGCATGTTGTTGTTATGCAGCGTGATGCCATTCCCTGGCATCTTCGTGAACCCGTGGTCAATCACCCATGCCGGCAGGAAGTGAACGGAGATGTCCGCTTGATCGAGGCTTGGCTCGCTCTTCGCATATGCTACCGCCTCGCAGCCGGACGACGTGACGGGACCGGACCTGAATAGCAGGTAGCGGGCGCCATGGACGTACTTCTGAGGGAACCGGCCCGCATCATCGTAGGTCAGCTTGGTCGTGGCCTTGTAGATCGTCGCCGCGTCGAGGTGGTCCTGCAGTCCTTTGCCGACACCGGATAGATCGTGGACGACCGGGACGCCGACCTCGTTGAGCTCATCCGCCGGGCCTATTCCGGACAAGAGGAGGATCTTGGGCGAATTGAACGCTCCAGCGCTGACAACGACCTCGCGGCTGGCGCGGATGACCTTCCGTTCCCGGTTCATGACGACCTCCACACCGGTCGCATGCTGGCGCTCGACGACCACCTTGGTAACCATGATGTTAGGTATGACGTCTAGGTTGCGCCGGGCACGGTTGGCTGGGTGTAGGAAGGCGCGGGCGGAGCTCATGCGCCGGCCGTCCTTCACCGTGTACTGGAAGTATCCGAATCCGTGTTGCACCTGCCCGTTGAAGTCGTCGTTTTTGGGGATGCCGTTCTCCTTACAGGCGTCCAGGAAGACTCTGCTTAGGGGATTGATGTGGGTGAAGTCGGCGACGTTCAGCGGCCCGTCGTTGCCATGGTACTCGTTGTGGATGCGTACGTTGGCTTCGAGCCTTTTGAAGACGGGCAGGACGTCATTGTAGCTCCAGCCGGTGCAACCCGCGCGCGCCCAGCCGTCATAGTCCTGCCGACTGCCGCGGATGTAGATCATCCCGTTGATCGAACTTGTTCCCCCGATAGCTTTTCCTTGTGGAGCGAACAAGCGTCTTCCGTTCATATGGCGCTGCGGAACGGTCCGGAACGCCCAATTGTGCGAGGTGCCCTCGATCAGGCTCTGGATCCCCGCAGGCATGTGGATCATCGGCGACCAGTCACGGCGACCCGCCTCGAGCACCAGCACCCGCGTTTCCGGGTTCCGACTGAGCTCGCTTGCAAGGACGCAGCCCGCCGAACCAGCCCCGATAATGATGAAGTCGTACTCTTCTCGCATGATCCTGGGCCTTCAGCAAAGGCTACTCCCGCGATACGTACGCATGACTGCGGGACGTGGGCCTCTATTGGTGGACGATACCCGCGGTTCAGGCCACGAGGCGGGCCGCGGGCGCGTCCGCACCCGGGATCGGCCGGAGGTCGGCGAAGGCGAGCGCCTTCTTGAGACGGTCGAGCTCTGGGCCTTGCATCCGCAACTGGGGCGACCGTACGACCGGCGAGGATATGGCGCCTGCCATGAACGCCACTTCCTTGTACCTCGTATGGAGGTCCGCGAAAGGGAACCCGTAGATTGCGTGGTTGAGGGGAGCGAGCCGCTTGTGCAGCGCGCTGGCCCCACGCAGGTCGCCCTTCCGAGCGAGTTCGAGCATTTCCACACATTCATAGGGTGCGAAGCTCGCCAAGCCGGATAGTATCCCGTCCCCGCCGGTAGAGAGGTTGTGAAAGAATGAGGAGCCGACCGAAGGGAGACAAACGACGTTCTTCGATAGCGACTTCAGCGCGTAGTAGTCGCGGTCGTAACGGACGCAATCGGCCGCCTGCGCCATCTTCACGGCGACGACTTGGTCGATCTCCGCCGCCATCCTGATCAATGCCTCGTGGGGATAGGAAAGTTGGTCCCCGGAGGCGAGCTGGAACAGCATCAGGGGCATGTCGAGGCCCTCGGCGATCTCCTTGTGGTAGTGGAAGGCGTATTCCGGGCTGTGGTTTGCGTTGTAGGCCGACAGGTAAGGCGCGCACACCATCACGGTGTCCGCTCCCGCCTCCCTCGCCTCTCCGCCCCGCCTGATCGTCGCGGGAGGTGCCCAGTCCAGGATCGCGGCGACGATGGCTTGATCCGGGCGAGCGCATTCGCGGTGCACTGCGACCGCGCGCTGGCGTTCCTCCGGCGACAGGGCGGGTGCCTCCGCAGCGAATGCGTTGACGACGAAGCCGCGGACACCAGGAACCGATGCTAAGTCGCGCGTGCGCTTGGCCATGTCGGCCCAGTCGACGCTGAGGTCTTCCTTGAAGGGTGTGAGGTTGGCAATGAGGACGCCGCCATCGAGACGCATTAAGGCTTCCTTTCTACTACTCGGCCGCCTGGGACGTGATCCCCTTCGGCTCGTGAACCACGCGTTTGTCCAGAAGGTGTTTGATTTCCGGTCGGCTCAATCCCAGTTCGTTGAGGATCTCGACCGTGTGGGACCCCGGCGCTGTGGAGAGCGTGTGCAGATCGGGCACCTTGCCGTTGTAGCGCAGCGGATGGTTGACGAGCGTCGCGGTCTCCCCGTTGACGTCCACCTCCCTAAAGACGTCGTTCGCTGCAATTTGCGGATCTTCTGCGACCGCTTCGTAGTCCTGAACGATCCCGTACCAGATGCCATGGGCGTCGAAGGCCCTCGCCAGATCGTCATAGGCCCACGGGGCGACGGCGATGGCGACGGCAGCGGCGAGGGCATCGCGGTGATCGTAGCGATCCAGGTGCTGCATCGCGCGGAGCGGCACGCTGTCCAACGCCATGGCGATCTTACCGATGTCGTTGGTCGGAATGACCACCGTTTGGTCCGCGACTTTATAGACCCCGTAGGGAGCCTCATGAAACCATGAGATTAAGTTGTCTTGGCGTTCGAAGACCTTCAGCCCTGGCCGACTTGACATGTAGTTGGTCAATGGTTCGGTCTGCAGGTCCAGGCCTGAATTGAGCAGGCTGCCCTGGACGAGCGTCCCCTCGCCGGTCTTAAGCTTCTTGACGTAGGCCGCCAGAACGCCGAGGGCGAGCAGGGCACCGCCGTGCTGGTCGACGATCGCGCAGCCGATGGCGGTCGGGCGGCCGTGGGGACCGGTGGTGGCCACCAGGCCCGAACGGGCCTGGATGATCAGGTCTTGCGCCGTGGTGCCGACCATGGGGCCGTGCAGCCCCCAGCCGGTGCCGCTGGCGAAGATGATATCCGGCTTGCGCTTGCGTATCTCCTCGTAGTCCAGTCCGAGCTTCTCCATGACGCCCGTGCGGAAGTTCTCGACGACGACGTCAGCCTCATCGATCAGGCGCAGAACGAGTTCCTTGCCTTCCCCGCTCTTGAGGTCGACGGAGAAGCTCCGTTTGTTGCGGTTGGCTGCAAGGAAGAACCCGCTGACCCCGCCCACGAAGACGTTGGCGCCGGACCAGCCCCGCTCGAAGGGTCCCTTGGCAGGCTCGACCTTGATCACGTCAGCGCCCATGTCGGCCAGGTACTGTGTGCAGGCCGGCCCCTGGAGGTAATGGCAAAAGCTGACGACCTTCATGCCGTTGAGCAACACGATCGTGGTTCCTTTCTAGGCTTGCTTCAATGCACCGCAGCGGCGTTGGGCCGGGCGCGATCGCCGGTCTGGGAGCGACCAGGGTCGTGTTGCAATCCGGAGGTGAGGCTGATCTTGGTTTGCGGATCGAAGAGGTGAATGTGTTCCGAGGCGAGGGTGAGCGAGACAAGCTGTCCGGGTATCAACCTGAGGAAGGGATCGACGCGGGTGACGGTCAGCCGGTCTTCCCCGACCTGCACCTGGACGAGTTGTTCCGATCCGAGCAGCTCCGTCAGGTCGACCTTGCCAGGGATCGACGCCCCGGCGACACCCGTTTCATCCGCGAGCTTGATGTGCTCCGGCCGCACGCCGAGGAGGACTTGGGAGCTCTCCTTGGCTGCCAGGGCCTGGCCGAATCGCCGTGGAAGTTCGAAGAGGCTCGTGCCCGACCGGAATGACAAGGTGTCGCCACGGCCTGTCAGCGAACCCTCCAGCAGGTTCATCGGCGGGGACCCGATGAAGGTCGCGACGAACATGTTGCAGGGCCTGTGATAGATGTCCTCCGGCGACCCGCATTGCTGGACGACGCCATGCGACATCACCACGACCCGATCCCCGAGCGTCATGGCCTCGACCTGGTCGTGGGTCACGTAGATGGAAGTGGCGCTGATACGGGCCTTCAGGCGCTTGAGTTCCTGCCTCATTTCCAGCCGCAGCTTCGCGTCGAGGTTGGAGAGGGGCTCATCGAACAGGAAGAGCTTCGGGTGGCGGACCAGGCACCGACCGAGCGCAACCCGCTGCTGCTGTCCACCTGAGAGCTGCCTAGGCTTGCGGCTGAGCAAGGGGGTTATCCCGAGCACGTCGGCCGCGCGCCGGACCTCCCGCTCGACGTCCGCGCGCCTCGCTCCCCGGTTCACCAGGCCGAAGCCCATGTTCTCGAACACGTTCATGGTCGGGTACAGGGCGTAGTTCTGGAACACCATGGCGATGTCGCGGTCGGCCGGGGACCGCTCGTTGGCCCTGGCGCCGCCGATCATGAGATCGCCGGACGTGATGGACTCCAGTCCCGCCACCATCCTGAGGGTCGTGGTCTTCCCGCAGCCGGACGGCCCGACAAGGACGACGAACTCGTCCGAGCCAATCGACAGGTTTATGTCCTTGACGACGCGGAGGGCGCCGTAAGCCTTATTGAGGCCGATCAGTTCCACACCTTGCATCGCGCCACGATCCTCCGTACCCGAACGAGGCCCCTCGGGGCCGGCCCTTGACGGGCTGCTCCCGTTATGTAACCGCTTACAATAGCATTGTCTAGAGGCGGCGAGAATGGATCGGGCTAGGCGGATCTCCTTCAACCACGCCACGTTCGGTTGGGCGGTGCCGTTCGCCGAGTTCGTTTCGGTCGTTGCCGCGTCGGGTGCTGGGGGCGTGGGCGTCTGGTCGGAACGCATGGATGGGATCTCTCCCGAAGACGCCCGCACGAGGCTCCGAGACGCGGGGCTCTCGGTCACGGCGCTCAACCGGGGAGGGTTCTTCGTCGCCGCGTCGGAGCAGGATCGGCGGCGCGCCGTCGATGCCACTCGCAGGCAGATCGACTTCGCGGCTCGGCTCGGCTCGGAGGTGCTGCTGATCGTGCCGGGAGGGTTGTCCGAGGACGTCCGTGACCTCCAACGCGCTCGTGACCACGTCCATGCGGGGCTTGCGGCGGTGATGGCCGATGCCACAGCCGCGGGCGTGAAGCTCGGCCTGGAGCCGTTCCATCCGGCACTGACGGCAAGCAGGGGCGTCATAAACACATGCGACTCGGCGCTCGACCTCTGCAACAGGCTAGGCCCGAGCCTCGGCATAGTAACGGACATCTACCACATGTGGTGGGACCCGGGGGCCCACGCCGCCATCGCCAGGGCCGGCCCCAGGATCCTGGGCCATCACATATGCGACTGGAAGCTAAGCCCGTCGGATGTCGCGACGGACCGGGCCGTGATGGGCGAGGGCGTGGCGGATGTCGTCGGCCTCACCCGGTCGGTCCTACAGGCAGGCTATGCCGGCCTGGTCGAGATCGAGATATTCTCCCAGGACGACCTATGGCGTCGCCCCCCGGAGGATGTTGCGAGGTTGTGCCTCGATCGCGCCGTCGACTGCCTCCGTCGGGTCGAGGACGGATGGGCGGACGCGGCGTGACGGGTCTTAGGGCGGAGGTTAGCCTGCGCGCGAAGCCGTCCGCCATTGAGGCCGCCGGTCCGGAGGCAGGGGTCATGAAGGGGCGTGCGCAGAACAACCGACAGCCGCGACTCGCCGACGTCGCCCAGATCGCCAACGTGAGCACGGCAACCGTCTCACGCGCGATCAACACCCCGAACGTCGTTTCAGCCGAGGTGAGGGAGCGTGTCGACGCCGCCATCAAGGGCTTGGGGTGGGTTCCGAATGCCTCCGCCATAGCCTTGGCGACCAACCGTACCCGCACCGTCGGCGCCATCATGCCGACCCTCGACCACCAGAACTTCGCGCGCATCGTCGAGACGCTGCAATCGACCCTCTCCAAATCGCGCTATGACCTGCTGATCAGTTGCACGCACTATGACCGGAACGCTGCGACGCACCAGGCAAAGACGATGGTGGAGCGAGGGGTGGAAGCGCTGGTGCTCGTCGGCGCCGACCAACCCCCAGAGCTGTTCGGACTCATAGACAGGCAGGGGACGCCCCATGTCCTCCTCTACGTGGCCCCAGGTAGCGTGCCCACCCGCCAGATCATCGGGTACGACAACTACCAGGCATTCAGTGGCATCACCGAGCACCTCCTGGAGTTGGGACACCGCTCGTTCGGCCTGATCGCTCAATCGACGGCCTTTAACGACCGCGCCCGCGCCCGGCAGGCCGGCGTGCGCGACACGCTGGCCAACCATGGCTTGGCAGTGCGGCCGAGGCACTTCGTCGAGGGGCAATGGAAGGTCCAGGACGGCATGCAAGCCTTCCAGGCGATCATGTCGACCCGCGATCCCCCCACGGCGATCATTTGCGGGAACGACTATCTTGCCATTGGCTGCATCATTCAGGCCCAGCACATGGACGTGGTGATCCCGCAGGCCGTTTCGGTCACCGGGTTCGACGACGTCGACCTCGCCAACCTGCTTGCTCCTACCCTCACCACCATGCGCGTGCCCGATGCCGAAGTCGGCGCGATGGCTGGGCGATACCTCGTCGACGTCCTGGAGGGCAGGACCACGCAACTCGGTGCAGTGCCATCGCCCGAACTGATCGTTCGGGACTCTACGGCCAAGCCCCGGACGGGCTTTTAGGACCGGACTACACAAAAGGGAGTCGGACGTGTATCGCCTAGCCACAGACCTAGAGTTTCGTGAATGCCTTCCGCTCGGCATGGTCGGAGGAGGGCCCGGATCGTTCTTCGCACCTTATCATCGAGCGGCGATCCGTCTGAGCGGACGCTGGGACCTAAGGGCGGGCTCGTTCTCGTCCGATCCGGCGAAGTCTGCCGGAGCCGGGACCGCCCTCGGGGTAGCTGCGGATCGCATCTATCCGGACGTCACGTCGCTCGCCCGGGCTGAGAAGGAGCGCGAGGACGGCGTCAGGGCCGTGGCGGTCGTGACGCCCAACCACCTCCACTTCCAGGCCTGCCAGGTCCTGCTCGAAGCCGGCATCGGCGTCATCTGCGACAAGCCGCTCGTGAACGACCTCAGGGAAGCCCGCGTCCTGAGGGAAATGGCGCGGGCCAACCAAACGTTTTTCGGGATGACCTATACGTACTGCGGGTTCCCCATGGTGCGCGAGGCCCGCGCCAGGGCGCTCGCGGGAGACATCGGAGAACTCCGCTTTGCCTATGCCGAGTACCTGCAGGAATGGCTTGCGGACAAGCCCGAGAACCTGGGCGCGAAGATGGGCGGCTGGCGCACCGATCCAGCGAAGGCTGGTCCCACCGGCACCCTCGGCGACGTAGGCACCCATGCGTTCAACCTACTGGAGTTCGTGACGGGCAGGAGCGCCCAACGGCTTTCCGCAACCATGTTGACCACCGTCCCTGGAAGGAAGTTGGACGACTGCGACATCCTCCAGCTCCAATTCGAGGGAGGCTTTTGCGGGCTGATATGGGCTACCCAGGCCGCCCCTGGGCACAGGAACGGCCTTCGGTTCAAGATTGTCGGCTCGGTCGGGAGCCTGGAATGGTGCCAGGAGGCCCCCGAGACGCTCAAGGTCGGCCGCCTGGGCCAAGCGGACGCCATCTTGCACCGAGGTCAGCGGCAGATGACGACCGAAGGCTTGCATGAGGCGACCCTGCCGGCTGGCAATCCGGAGGGATACCTCGAGGCGCTCGCGTTGCTCTACAGCGATTTCGCCGATGCCGTGGGAGAAGGGGCCGGATCGGACGCTGCGGCTTTCCCCTTCCCCGGGATCGAGGAAGGCGTGCGCGGGGTCGCGTTGTGCAAGCGTTCCCTGGATTCGAGCCGAGAGCATGGGGCCTGGGTGGCCCTAGAGATTTGAGAAAGTCGCTCGTTGCGACGTCTTGACAGCCTCATGTAAGCGCTTACAAATGAGGTCGGACACGAGGAGAGTTCAATGAACGAGTACGCCGATCCCCGGGCATGGGCCATTCCCCGCGAGCCTCGTGAATTCAAGTTGCTCATCGGCGGCGCGTTGGTGAACGGAGGCTCGCGGCCTTGGATCGAGCGCAGCAGCCCCGCGCATCGCGCTCCGATCAGCCGCTATCCGCGCGCGGACGCGAAGGACGCTGAGGCGGCGATCGCAGCGGCCAAGCAAGCCTTCGAAGAGGGCGTCTGGCCGAGGATGAGCGGTGCGGAGCGGGCGCGGGTCATTCTGCGGGTCGCTGGTCTGATCCGGGAGCACAAAGGGGAACTGGCCTTTATCGAGGCGCTCGAGGGCGGGAAGCCTATTTCTGCGATCGAGGGCGAGATCGATGTCTCCGTCGAGCTCTGGGAATACGCCGCAACCCTGGCCCGGCACTGTTACGGCGATACCTATGACAGCTTAGGCGACAAGACGCTCGGCTTGGTCCTACGCCAGCCGATCGGGGTCGTGACGATGATCACGCCTTGGAATTTCCCGCTCCTCATCCTGAGCCAGAAGCTGCCGTTCGCCCTTGCCCTGGGTTGCACGGCGGTTGTCAAGCCCAGCGAACTCACGTCGGGCACCGCGCTCCGCCTTGGCGAATTGCTCGCCGCGGAGTTCCCGCCCGGCGTGGTCAGCATCCTCGCCGGACCTGGATCCTCGCTTGGCGCGATCCTTTGCCAGCATCCCGATGTGGCCATGGTCTCCTTCACGGGCTCGACCGAGGTGGGGAAGAAGATCAGCCACTACGCCGCGGACACGCTCAAGCGCGTTTCGCTTGAACTGGGGGGCAAGGCAGCGCACATCGTGTTCGCGGATGCCGACCTCGAGGCCGCCGCAGACAAGGTCGCGTTCGGGATCCTCCACAACGCAGGCCAGTGCTGCGTCAGCGGGACGAGGCTCCTCGTCCAGCGCGGCATCGCGGACCGGTTCGCGAGCAAGGTGGCCGAACTGATGGCCTCCGTTCCCTTCGGCGATCCCCTCGACCCGAGCGTCAAGGTCGGGCCTGTCATCTCCAAGCAGCAGTTCGACACGATCAACGGATACATCCAGGCAGGCAAAGACGATGGTGCCACGCTTGTCCTGGGCGGATCCTCCGCCGAGAGCCGTGGCGGGGCGGCAGGCTACTTCGTCGAGCCTACCGTCTTCTCGGACGTGACGCCTGATATGCGCATCGCCCAAGAGGAGATCTTCGGCCCCGTGCTGGCGGTCATGCCGTTCGACACGGTCGATGAGGCAATCCGGATGGCGAACGGAACGGCCTATGGCTTGGCGGCCGGCGTCTGGACTTCGAGCCTCGACACGGCGTTCCAGTGCGCGCGCGGGATCCGGTCAGGGACCGTCGAGGTGAACACGTTTATCGCCGGATCGCCCGAACTGCCGCTCGTCGGCCATCGCCAGAGCGGCGTAGGGCACGAGAAGGGCCGGTTCGCCATCGACGAGTTCACCGAACTGAAGACGGTCCAACTCCAATTCGGACCCTTAGCCGAGCGATGGGTTCCAACTTACTGAGGCGAGCCGAAGAGACGCAGGTCGGAAGCAATCACAAAAAAAGAGCAGGGAGGATCGAATGACTATCGGATTGACGCGCCGCGGGCTGATGCAGTCGGGTCTCACGGTTGCAGGCGCCGCCGCTTTGGGTACGGCCGGAAGTGCGACGCCGGCCGTTGCGGCCGGCAAGCTCGAGATCTTCTCCTGGTGGACATCCGGCGGGGAGGCGGCGGCGCTCGAGGCGCTGACCGCCGCCTACGCAAGGAAGTATCCAGGAACGGAGTTGGTCAACGCGACGATCGCCGGCGGCGGCGGCACCAACGCGCAGCCCGTTTTGCAGGCCCGGCTCGCCGGGAACAACCCGCCCGACAGCTGGCAGGGGAACTCCGGCACGGCCTTCTTCAACCAGTACGTCGACCCGGGCTTCGTGGACGACATCACCGACCTGTACCACAGCGAAGGCTGGATCGACAAGATTCCTCCAGCCGTGCTCGACCTCATCAGAAAGGACGGGAAATACTACGCCGTCCACGTCGGCGCGCACCGCTGCAACGAGGTATGGTTCAACAAGCCGCTGCTGGCCAAGCACGGGGTTGAGATCGGCGACAAGCTGACCTTCGACCAGTTCTTCGCTGCCGCCGAGAAGTTGAAGAACGGTGGCGTGAACGCGCTCGCGGTCGGGGACAACGGTATCTGGGCGAACGCGCGGATGTTCGAGAACACCTTCAATGGGGTCCTCGGCTACGACCAGACGCAGAAGCTCTGGACCGGAGCGCTCTCGTTTGACTCGCCGGAGATGAAGGAGGCGATGAGGATCCATCTCCGCATGCTGGAGTACCAGAATGGGGACCATGCGGCGCTGAGTTGGGATCAGGCGGTGGGGCGCGTGATCAAGGGCAAGTCCGCCTTCAACATGATGGGCGATTGGGCTTATGGCGAGTTCCGCAAGGCAGGAATGAAGGACGGCGAGGACTTCGGCTGGGTCAGCCATCCCGGCACGGAAGACGTCTTCATCATCGTTACGGACTGTTTCCCGATTGCGAAGGGCGCGCCCAACGGGGTCGAGGCGCGGAACTGGCTCAAGACGGTGGGCTCGGCCGATGCGCAGGCTGCCTTCAGCTTGAGCAAGGGCGCGGTGGCGCCGCGGCTCGATGTCGACAAGTCCAAGCTGACGCCGTATCTCAAATGGTCATACAGCAAGTTCGCCACCAACAAGTTCGTCGGCTCGAGCGTGAACGGCGAGCAGGTGACCAACTCGTTCCTGCAGTCGCATTTCGACGCCCTCACCTCGTTCGTGGTCAACAAGAACGTCGACCGCTTCGCTGCGGCGCTGGCCGCTGCCCAAAAAGGCATGAAGGGGTGACCTCGCTGGGAGACAAGGCTTTGGGCGCACTGGGGCGCCCGGCGGACGGTCTCGCCAGGCGCGACCGTTCGCAAGCCGCGGAGGGTCTTGCGCGTGGAGCGTGGCCCAGCTTCTTCCGCGAGCGCGTTGCGCCGTTGCTCCTTGTCGCTCCCGTGATCGCGAGCACGCTCGTGTTCGTCTACGTCTTCATCGTGCTGACGGTGCTCATCTCGCTGTCGGACTGGTCCCCGGTCCATATGGCCGGAGGCTTCTCGTCCCCCTTGCTGCGGAACTACTCCGCGCTGTTCTCGAACCCACGCTTTCAGGCCGACCTGCGCAACACGGTGGTCTTCACCGTCTTGTTCCTCGTCGGTTCGGTCGGCCTTGGCTTGGCCCTTGCACTGCTCGTGGACAAGTACATCCCGGGGCGGGCGCTCTTCCGGGCGATCTTCCTGTTCCCCTACGCCATCTCGTTCATCGTCACCGGCGTCGCGTGGCGATGGATGTTCAATCCCGAGAGCGGCGTCAACGCGCTGATCGATGGAGCGGGCGCGAACCGCGTGCTCGCGATTGCCGGGCTCGGCCCATTCAAGCCGGGGTGGCTGACGGATCCGACCGTGTGGCCTCCGCTGAACGACGCCTTGGCTCGCCTGTTCCCGAGCGTGGCCAAGCTGCAATTCGACATCGGTGTCCCGGTGGCCCTGATTGCCGTCGCTATCGCTGCGGCATGGCAGCTCTCGGGTTTCGCGATGGCGACCTTCCTGGCTGGTCTCGGCACCATACCCGCGCACATCAAGGAAGCGGCGATGATCGACAACGCCTCCGGCTGGACCTACTTCAGGAGGATCATCTGGCCGATGCTCGCTCCCTTCACGGTGATCAACCTCGTCATCCTGGGGCACGTCTCGCTCAAAATCTTCGACCTCATCTTTACGATGTCCGGCCCGGGCCCTGGCTTCGCGACGGACGTCCCCGGCATCTTCGTCTTCGAGATCACTTTCCGGGCCCTCCGCTACGGCGTGGGCGCGGCCGGCTCGGTGGTGATGCTCGCCATGGTGGCCGCGGTCGTGGTCCCATACCTGGTGCGAAGCACGCGGGAGACGGTGTGATGTCTTCGGCCACCTTGGGCGTCGCCGTGGCCATGAGGAGGACGAGGCCGGCATTTGGCCTCCTGAGGACCTACGTCTTGCTCGTCGCCGCCTCGGTGCTCTTCCTCCTCCCCATTTACATGATGGTCGTGAATGGCCTCAAGTCGGCCACCGAGGTGTCGGTCGCAACGATGTGGGCACTGCCCGCGAGCCTGGGAAGCGGCGGGTTCTCGGAGGCCTGGAAGAGGCTTTCTCCCGCGTTCGTCAACAGCCTGGTCGTGGCCGGCACGGCGACCATCGTGTCCTGTCTCATCGGCTCGATCACGGGCTACGTCCTCATCCTCTGGCGGTTCCCGGGGAGCCGGATCGTGACGATGCTCATCATATTCGGGATGTTCATCCCGTATCAGAGCATCCTGATCCCGCTCGTGTTCTTCACCCAGCGCATCGGCCTATACGGCACGTTGCCTGGGTTGATCGCAGTGCACGTCATCTATGGCCAGTCGGTCAACGCGCTGATATTCGGCAACTACTATCGGAGCATCCCGCCGTCACTCATTGAGGCCGCTCGGGTGGACGCCGCGGGCGTGGTCAAGATCTTCTGGAAGATCGTCCTGCCGCTGTCGCCCCCGGCTTTCGTGGTCGCAGGGATATTCCAGTTCACTAATATTTGGAACGACTTCCTTTTTGGCGTTACGCTGGTTCCGAACCCGACGGCCCAGCCGATCACGGTCGCGCTGAACAACCTGTCGGGAAATTACTCGGTGGACTGGAACGTGGTGATGGCCGGGGCGGTCATCGCTGCGGCACCGACGGCATTGCTGTACGTGCTGCTCGGCCGGTTTTTCATGCGAGGCCTGGTGTCTGGGTCGGTGAAGGCATGAGCAAGGGTCATCGGGGTCCCTTAGGCGGGACGGCGATCGTCACCGGCGGTCGCAGGGGCATTGGGCGTGCCATCTGCCTGTCTTTGGCCATGAGGGGCTTCTCGGTCCTCGTGGTCGACCTCGAGGAAGACGCGGCCGCGGCGGAGACGATGGCGGCGCTCCACGACGCGGGGATCGGAGCGCGGTTTCATGCGGCGGACATTGGCGACGAGCGCAACCACGATGGGATCTTCGAGGCCGCCAGCACGCTCGGGCGCTTGAGGGCGCTGATCAACAATGCGGGCGTGTCGTCCACCGTCCGGGGAGACATGCTCGAACTGCCGGTCGAGAGCCTCGACCGCTCGTTGCGGGTCAATCTTCGGGCACCGTTCCTGCTCAGCCAGGCATTCGGTAGGAGGCTCGTCGCGGACCGCGGCGGGGAGAAGTCCTTCCGGTCGATCGTCAACATCACGTCCGTCAATGTCGAGGTCCTCGGCATCGACCGGCCCGACTACTGCATGACGAAGGCTGCCCTCTCTATGATGACCCGGCTGTTCGCCGCGCGCCTGGCAGAGGCCGGCGTCCACGTCTACGAAGTGCGGCCTGGCATGACCATGACGGACATGACCGCTCCGTCGAAGGACAAGTACGATCGGGTGATCGCAGAGGGGCTTGTGCCGCTTCGCCGCTGGGGTCGACCCGGGGACGTGGGCGAGGCCGTCGCGGCGCTCGCCGACGGCACCTTCGGATTTTCGACGGGCGACGCCGTCTACGTCGACGGTGGCCTTCACATGCACAGGCTCTGAGCGATGCAAGACGATCACCTTCTCATCGAGCATCCTGCTGCATCGGTCCTGCTCCTCCGCCTCAACCGGCCCCACCGCCGCAATGCGCTTACGGGCACGCTCGTCATGGACCTCGCCAGCCGGCTGGCGGAAGCCCCTGCCTCCACAGCCGTCAGCGCGGGCGTCATAGCGGGCGACGCCAACGCAATCTCCGCGGGTGCCGCCATTCACGAGATGGTCGCCCGTGGCATCGACGCGATCCTCGACGAGGAACGCTTGGCCGCGTGGCGCAGCATCGGCGCCTTCCAGAAGCCGCTAATCGCGGCGGTCCGCGGCGTCGCCTTCGGGGCCGGCAACGAACTGGCCATGCAGGCCGACCTGATCGTGGCGGGGGAGTCGGCCCGCTTCGGACAGCCCGAGGTGACGATTGGCGGTCTCGCAGGCGACGGCGGCACTCAACGCCTCCCGCGTCTCGTCGGCCGCCAGCAGGCGACCAGGATGCTGCTCACCGGCGAGCCGGTCGCTGCCCGGGAGGCGAAGGAGATTGGCCTCGTTTGCGAGGTCGTGCCCGACGAATTCGTCGACCGGACCGCAGTCGATCTGGCGGCCAGCATCGCGCGCCATGCGCCGCTGTCGCTCGCCGCCACGAAGGCGCTGATCGCGGCGACTGACCGGCATGGGCTGGATGACGGCCTGCGGATCGAGCGCGAGGCGCTCATTCGGGTCTTCCAGTCAGCCGACCGCGTCGAGGGCATGGCGGCTTTTGCGGAGAAGCGGGCGCCGTCCTGGCGTGGCTGCTGACGACCGGCACGGACGCAAGGGTGCCGTGGTGGAAATGCGCGGCATCGAGGGCGTGCCGGCGGACAGCGACCGGCACGAGGGTTTCACCAGCGCCATGAAGGCCTATCCGGATATCAAGGTCACGATCATCTTCAATGGCTGGTCGCTCAATACAACTTCGAAGAAGACCAAGGACATAGTCGCATCCGGCCAGAAGGTCGATGGGACTTTCACGACCGGCCAGGATGCCGTGGTGGTCGAAGCCTACAAGGCGGCCGGTGTGCCCTGTCCCAAGATCGTCGGCGCGGACGAAAACGCCTTCATCGGCCAGTTGGTCGATCTGAAGGGCGGCGGTCTGATCGGCGCGACCGTGACGAACCCTGCTGCCATAGGCGGAGCCGGACTGGCGGTCGCACTCGAGATCCTCGAGGGCAAGAAGCTCGACAAGGCTACCAAGCTCTTCCGGAGGTCTAGTCCAACACGAGCGATGCCGATACCGAGAAGCTGAAGGCCGCACACAACCCATCCCTCGATCCTTATTACAGCGTCGCCGTAGATCTGAAGCCGTACACGTTCTACTCGGCGCAGGACGTGCTGGCATGCGAGAACCCGTGAGCCTCGCCGGGTACCCCATCGGACCTGCCCCGGCCCGCGTTGCCGGGCAACGTGCGGCCTCCGATCGGCGGCCCGCCTTGGAGGTCGCCGGCCTCGCGAAGCGATTCGGCCGCGTGGTCGCGCTTTGCGACGCGTCCTTGCTGGTCCTTCCTGGCGAGATGAATGCCTTGATGGGCGCGAACGGTGCGGGAAAGAGCACCTCGTCAAGATGCTGACCGGCGCCATACAGTCTGATGCCGGCACGATCAACGTCGATGGGCGCCCCCGCGCGTTCCGCTCGCCTCGCCAGGCGAGCGAAGGCGGCGTGGCGTCCGTCTACGAGGACCCGGCGCTCGTCTCGGACCTCAGCTTGGTCCACCGGGTCAAGCCGGGCGGAGCGGGCGCGCGCCTCGGAGGCCATCGACAGGTTGCAGGTCGACGCGCGGGCCGAGGCGGAGATTCGAATGCTGAGCAGCGGCAACCAGCAGGAGGTCGTGATCGCCCGCTGGATCGCGCAGGGCTTCGACGTGCTCTTGTGCTACGATCCGACCCGCGGAGTCGATATCGGCACAAAGCGCCAGATCTACGTGCTCCTGCGCGATGTGGCCGCCCATGGTGATGCGGTGCTGCTCTATACGTCGGAATTCGCGGAGATCCGCGCCACGTGCGACCGCGCACTGGTCCTGTTCGTGGGTCGGTTAATCGGAGAGATGCCGGGGGCCGACGCGGACGAGGCCGATCTGCTCGCTCTGCGCATGGGCTCGTCTCGATGCGCCAGGGGGCCGCGCCTTGAGCACGTTGCGGCAACCCATCCCTGCGGAGGCGCGGTCGGGCTCGTCGGCGAGCTATCGCACGCTTCTCCGAGAGCTGGCCAAGCGACATCGAGCCGAGGTCTTCCTGCCCTGCCCCCTTGTCGCCATGACCGCCCTCGCGCGGATCATCCATCCGAGTTTCGGAGCTTTCGATGTCCAGACGCTGGCACTGGGCGCGCTGCCCCTGGCGCTCGCGGCCGCGGCGCAGACGTGCGCCGTCGTCGGTGGCGGCATCGACCTCTCGGTCGGATCGCTCATGGCCATATGCGACTGCCTCGCGGCGCGTTCGATGCAGGGCGCCTCTCCGGCCGAAGCCATCGGCCTCTCCCTGCTGGTTATCCTCGCGGGCGTTGCGGCGGGGGCGCTGAATGGCTTGGTCGTCGTCCTGTGCGAGGTCCGCGACGTCGTCGTTACCCTGACTACCGGCCTCATTTGGGGCAGGGTCGCGCTCCTGATTTTTACGGAGGCAGGCGCCGGGGCGCCCGACGCCTTCATCGTGCTCGGCGCAGGCGAGCTTCGGCCGTGGCTGCCCAACGCGCTGCTCCTTTTGCTCGCCACTCTCGCCGTCGCGTGGCTGCCATTAAGCAGGTCCCAGTTGTTCTTGGGGATCCGGGCAGTCGGCAGCAACAGGACCGCCGCATTTCGGAGCGGCGTCGACGTCAGCCGGAGCGTTGTCGCATCCTACGTTAGCGCTGGCCTCGTCAGCGCCATCGGCGGGCTCTTCCTCGTGATGACGACGGGCATCGGTTCGCCGCTCGGCAGCGCGCAATAAACGCTGTCGAGCGTCGCAATCATCGTGCTCGGGGGGGGGGGGTTAGCCTAACCGGCGGACGGGACGGCTCTTCGGGCCGACCCTAGGCGTCTACGTGCTGTCGCTGATTCCGGCGCTGCTCATCTTCCTCAAGGTCGATCCGAACTACGGGCGGGTGTTAGAGGGAACCCTGATCGTGGGGATCGTCATGCTCGCTGGGCACATGCGCGCCGCGCGGAAGGGCATGCGATGAGCGGCGCCGATACGTTGAAGGGGCCGCGGTCGGGCGCCGTTTGGGCCCGCATGCTCCCTGGGCGATCCACGCTGGCGCTGTTGGGGCTGCTCGCAGGCCTCCTGGCTTTCGTGGAGGCGATCCGCCCGGAACGCTAAGCGTCGCCTGGATGTTGAACGGCGTGGACATCGCCTTGTTCGGCGTCCTGCCCATGATCATGACGCTCGGCTCGAGCTTGGTGGTCCTCGGCTCGCTGACTGTCTACAGCCAGATCGCAATGGCGAGGCGGTCCGCGGTGCCGGATTTCCTGCTTGTCCTCGGCAACGGAAAAATCGGCGGGGTCTTTCCCTGGTCCGTGGTCGCGTGGGTCCCGCTCGGGTTGCTGCTGGTCCTCGGGTTGGGGAGGATCGGCTTCGGGCGTGCGCTCTACGCGATCGGCGACAATGCCGACGCCTACCGTATCTCTGGCCTGCGCATCTGGAGGGTGCTGGTCACCAACTACGCCCTCAGCGGTCTCTTGAGCGCCGCAGCGGGTCTCCTCCTGATCGGCAGCACCAATGCCGCTGACCTCGGCTTGGCGAACAGCTATCTCCTGTCCTCAATCGCGGCGGCGGTCATCGGCGGGACCTCGATCTTCGGTGAGCGCGGCGGCTACGGCGGTACCGTGATCGGCGCACTCGTGCTCACCGTCCTCGAAAGCCTGATGACCCTCCTCAATGTGAGTGAACCCGTCAAGCAGATCATCTACGGCTCACTCATCCTGCTGATCGCCGTCGGTTACGCGAAGCTCTCCAGCTAGTCATGCATGTTCTTATCATCGGCGCGGCCGGAATGGTGGGCCGCAAGCTCGTCTCCAGGCTCGCGACGGACGGGGTCGTCGGCGGGGAGCGGGTCTCGAAGCTGACGCTTGTCGATGTGGTTGCGCCGAGCGGGCCCGAATGCTTCGGCGTGACGGTCGAGATCCTTGCGGCCAACCTGCCCGCGCCCGGCAAGGCCGAGAAGCTCGTAACCGAGCGCCCCGACACGATCTTCCACCTCGCGGCCATTGTCTCCGGTGAGGCGGAGGCCGACTTCGACAAGGGCTAACGGATCAACCTCGATGGCACGCGCTTTCTGTTCGACGCCATTCGTGGAGAAAGCTGTCGGCGGCCGTACAAGCCCAGCGTGGTCTACACCTCCTCAATCGCGGTGTTCAGCGCGCCATTCCCTGAAGAGATCGGCGACGAGTTCCTCTCTGCCTCGCTGACGAGCTACGGTACCGAGAAGGCCATCGGCGAACTACTGCTTGCCGACTATTCGCGCAAGGGCTTTTTCGACGGCATCGGCATCAGGCTTCCGACCATCTGCGTTCGGCTCGGATTGCCGAACAAGGCCGCGTCGGGCTTTTTCTCGAACATCCTGCGCGAGCCGTTGAGCGGGCGGGAGGCCGTCTTGCCGGTGCCGACCGACGTGCATCACTGGTTCGCGAGTCCCCGTGCAGCGGTCGGTTTCCTGGTCCACGCCGCGACGCTCGACACGGCCGCGCTCGGGTGGCGACGCAACCTGAGCCTACCGGTCCTTTCGGCCACGGTCGGCGAGGAGATCAAGGCGCCGCGCCGGGTTGCCGGCGACAAAGCGGTCAACCTGATCCGGCACGAGCCCGGCCCGAGCATCGGCAAGATTATCGAAGGTTGGCCCCGCAGCTTCGACTCAAGGCGCGCCGAAGCGCTCGGGTTCAGGGCGGAGGCTTCCATGGACGAGATCATCCGCGTCCACGTGAAGGATGAACTCGGGGGGAGGGTGGACATGATCTGAGACAACCAAGAGAGCGGCCGCCCTGAGGGGACCAGACGCCGGGACCTCCCGTCCCTGTCCCCATCCCTCCACACCGCTGAGCATATTTCCATTCAATTTAGATATTCGGATCAGATTACAGGTTGTGTTGCAAATGGAGAGGCGAAGCAAGCGAGTGCCTGAAGAGAGTGATGTCAGGCGGCAATCTGCAAGAGCTCCGCAATGAAGACTGCTTGCGCCCACATGTCCTTCTTGCCCTCAAGGTCCGCGGGCTCGAGGGGATCAGCGTCATCGACGCGTCGATCATGATGCACTCGCGTTTCTGCGATGGGCATCAATTCGACTGATGCTGCGACGCCTTTGCCGTGCATAACAATGATCTTGGATGGACTCTTACGCGATGCTGGCGGAAGCCAGTCTCAGCTTCGTGGGCCTCGGCACCCAATCGGACCACCCGAGCTGGGGATGGCTGCTGTCCGAGGCGATCCCGATGACGGCGATCGCACCCTGGTTCGGCGTCTTCCCCGGCCGGTGCATCGTGTTGGTGGTGACGCTGCTGAACCTGCAGGCCGAAGCGTTCGGCGGCGCGCTCGACCCGCGCACCCGGCTGCAAGCGCCGGCGTGACCCACATCCTGACCGCGCGCGACCTGGTCGTGGGTCCAGCGCAGGGCGGCCCCGCACTGGTGCGCGGCGTGTCGATCGCGGTGCGGGCCGGCCATTCGGTCGGCCTGGTCGGCGAGAGCGGCTCGGGCAAGTCGACGCTGGGCTGCATCGCGCTTGGCCTTGAAGCGCCCGACCGGGGGCGGGTGCGGTCCGTGGGGGAGGATTTGGCGGCGCTGCCGGGCAGCGCGCTGCGCCGCTTGCGCCGGTGGTTTCAGCCGGTGTTCCAGGACCCGCTCTCCAGCCTCAACCCGCGCTGGCGCGTGGCCCGTAGCGTCCTGCACCCGCTGCGGATCCACGGGCTGTGCGGCTGGGCCAGCGCCGAGGCGGCGGGGGCGACCCCGGGCTCGTGGGGCTTGGCGGCGCGGCCGGGCGCCGACGGCCGGCGCCACGGCACCGCCTGGGCGGCCGCGCGGGCGGCGACGACGCCCTTCTGCAGCGCGTCGCGCTGGCTGCGCAGGGCGGCGTGCAATGGCCGGCGCACCATGGATATTTCCGCGTTACGCCGCCCATGTCGCGGCGCTGCGCCGCCGTGGCATCCGCTTGGCGTCGCTGATCCACGACATCATCCCGCTGCGCCGCCCGGAGTGGTGCGACCCGAAGCACACGCGCATCTTCCGCGAGTGGCTCGACGCCACCTTGCCGCAATGCGACGCGCTGTTCACCGTCTCCCACGCCAGCGCCCGCGACATCGTCGAGCACGCCGGACGGTCGGGCATCGCGCTGCCGTGCGACCCGGTCGTGGTGCCCATGGGCGGCGGGTTCGCGCAGGCACCCCGGCTCGTCGACGCGGATGTGCGCCAGTTGCCGGCGCCCGGCTCCTACGCGCTGTTCGTCTCCACGTTGGAGCCGCGCAAGAACCAGGCGTTCCTGGTGCAGGTGTGGCGGCAATTGCTGGTCGAGCTGCCGCGCGAGCTGGTGCCGACGCTGGTGCTGGCCGGCCACGTCAGCAGCATGGTGGGCGACCTGCTGCAGGAGCTGCGCAACTGCTTCTACCTCGACGGCGCGGTGAAGCTCATTGGCAACGCCTCCGACGCCGAGTTGGCGGCGCTGTACCGCGGCTGCCGCTTCACGCTGTTCCCCTCGTTGTACGAGGGCTGGGGGCTGCCAGTCACCGAGAGCCTGGCGTTCGGCAAGCCGTGCCTCGCCTCCGCCACCACCTCCATCCCGGAAGCCGGCGGCGAGTTGGCGCGCTATTTCGACCCGCTCAACATCCGGTCGGGCGTGCTTGCGGTGCGCAACGTCATCGAACGCCCCGAAACCCTCTCGGCCTGGCAGGCGCAGATCATCCGCGACCACCGCCCAACGCCATGGAGCCGGACGGCGCAGGCATTGGTCGGCGGCCTCCGCCATTCGGAGTTACAGCCGAAGCAGGCGACTTCGGTAGGGAACCGTGGCGAATATGCCACAAAGTAACGGAACAGAGTGTAACAACCGTAACTCTTGTCGCAGTGTGCGATGCCATTAGCTACAATGCCTCACGCTCGTTTGAAGGCAGGGCTATGGCGAACTCGAGACCGCGACAAGCCTCCCGTTCCCGCTCGGTTCGCAAGGCGGACGACGCCCTGCCCGAGGATTTCCCGCCTAACGTGGTGCTGCTGCAGCAGCGCATCCTGCCGAGCCACACGGCGCTGCTGGCGCGCTGGGTCGAGGCCGGGCGGCGCATGGGCATCTGCGACGCCTCGATGTTCGTGCCCCACGCCCCGGCCGCCGACGCGGTGAACTACGTCCTGGTCTGGGTGCGGGAGAACATCGATCCGGCCTACATGATCGTGCCGGAAGGCCGGCAATGGACGGTGGTCGACGCCGTGCGCCAGCAGAACCTGACGCGGCTGCGCAGCTTCGCCGAGGCGCTCAACTTCATCCGTCCGGTCCTGCCGCTGGAGGCCGCCGCCTGACTGCGGCCAGCGGCGCGCTCAGGGATGGCCGTGGCTGTAGCCGCCCATCCGCTGCGTGCTGGGAGGGCCAGTATAGCCCCCGGCACAGCCGAACAGGCAGAGCAACGCCACGCCGGCCAGGCATAGCGTTCTGCGTGCGCGCAAGATCAAGTCAGGCGGCCCGCCGCGCCAGGCTGGCGGCCATGCTCCGCAGGATCAGGCAGCACGACGCCGCGCCCGCGTCGATGGTTCCGCGCGAGCGTTCGCCGAGCCGTGCCGCGCGGCCGATCCGGGCCACCATGTCGCGGGTGGCGTCACGCCCCTGCGCCGCCGCCGCCGCCATCGCCTCCAGCGCCTCGGCGAACGACGCGCCGCCGCTGACCGCCGCGTCGTAGGCGTCGAGCGCCGGGATCAGCGTGTCGAGCAGCGTCTTGTCGCCGCGTTGGGCTTCACCCAGCTCCTGCACGCCGGACAGGCCGGCGCGCAGCATCCGCCCGAACAGGGCCGCGTCGAGTTCCGACTGCCCTTCGAGCGTGGCGCTCATGTCCAGGAAAAACGTGCCGTAGAGCGGCCCCATCGAGCCGCCGATGCCAGACAGCAGGGTCTCGCCCAGGATCGCGAACGCCCGGGCGAGTCCGGGCGGCGCCGGTTCGGCGGCGATCGCCTCGCCGGCCTGGCTGAAGCCCTTGCTCATGTTGACGCCGTGGTCGCCGTCGCCGATCGCGCCGTCGATCTCGCTCAACCACGCCTTGTTGGCGTTGATCGCGCCGACCAGGTCGGTCACGACATCGCCCGCCGTGGCGAGGGCGATCCCGGTCACGACGCCGCCTGGGTCAGGCCCAGCGAGCGGGCCGGGTGCGCCATCAGCCGCTCCAGCTCGGCGTCGAGCCGCATCGCCGTCAACGTCACGCCGTTCATGTCGAGCGAGGTGAAGTAGTTGCCGACGTAGCGCTGCGCCACCTCCAGCCCGCGCCTGGCGAGCTCCCCCGCGATGCGGTCGTACAGGATGTAGAGCTCCATCACCGGCGTGGCGCCTAGGCCCGAGACCAGCACCGCCAGCCGGTCGCCCGCGACGAACGGCACGTCGGACAGCACCTTGTCCAGCATCATGTCGGCCATCTCGCGCGCCGTGATGGTCTTGGCGACCTCGATGCCGGGTTCGCCGTGATGGCCGATGCCGACCTCCATCTCGCCGTCGGCGATGGTGAAGTTCGGCTTGCCGGCGGCCGGGATGGTGCAAGCCGAGAGGCCGACGCCGATGCTGCGGGTGTTGTCGATCGCGCGGCGCGCCACCGCGATCACCGCGTCGAGGTCGTAGCCGCTCGCCGCCGCCGCGCCGGCCACCTTCCACATCAGGATCTCGCCCGCGACGCCGCGCCGCTTGCCGATCTCGGCCTTCGGCGCGGAAGCCACGTCGTCGTTGGCGACCACGGTCTTGACCACCAGGCCGTGCTGCCCCGCCTGCCGCACCGCGAGCTTCACGTTCATGTTGTCGCCGGCGTAGTTGCCGTAGAGGCAGGCGACGCCGGCGCCGCCATCGGCCGCCACGAACGCGTCGTGGAAGCTCTTGGCGGTGGGCGAGGAGAACACCTCGCCGACCGCCACCGCGTCGAGCATGGCTTCGCCGACATAGCCGAGGAACGCCGGCTCGTGCCCGGAGCCGCCCCCGGTCACGATGCCGACCCGCCCGGCGCGCGGGGCCGCCGGGTGCCGCAGCACGCGCGGGTTGTCGGTCGCGGCCAGCAGGTCGGGGTGCGCCCGCAGGTAGCCCTTGAGCGCGTCCTCGACCACCTGGTCCGGGTCGTTGATGATGCGGTTCATGCCGGGTCCGCCCTATTGAATGGTGTAGCCGCCGTCGACCACGAGGTTCTCGCCGGTGACCATGCCGGCGGCGCCGCTGGCCAGGTACAGCGCCGCCATGGCGATCTCGTCCGGCCGGGCGAAGCGCCCCGCCGGGATCTTGCGCTTCATCGCCACTCCGACCTCGCCGGCCCAGGCGCGCCGGCCCAGCTCGGTCTCGACCACGGTGGGCGAGATGGCGTTCACGGTGATGCCATGCTCGGCCCATTCGAGCGCCAGCACGCGGGTCAGGCCCAAGACGCCAGCCTTGCTGGTGCAGTAGGCCAGATGCCGGTCGAGCGCGACCAGCGCCGCCTGCGAGGCGAGGTTCACGATGCGCCCGCCGCCTGCCCGCGACAGCGCCGGGAACGCCGCGCGGCACATCAGGAAAGGCACCTTCAGGTTCACCGCCATGGTGCTGTCCCAATCGGCGTTGCTGACCTGCGCCGCGGCTTCGAGCCGGACGATGCCCGCGTTGTTGACCAGCACGTCGAGCCGCCCGAACCGCGCCAGCGTGGCCGCGACCACCCGCGCCGGCTCGCCTTCCCTGGTCAGGTCCGACTGCACCGCCAGATGCGGGCCGCCGCCAAGCTGCGCCGCCGTCGCCGCGACTGGCTCGGCCAGGTCGACGAGCGCCACGCCGGCGCCGCGCGCGGCGAACATCTGCGCGATCGCGAGGCCGATCCCGGCCGCCGCCCCGGTCACCAGCACCACTTTTCCGGTCATGTCGAACGCCGCCTCGAAGCCGAGCCCGGCCATCGCGTTTCCCCGAATGTTCGGCCGCTTCACGGGCCGCTGCCACTGTCCGCAAGCGCCCTCTTGGTGTCAAGCCGGGCGCGGCACATGTAACGCGTAGGGAAACACTTGTGAGGGAACGCCATGACCATCGCGATCGGCTGCGACGAGGCGGCTTACGACCTCAAGGAATCGCTCAAGCGGATGCTGCAGGCGCAGGGCCACGCGGTTGAGGATTACGGCACCCGCGCCGGCGAGCAGGCGGCCTACCCCGACATCGCCTTCGCCGTCGCCGAGGCGGTGGCGGGCGGACGGCACGAGCGCGCGGTGCTGCTGTGCGGCACCGGCATCGGCATGGCGATCAGCGCCAACAAGGTGCCCGGCATCCGCGCCGCGCAGTGCCACGACACCTACTCCGCCGAGCGCGCGCGAAAGAGCAACGACGCGCAGATCATCACCATGGGCGCGCGGGTGGTCGGGCCCGAACTCGCCAAGTCCATCCTCGCGGCCTGGCTGGCGAGCGAGTTCGACGGCGGGCGTTCGGCGCCCAAGGTCGCCAAGATCACCGCCTACGAGAAGGCGCACGGCGGCTGAGCCGGGCGTTATGGACGCGCCAGCGTCAACCGGCTAAATCGCCACGGTCACACGACCATGGCGGGTGCCGTTGCTGACGAGACTGAGCCATTACGTAGCCATTCGCCGCCAAGCCCGCCTGGTGCTGCGGTCTGGGCTGCTCGATGCGGAATGGTACCTGCGCCAATACGCCGACGTGGCGGCATCCGGGCTGGACCCGGTGACGCATTTCGTCCGCCATGGCGGACGGGAGCGGCGCGACCCGAACCCGATGTTCGACTCCGCCGCCTACCTGGCGCAGCACCCCGAGATCGACGCGAGCGGTTTGAACCCGCTGGTGCATTATCTTTCGCACGGCATGGGCGCCAGGGCGCGACAGGGCGCGATGCGCCAGCGCGTGCTGCCGGCGACCAACCTGTCCGTCAGCGTTGCGCGCCCGGCGCCGAGCTACTGGGCGCTGGTCGCCGCCCGCGACCTGCCGCAGGGCGGGCTGGTTCGGCTGCACGCGCAGGCCGGGGACGGCGGCGTCTCGGAAATCGTGTTCGACGCTGCGGCGGCCCGGCGCGGACAAGTGGTCCGGCTCGACTCGCGGTTTCACATCTCGACGCTGGCCGACGGCGCCCGCGTGACGATCCGCCGGCTCACCGACCAGGAGGCGGCGCTGCGGCTGCTGCTCGCCGAAGGCAGGCGGCAGGCCTCGGCGCGACTGCGCGCATTGCGGCGGCGCGGCTTGGCCACCTGGCTGGAGGCGCAGGCCGCCGCGCGCCAGCCCACGCCGCTCGACCCCTATCAGGTCTGGGCGCTGCGCCACGACACGCCGACCGCGGCGCAGTTGGCGCGGCTGGAGGCGCGTGCCACGGAGCTGCCTCGGCCGCCGAAGTTCTCGGTCATCGTTCCGGTCTACGACACCGACGCCGAGACGCTGCACGAGATGATCGGCAGCGTGCGCCGGCAGGCCTACCCGCATTGGCAGCTCTGCCTGGCCGACGACGCCTCGCCGCGCCCGCATGTCAGGGCGATCCTGGAGCGCGCGGCGGCCGAGGATTCGCGCATCGTGGTCGCCTTCCGCGCCGATAACGGCCACATCTCGGCGGCCAGCAACACCGCTCTCGAGCTCGCGCGGCACGAGTGGCTGGCGATGATGGACCACGACGACGTGTTGACGCCGCAAGCGCTGGCCACGATGGCGCTGGCGATCGCGGCCAATCCCGACACCGACCTGCTGTACTCCGACGAGGACAAGCTGGACGAGCGCCACCGCCGCTACGGCGCCAACTTCAAGCCCGATTTCAACCCGGAGCTGCTGGAGGCGCAGAACTTCCTCAACCACCTGACCGTCTACCGCGCCAGCGCCGTCCGCGCGGCAGGCGGCTTCCGGCTTGGCTTCGAGGGCAGCCAGGATCACGACCTGGCGCTGCGGGTCACTGCCGCCACCCGGCACAAGGTCGTGCATGTGCCGCACGTGCTGTACCATTGGCGGCTGCATCCCGGTGCGGCGACCTTCTCCACAACCCAGCTCGAACGCGCCCACGCGGCGGCGCGGCGGGCGCTGCGCGACCACGCGGCGACGCGCGGCGAGTCGGTCGAAGTGGTCACGGAGCACAGCCATCGGGTGATCCGCCCGGACCCGACGCGCTGGCCCAGCGTCACCGCGATCGTGCCGACCCGCGACAACCTCGACGTGCTGCGCGTCTGCGTCGACGGGCTGCTCGACGCCACCGACTACCCGGCGCTCGACATCGTCATCGTCGACAACGACAGCGAGCGGCCCGAGACGTTGGCCTGGCTGGACGCCGTCGCGGCGCGCGGCGTCACCGTGCTGCGCTATCCCGGCTCGTTCAACTACTCGGCCATCAACAACCACGCGGCCAAGCAGGCGCGGGGCGAAATCCTGCTGCTGCTCAACAGCGACATCGCGGTCATCGAGCCAGGCTGGTTGAAGCAGATGGTGCGCCACGCCATGCGGCCAGGCATCGGCGCGGTCGGCGCCAAGCTGCTGTATCCCGATGGCAAGGTGCAGCACGCCGGCGTGGTGCTCGGCGTGGGCGGCGTGGCCGGGCACATCTACAAGGACGCGGCGCGCGACGACCCGGGTTATTTCGGCCGCCTGTGCACCGCCCAGGAGGTCGGCTGCGTCACCGCCGCCTGCATGGCGGTGCCGGTGGAGGCCTACGCCGCCATCGGTGGGTTCGATGCCGAGCATCTGGCGGTGGCGTTCAACGACGTCGATTTCTGCCTGCGGCTGCGCGCCACTGGGCGGCGCATCATCTGGACCCCGCACGCCCTACTGGAACACTGGGAATCGCGCTCGCGCGGCAGCGACCTGACACCCGTGCGCTCCGCCCGGTTCCAGGCCGAGATCGATTACATGATGGCGCGCTGGCCGGACGAGTTGGCGCACGACCCGTTCTTCAGCCCGAACTTCTCCCTCGATCTGTGGCCGCACCTGGCCTCGCCGCCGCGCGTGGCGCTGCCGTGGAGCGCGTCCAGCGAGGCTTGACAGCCATCGCCGCCCGGTTGGTTTTATGCAACCAATACAGAGTTCTACGCCATGGTCGGGCTTGACCTGAACATCCGCGCGGTGCGACCACGCGGCACGGTCGACATTGCGCACGAGACTGGCAGCTCCGGTGCTGTCAGCTCAGCGTGGGTGGCCGGGTCAAGTCCGGCCATGACGGGAGGTGTGGAATGACGGCCGACAACGACGGGACGCAAGCCATGGACCTGCCGCTGACCGACCCCGCCCAAAGCCCATCGGGCGACCTTGCGGCGCTGCTGTCGCCGCGGATCGACCCGCTGTTCTGGCGCCCGACCCGGCTCGGCGTCGACAGCGCCTGGTACGGCCACCTGCCGTTCGCGCACTGGATCGTGCAGGCGACGCGGCCGCGCGTGCTGGTGGAGTTGGGCACCCATGCCGGCGTCTCCTACGCGGCGTTCTGCGAGGCGGTGGCGCGCGGCCGGCTCGGCACGAGCTGCTTCGCGGTCGACACCTGGGCCGGCGACGAGCACGCCGGCTTCTACGGCGAGGAGGTCTACGCCGACCTCGCGAAGTTCCACGACAGCCGCTACGCCGCGTTCTCGCAACTGCTGCGCTGCACGTTCGACGATGCGCTGCCGTACCTGGCCGACGGCAGCGTCGACCTGCTGCACATCGACGGCCGCCACACCTACGCCGACGTGACGCACGACTTCGCCGGCTGGCTGCCGAAGCTGTCGCCGCGCGCGGTGGTGCTGTTCCACGACACCAACGTGCGCGAGCGCGATTTCGGCGTGTGGCGGTTGTGGGCGGAGCTGCGCCACCAGCACCCGAGCTTCGAGTTCCTGCACGAGCACGGCCTCGGCGTGCTGGCCTACGGACCCGACGCGCCGGCGCCGGTGCGCGAGCTGTGCGCCGCCGCCGCGACGCCAGGCGAGGCGCTGGTGCGCGAGCGCTTCGCGCTGATGGGCGAGCGCTGGATGCTGCAGGCCAAGCAGCGCGAGATGGAGCAGGCGGTCGACGTGTCGAAGCGGCACGCCGCCGACATGGAGCGCGACTTCCACATCATCGAGGAATACTCGCGCGCCCTGGGCGGCGGCGGCTTCCCGCCGTCCCCGGACACCG
>CAXUHK010000002.1:61794-65264 GCA_964250775.1 uncultured Acetobacteraceae bacterium | reverse complement strand
GCTCGACGCCCGGCTGGTCACCGGCCGCAGCAAGCTCACCGTCACCGGCACCGCGCCGGTGCAGCAGGGTGCCCGCATGGATTTGCGCGCCGCCGGCGGCGTCGACCTGGCGCTGCTCGACCCGATGATGAGCGCCGCCGGCCGCCGGGTGCGCGGGCAGGTGACGCTCGACGCCACGGCGACCGGCACGCTGGCCGCGCCGGTGGCGTCCGGCACCGTCCGGCTGGCCGGCGGCGAGGTGCAGGACTTCGCCCAGGGCATCCATTTGAGCCGGATCGAGGCGCTGGTGCAGGGCAGCGGCGGCGAGGTCCGCATCGCCCGGCTCCACGCCCGCGCCGGCGAGGGCAGCATCGACGTCACCGGCAATGTCGGGCTGAAGCCGCCGATGCCGGTCGACCTGCGCATCGTCATGAACCGCGCCAAGCCGCTGGCCAGCGACCTGCTCACCGCCGTGTTGGACAGCCAGATCTCGTTGCGCGGCGACCTTGCCGGGCAGCTCGCCGCGGCCGGGCGCATCGTCATCGACAGCGCCGACATCCGCGTGCCGGAACGGTTGCCGGCCAGCCTCGCCACGCTGAACGTGCGCCGGCCGGGGGAGAAACCGCCCCCGCCGACGGCCCCCGGTCCCGACGTCGCGCTCGACCTCACCGTCGACGCGCCGGGCCAGATCTTCGTGCGCGGGCGCGGGCTCGACGCCGAGTTGCAGGGACACCTGGTCGTGCGCGGCACCGCGGCGCGCCCGCAGCCGCAGGGCGGGTTCTCGATGCGGCGCGGCAGCGTCAGCGTCGCCGGCACCACGCTCGACTTCGCCACCGGCAAGGTCGGCTTCGACGGCAGCGGCAAGCTCGATCCCACGCTCGACTTCAAGGCCAACAGCACCTCCGGCAACACCACCGCGACGCTGGCGGTGGGAGGCTACGCCAGCGACCCCAAGATCACGCTGAGCTCGGTGCCGGCGCTGCCGCAGGACGAGGTGCTGGCGCACCTGCTGTTCGGCCAGAGTGCCGCGAGCCTCGGCCCGTTCCAACTGGCGCAGATCGCCGCCTCGCTGGCGCAGTTGACCGGGGCGGGCGGCGGCTTCGACCCGCTGGCCAAGGTGCGCAGCGGATTGGGCCTCGACCGCCTTGCGGTGGGCGGCGGCGGCGGTTCCGGAGCCAACACCGGCGCCTCGGTGCAGGCCGGCAAATACGTGGCGCGCGGCGTCTATCTCGGCGCCAAGCAGAGCACCTCCGGCAGCGGCACCCAAGCGCAGGTGCAGGTCGACATCACCAAGGCGCTGAAGCTCGAGACCGACATCGGCACCGGCGGCGGTAGCGCCACCGGGGCGGGCAGCGCACAGTCCTCGAACGGCACCAATGTCGGGCTGACGTACCAGTTCGAATACTGAGGGGTATGGGCGATGGCGCATTACGACGTGATCGTGGTCGGCAGCGGACCCGGCGGCGCGTCGCTGGCGCATCGCCTGGCGCCGACCGGCAAGCGCATCCTGATGCTGGAACGCGGCGACTACCTGCCGCGCGAGCAGGCCAACTGGGACAGCAAGACGGTGTTCGTCGACGGCAAGTACCAGGCGACGGAGACCTGGCATGGCAGCAACGGCGAGACCTTCCATCCCGGACTGCATTATTTCGTGGGCGGCAACTCGAAGGTCTATGGCGCGGCGCTGTTCCGGCTGCGCGAGCGCGATTTCGGCGAAGTGCTGCACCAGCACGGCGTCTCGCCGGCCTGGCCGCTGCGCTACGACGATTTCGAGCCGTTCTACACCGAGGCGGAGAAGCTGTTCGCGGTCCACGGCCAGCGCGGCGAGGACCCGCTGGAGCCACCCGCCACCGGGCCGTACCCGTTCGCCCCGGTATCGCACGAGCCGCGCATCCAGGCGCTGAACGATGCTTTCGTCGCCGACGGGCTGCACCCGTTCCACCTGCCGCTCGGCATCAAGCTCGACGAGCGCGACGGGCGCGCGACCCCCACCAGCGTCTGCATCCGCTGTGACGCGTTCGACGGCTTCCCCTGCCTGCTGAACGGCAAGGCCGACGCGCAGGTGATGTGCGTCGACCCGACGCTGGCGGCGCACCCCAACTTCGAGCTGTTGACCAACGCCTATGTCAGCCGGCTGGAGACCGACCCTGCCGGCCGCACCGTGACCGGCGTGCAGGTCGAGCGACACGGCGAGCGGGAGCGCCACACCGGCGACATCGTGGTGGTTGCCTGCGGCGCGCTGTCGTCGGCGCTGCTGCTGCTGCGCTCGGCCAGCGACGCGCACCCGAACGGCCTGGCCAACGGCTCCGGCCAGGTCGGGCGCAACTACATGCGGCACAGCCAGTCGGTGCTGATGGCGCTGATGCGCGAGCCGAACGACACCGTGTTCCAGAAGACCCTCGCGGTGAGCGACTTCTACTTCGGCGCCGACGACTGGGACTACCCGATGGGCCTGATCCAGATGTGCGCCACCTCGCACGCCGAGCAGATCAAGGGCGAAGCGCTGCCTTCCTGGCTGGAATGGCTGCCGGACATGCCGTTCGACCAGATGGCGCGGCACTCGATGGATTTCTGGCTCTCGTCCGAGGATCTGCCGCGCCCGGAGAACCGCATCTTCTACGACGGCGAGCGCGTCGTGCTCGACGTCACCGAGCAGGGGCAGGAGGCGCACCGGCGGTTGAAGCAGAAGCTGGAACAGGCGATGGGCCGCCATGGCGCGCATCCGGTGATGGTGGAGCGCAGCCTGTATCTCGGCAAGGACATCCCGATCAGCGGCACCGCGCACCAGGCCGGCACCGCGCGGTTCGGCGTCGACCCCGCCAGCTCGGCGCTCGACCTCGACTGCCGCGCGCACGAGCTCGACAACCTCTACGTCACGGACGCGAGCTTCTTCCCCTCGATCGGCGCGGTGAACCCGACGCTCACGATCATCGCCAACGCGCTGCGGGTCGCGGCGCACATCCAGCAGCGGCTCGGCGCATGAGCGTGCTGGCGACGCTCGCCGTGCGCTACCTGTTGGTGATGCTGTTCTTCCCGTTCAGCGCGCTGGACAAGATCCTGAACTTCCGCGGCGCGGTCGGACAGGCGCGCGAGATGTTCCCGGATGGCGTTGCCCTGGCGCTCATCCTTGTGGGTATCGCGGTGGAAATCCTGATGCCGCTGGCGATCCTGACCGGCACCGCCGACCGCGCGGCGGGGTTGGTGATGGCTGGCTACTGCATGGTGACGGCGCTGTTGTGGAAGCAATTCTGGAAGCCTGGCGATTTCTGGCAGGGCGGCGACAGCAAAGGTCGCGGCTTGTTCTGGGACTTTCTGAAGAACTTCTCGCTGGCCGGCGGCTTCCTGCTGCTGGTGGTGGGCGCGCACGCCACGTTCGGCGACTTCCTTGCCGCGCCGTTCGCCTCGTCGCATCCTTACGCGCAGGCGCCGTAGCGCGTAGGGGGGGGGCGCGCCCGCGCCCCCGCGCCCGACGGGCGGGGCGGGGGCGGGCG
>CAXUHK010000002.1:44105-61784 GCA_964250775.1 uncultured Acetobacteraceae bacterium | reverse complement strand
TTGTGGGGGGGGCCGCGGTGGGGGGGTGGGGGGGGGGTTTTTTTCCGCCCTACGGGCGCTGCGCGCCGCGAACGTTGGTGTATATGGCATGTAGCTTGTGCGAGGCGCAAATGAACAGGCGCGAGCGGTTGCGGCCGCCGAAGGCCAGGTTGGACACCGTGACGCCGGTCAGCACCTTGCCCAGCAGCGCGCCGTCCGGTGCGATGCAGTGCACGCCATCGGCGGCGCCGGTCCAGATGCGGCCGTCCTCGTCGCAGCGGAAGCCGTCGGCGTAGCCCGGCGAGACCGTGTGGAACACCCGCCCGTGCGCCAGCCGCCGCCCGTCCAGCACGTCGAACATGCGGATGTGGCGCGAGGGCTCGGGCGCGAACTGCGGCCCGGTCTCGGCCACGTAGAGCAGGCGCTCGTCGGGCGAGAAGCACAAGCCGTTCGGCCCCGCGAAGTCGTCCGCCACGATGGCGAGCGCGCCGGTCGTGGGATCGAGCCGGTAGACCGCGGGCGGCCGCTCGGAGTCCTGCTTGCCGCCCTCGTAGTCGGTGCCGATGCCGTAGAGCGGGTCGGTGAACCAGATGCCGCCGTCGCTGTGCGCCACGATGTCGTTCGGGCTGTTGAGGCGACGGCCCTGGTAGCGGTCGGCCAGCACCGTGACGCTGCCGTCCAGCTCCGTGCGGGTGACGCAGCGATGCCGGTGCGAGCAGCCGACCAGCCGCCCCTCGCGGTCGCGGCAATGGCCGTTGGCGAACCCGGACGGCTGGCGGAACACCGAGACTCCCGAGCCCTCGGTCCAGCGCAGGATGCGGTCGTTCGGCAGGTCGCTGACCAGCAACTGATCAGCGTCGGCGCACCAGACCGGCCCCTCCAGCCAGGCGTAGCCCTCGCCCAGCGTCAGCAGCGGCGCGTTCGGCAGCACCAGCGCCCGGAACGCCGGCTCGACGACCTCGAAGCCGTCCATGGCGCTACTTCAGGTGGCCGGGTCGCCTGACCGGGGGCACGTGCAACTGCACCGTCATCAGCACCGCCGGCTGGTCGCCGATGGTGCCGGAACGATGGCCGATGCGGCCTTGCGCGTCGCAGACGCAGCCCTGGTCCTCGCCGAATGACAGTTCGCCCGGCCCCATCTCGACCCTGCTGCCGTCCATCGCCTCGACCCACCAGCTTCCCGAGAGCGGCACGATCCATTGCGGCGCCGGGTTCTCGTGCCATTCGCCGACCCAGCCCACCGGCTGCACGGTGAACACGGTGGTCGCCTCGCCGCGCGCCTGCTTGTCGTTCCATTGCGGGTCGGCCGGTCCCACGGCCGTCAGCTCGAATGCGGTGAGTTCGCACCGCGCCTGGTGACTGACGCCCTGCTCGTCGGTCCACAGGTGCCAGTAGGCGACGGCAGGCTTGGGTCCGGAGTCGGGCATGGCGCTCCTCGCTGGGAATCAGTCCCCGAAGGCCGGCGAGACCGGGCGCGGGATCATCGCCAACAACTCGCGGCGCGTCTCCGGGTTGTCGCGGAACGCGCCCAGCATCGTGCTCGTCACCATCGACACGCCGGGCTTGTGCACGCCGCGCGTGCTCATGCACTGGTGCCCGGCCTCGATCACCACGGCGACGCCTAGCGGCCGCAGCACGTCGTTGATCGTGTTGGCGATCTGCGCCGTCAACTTCTCCTGGATCTGCAGCCGCTTGCTGTAGGCGTCGACCACGCGGGCCAGCTTGCTGATGCCCACCACGCGGCGGTGCGGCAGGTATGCCACATGCGCGCGGCCCACGATCGGCACCATGTGGTGCTCGCAATAGCTCTCCAGCCGGATGTCGCGCAGCAGCACGATCTCGTCGTAGCCCTCGGTCTCGTCGAAGGTACGCTCCAGCAACGTCACCGGGTCGACCTGGTAGCCGGCGAAGAACTCCTCGTACGAGCGCACGACGCGGCCGGGCGTGTCGCGCAGGCCGGGCCGGTCGGGATCCTCGTGCGCCCAGCGCAACAGCGTGCGCACGGCATCCTCGGCCTGCTCGCGCGTGGGCCGCACGGCCGTCTGCCGGCCGCCGGCGGGGCCGTGGCCGGTTGGCGATACGATGTTCATTGCGTCGTAGTTCCTGTTGCAGTACCGCGCGATATGGCGGTCCGTTGCCAAGTTCCAACCTTGCGGCGGAGCAACGTCAGTGCAGTTGGCCGCCCTGGTGCGGGCTGTCGAGGCTGAACGCCGGGATCGCCACGTCGAACGGCTCGCCGGAGCCGGTCAGCACCATGTGGTAGGTGCCGACCATGAAGCCGGACGGCGTCTCCAACGGCGTGCCGGAAGTGTACTCGAAGGTCTCGCCCGGCTCCAGCACCGGCTGCTGCCCGACCACGCCATCGCCATGGACCCGCTGCGTCCGGCCGCGCGCGTCGGTGATCTCCCAGGTGCGGCGCAGCAGTTGCACGGTGGCGCGGCCCTGGTTCTCGATGGTGATGCGGTAGGCCCACATGAACCTGCCCTCGTCCGGGCGGGACTTGTCCTCCAGGTAGAACGCCCGAACGACCACGCAGACGTCATGGGTGGTGGCGGCGAAGGCGTCGGTCACGGCACGGCTCCCTGCTCTGGCAAGCCGATCATAGCACGCGCAGGGGCCGGGCCTACGAGCGTTCCAGCGCCTGCGCCAGGTCGGCCGCCAGGTCGCGCGCGTCCTCCAGCCCGACCGAGAGCCGTATGGTGCCGTCGCCGATGCCGAGCCGCGCGCGCTCCTCGGCGCCAATCCGCATGTGCGTGGTGGTGGCGGGGTGGGTAACGAGCGACTTGCTGTCGCCCAAATTGTTCGACACCGCGATCAGCCGCAGCGCGTCCATCGCGCGGAACGCCGCCGCCTTGTCGCGCAGCGCGAAGGTGACGAGCGTGCCCCCGGCCGACATCTGCGCCATCGCCAACTCGTGCTGCGGGTGGTCCGGGCGCCCCGGATACCAGACCCGCGTGACCTCGGGCCGCGCCGCCAGCAGGTCGGCCAGCATCGCAGCACTGCGGCACATGGCATCGACGCGCAGCACCAGCGTCTCCAGCCCCTTGAGCAGCACCCAGGCGTTGAACGGCGAGATCGACGGGCCGGTGTTGCGGATGAACGGCTGCAGCGTGCCCTCGATCCAGTCGCGCCGCCCCAGCACGGCGCCGCCCAGCACGCGGCCCTGGCCGTCGATGTGCTTGGTCGCCGAGTAGACCACGATGTCGGCGCCGAACCGCAGCGGCTTCTGCAGCAGCGGTGTGGCGAACACGTTGTCGACCACGACCAAGGCGCCGGCTTCGTGCGCCAGGTCGCAGATGGCGCGCAGGTCGATCACTTCCAGCATCGGGTTCGAGGGCGTCTCGAGCAGCACCATCGCGGCCGGGCGCGCGAACGCCTCGCGCCATTGCGCCATATCGGCGCCGTCGACGAACACGGCTTCGATGCCGTAGCGCGGCAGCAGGGTGGAGACGATCCAGTGGCAGGAGCCGAACAGCGCCCGCGACGCCACCAGCCGGTCGCCCGTCTTGAGGTGCGACAGCATCGCGGCATGGACCGCGGCCATGCCGGTCGCGGTGGCGCGGCAGGCTTCCGCGCCCTCGATCAGCGCCAGGCGTTGCTCCAGCGCGGCCACCGTCGGGTTGCCGAAGCGGGAATACTGGTAGTGCGAGGCGGCCCCGGCGAAGGTCGCCTCGGCCTGCTCGGCATCGTCGTAGACGAAGCCCGAGGTGAGGAACAGCGCCTCGCTGGTCTCGCCGTAGGGCGTGCGCTGGGTGCCGCCGTGCACCGCGACGGTGGCCGGGTGCGGCGGGGTTGATGTTGGCATGTCGTTCATGATGGACCTCGCGCCGAAGGCCGGACGAGGCAGCGTCGCGCCCGGAAGATCGGGCGGTCCGCTGGCCTCTTTAGCGCGCTTGTTTCACCTCGCCGCAATCCGGCCGGACAAATCGCGAGGGCCGGTTGCCCGACGACCCGGACTCTAAGCGGGCCGGATTGCGCCGTCAATCGGCGGTGCTATAGTTTGGGTGCACCGGGCGGGTGTAGTTCAATGGTAGAACGGCAGCTTCCCAAGCTGCACACGAGGGTTCGATTCCCTTCACCCGCTCCACCGCCCCGCCCCTCCGTCGCCTGGCCGCTGATGTCCGATCCGGCGGTGCGCGACATCAACCGCGATACCGGCGCCGCCGCGACCGCGAACGCCGCCACCCCCAGGAACGCCCACGAGAAATCGGGCAGCGCCGGGTGCGCCCGTCCGGCCGCGTGCATGGAGCCCTGCAGGCAGGCGGCGGCGACCGTGACGCCCAGCGTCAACGAGAGCTGCTGGATGGTGCTGTACAGGCTGGTCGCGGCACTCATGCGGCCGCGCGCGATGTCGGCGTAGGCCACGGTGTTGTAGGCGGTGAACTGCAGCGAGCGGAAGAAGCCGCCGGCCAGCAGCACCGCGACCATCGCCCAGAGCGGCCAGGACGGGCGGAACAGCGCGCAGGCGCCGAGCAGCACGCCGGCCAGCAGGCCGTTCCCGAACAAGGTGTCGCGGAAGCCGAACCGGCGCAACGCCGTGACCGCCGCCGGTTTCATGGCGATCGCCCCGGCCGAGCTCGCCAGCGTCATCAGCCCGCTCCGCACCGGCGACAGGCCGAACCCCAGTTGCAGCATCAGCGGCAGCAGGAACGGGATGCCGCCGATGCCGATGCGGAACAGCGTGCCGCCCAGCACCGAGACCATGAAGGTGGGCTCGCGCAGCAGCGTGAAATCGAGCAGCGGCGCGGCATGGCGGCGGGCGTGGCGGGCGTAGAGCACCCCGCAGGCGACGCCGCCGGCGATGGCGAGGTCGGGGATGGCGGCCGGCACGAAGCGGCCCACGGTCTCGGAGCCGAACATCACCCCGGCCATCGCCAGCGCCGCCAGCACGAAGCCCGCGACGTCGAGCGGGATGCGGGCCTCCTCGCGCACGTCGCGGACGTGGCGCGTCACCAGCACGATGCCGAGCAGGCCGATCGGCACGTTGATGTCGAAGATCCAGCGCCAGGACAGGTAAGTGACCATGAAGCCGCCCAGCGGCGGCCCGATCACCGGGCCGAGCAGCGCCGGCGCCGACAGCCAGGCCATCGCCGCCACCAGCTCAGACTTGGCGGCGGTGCGCAGCAGCACCAGCCGCCCGACCGGCACCATCATCGCCCCGCCGGCGCCCTGAAGGGCGCGGGACGCCACCAGGAACGGCAGCGTCTCGGCGCGCCCGCACAGCACCGAGCCCAGCGTGAACACCGCGATGGCGGCGCGGAACACCGCGCGGGCGCCGTAGCGGTCGGCCATCCAGCCGCTCGCCGGGATGAACACCGCGACGCTGACCAGGTACGAGGTCAACGCCACGTTCATGTGCACCGCGTCCTCATGGAACGTCCGCGCCATCGCCGGCAGCGCGGTCGAGATGACGGTGCCGTCGAGGTTCTGCATGAACAACGCACAGGCCACGATCAGCGCCGTGAACCGGGCGCTGCGCGCCGGCGCCTCGACGGTCAGGGAAGCAGGACCGTGCTGCCGGTGGTCTGCCGGGCTTCGAGCGCCCGGTGCGCCGTGGCGGCGTCGCGCAGGGCGAAGCTCTGGTCGACGCGGACCTGCACCACGCCGCTGGTGACGGCCGCGAACAACGACTCCGCCGCCGCCACCAGGTCGTGCCGGCTCGCGGTGTAGGTCACGAGGCTCGGGCGGGTGAGGAACAGGCTGCCCTTGCTGGTCAGCAGGCCGAGCTCGACCGGGGGGACGACGCCCGACGCGCTGCCGTAGCTGACCATCAGGCCGAGCGGCGCCAGGCAGTCGAGGCTGGCGGCGAAGGTGTCGCGGCCCACGCTGTCGTAGACCACGGGGACCATCGCGCCGCCGGTCAGCCGGCGCAGGGTGTCGGGCAGGTCGTGGTAGCCCACGATCACGTCATGGGCGCCGTGCGCGCGGGCCAGTTCGGCCTTGGCCTCGCTGGACACCACGCCGATCACCCGGGCGCCGAGGTGCGACGCCCATTGGCACAGCAGCAGCCCGACGCCGCCGGCCGCGGCATGGACCAGGATGGTCTCGCCCGCTTGCAGCTTGTGGGTGCGGTGGATCAGGTACTGCGCGGTCAGCCCCTGCAGCAGCATGGCGGCGGCGGTGTCGAAGCCGATCGCGTCGGGCAGGCGCAGCAGCCGGTCGGCGGCGATCGCGCGGTCGGTGGCGTAGGCGCCGACCGGCCCGCCGGCATAGGCCACGCGGTCGCCCACCGCGACCTCGGTCACTTCGTCGCCGATCGCGGCCACGGTCCCGGCCGCCTCCATGCCGGGGGTGGCCGGCAGCGGGGTCTTGTAGGTGCCGTTGCGGAAGTAGACGTCGATGAAGTTGAGGCCCACGGCCTCGTGATGCACCACCGCCTGGTGCGGCGCCGGTTCGGGCTCCGGCACGTCCTCCCATACCAGCACCTCCGGGCCGCCGGTGGCGTGGATGCGAATGGCTTTGGTCATGGCCGATCCCCTGTCAGTGGCGGTCGAGCGCGGATTGAGCGAGCATGTCACGCGCGATGCAACTGTGTTCCAGGTCTAACAGGTGCCGCTTGGTGGCCACACCCTCCCCGCCCGAGTAGCCGCCCAGGCCTGCGGAGGCGACGACCCGATGGCAGGGGATGAGGATGGGCAGCGGGTTCGCGGCCATGGCGGCGCCCACGGCCCGCGCACCGCCGCCGATGACGGCGGCGACCGCGGCGTAGCTGGCGGTGGCGCCGAACGGGATGTCGCCGACGCCCGCCCAGACACGTTGGCGATAGGCGCTGCCGGTCGGGCGCAGGGGCAGCTCGAAGCGGCGCAGGTGGCCGTCGAAATAGCCGTGCAGCTGCGCCACGGCCCGCAGCAGGAGCGGGGTACGGGTCTGGTCCCGCCCCCAGCCCCAGTCGAGGGCCACGATGGCGCCGTCCTCCTCGGAGATGGTGACTTCGCCGAACGGGCTGTGCAGGGAGAGTTGGGGCATCGTGGCTGCGACACGGTAGGCGGGGTTCGCGCGACGGACAAGCGGGGGGCTTGGTGCGACGGTCGCCGAAGCAGCCTTGGGGTGACATTATCTAGGGAACCACGGTTCGGCCGATTGCGCCGAGTTGTCCAGAATTACACGGGAAAACATATGCCCTTCGTGGAAGCTGTTTGCCAAACGAACTTGACGGATATTGCGCTCGGCGTGGGCCTATACCGTTTCCTCAAATGGTCCGTTTGAACAAGTGGCGCAGGCGTGTTCGTTTTATGTTTGGGCTTGTGTCACTCCCGGTCGAGGAACTCGACCACGAGCTGGTTGAGCGGACCGGGGCACTCCTCCGGCAGCCAGTGACCACACCCTGGGAGGATGTGGCTCTCGACACTGTCGGCGTAGTTCTTCATCTGGTTGGCCTCGAAAGGGCCGAAGCCGCCATGGCCGCCGCCGGTGACGATCATTACGGGCATTCCCAGCTTGGTGCCGAACAACGCCTTGTCCCTCCGCGCGGTCTCATTGAGTGCCCGATAGTACTCGAACGCGGCGTGCAAGCTGGATGGTTTCGCGTAGGAACGCGCGTACATGCCCAGTAACTCCGGCGTGAATACCTCTTTTTGCGTGGCGTGGAACTTGATGAAGTGCTCGAAGAAAAAGCCTTCATGGCCGGTGATTAGCTTCTCCGCCATCTGGTCGCCAGCCGTGAATAGGCTGAAGTGCCACACGAGCGACTCGCCCTCGGGTGTGAAGGCTGGGAAGTCGTAGAGCGTCTTGTCCGGGATCGGTGCTTCCATGTAGGCCAGGTGCCGGATGTCCGCCTGGTGCAGGACGGCCATGGGATAGGTGTTCCAGATACCAATGTCGTGGGCAACCAAATCGAACTTGGCATCGGGGCTAAAGCTTTTGGCGAACCTGTACAGGGTGTCCGCCACGTCCTGTCCGACATAGGATGTTTTCGGCGGGTCGGACAGGCCAAGGCCTGGGAGGTCCGGGACCACGACGGTGTGGTTGCGCGCCAGCAGCGGCATGAGCTGGTGCCATTCGTACCAGGTCTGACCGAAGCCATGGACCAGCAACACAAGCGGCCCCTGGCCGCCCTTGACGTAGTGCAGGCTGGCCCCGTCCACCTCGCGGTAGGCGCTGGTGAACCCATCGGGCACGGGGAACTCCTCGGCAAGGGAGGCCGGCGCAGCGAGGGCCGGTGAAGCCGCAGCCACTGCAAGGGCGAGCGCGATGCTTTTAAGGAAGCGAAACACTGTGTTACCTTCTGGGATGCTGCCCGCCCGATCCAGACCCTGGGCGTGCGTGGGCCGGACACCGGGTTGCGGGTGGGTCTGGGATGCTGCCCGCCCGATCCAGGCCCTGGGCGTGCGTGGGCCGGACACCGGGTTGCGGGTGGGACAGATGGGGGAAGCCCTGGCCCGTACGGGTCATGGCGGCGGAGCGCGCGGGCCAGGCGGAAAGCCGCTGGCCTTCGCCCTCCATGCGATGGCCATGGCCAGAAGCAGCGCAGCCAGCATGGCCCAAGGAAAGGAGCCGGGACCAAAGGATGAGAGGAGGAGGCCGCCGACGATGCCACCGCCGGCAATGGCTGCATTCCAGGCCGTCGTGACCATGGCCTGCGATATGTCTACGCCATTGCCGGCGGCGTCTGCCGAGGCCGTTTGCAGCAGCGTCGCCGCGCCGCCGAACGTCAGGCCCCAGACCGCAACCGCGGGCAGGACCACGACGGGCATACGTCCGCCAGCGATCAGCGCGACGGCGACCAACGCGAAGGTGGCCAGGCTCACGAGGACCGAGGCGCGGAGCCGCCGGTCCACCAGCAAGCCCGTTCCCCAGATGCCAGCGAGCGCGGCCACGCCGAACACCAGCAGCACAAGATCGGCACGGCCACCAAGGCCAGCCGGGACCAGGAACGGCGCGATGTAGGTGTAAAGGACGTTGTGCGCGAGCATCCACGCGAACACCACGAGCAGCACAGGCGGGATGCCCGGCATGGCAAAGACCCCGGCAATCGTGGCACGCCCCTCGGCACCTTGGCCGGGGAGGTCCGGAACTTTCCAAAACACCCAGCCGATTAGGCCGGCGGCCAGCAGCGACATGGCCGCGAACACCAGCCGCCAGCCGAACAGGCCGCCCAGGAAGGCGCCGGCCGGCGTGCCCAGTGACAGCGCGACGGGCGTCCCGACCATGGCGAGGGCCATGGCGCGGCCCTGAAGGGGACCCGCCACCATCCGCCGGGCATAACCGCCGATGATGCCCCAGCTCAGGCCGGCGGCGACACCGGCCATGAACCGGGCGCCAAGCGTCAGCGCATAGTTGGCCGACAGGGTGGTGACGGTGTTGAAGACGAGGAAGCCGACGATCGACAACAGCAGCACCCGGCGCCGCGGCCACCCCTGCGTGGCGGCGGTCAAGGGAAGCGAGGCTGCCAGCGAGCCGACCGCATAGAGCGTGATGAGCTGCCCGGCCAGGCTCTCGGACACGCCAAGACCCTTGCCGATCTGCGGCAACAGGCCGGCCGGCAGCGTCTCGGTCATGATGGCGACGAAGCCCGTCATGGCCAAGGCAAGCAGCCCTGCAAGGGGAAAGCGGTCGGACGCCGGAGCCGGTGCGGCGCTTGCGGCGTGAACTGGGGCTGCAATGTCCATCATCCGGGTCGCACCTAGCGGGCAACTGTCCTGCAAACACAGGCTCGGAAACTACCTAGACGGCCCAGGGACCGCGAAGCTGTGCAAATTGGCTGTCGGAGGCTGTGGTGCCCCGACCGCTGCCGAAACCCATGGTGTCCGCCAAACCAACCCCAGGCGGACATCTCCGCCCTGTCCGTGAACTTCCGGCCGCTGACGGCAAGGCGGACAGGTTGATTGCTGGACGAGAAGACGGAAAGGAGCCTTGCCTTGCCGTAGGTCCAAACCTCATCGAAAGCGGCCGGCCCCGACGGGTTTCGACCTTAACCATCAACCCGCGCCCGCAGGTTCTCCGGGTCGTACGGGCTGTCCGCTACCACCTCCGCCGGGTACAGCCGGTCCAGCATCTTGACCGACAACCGGCTGCCGGCGGCGGCGTGCTCGGGACGGACGAACCCCATCGCGATCTGGCGGCCGAAATGCACCGAGTAGCCGCCCCCGGTGGCGCGGCCGACCACCCGCTCGCCGTGCCAGATCGACTCCACGCCCCATGGGTCGGCGTCGTCCGGCCCGTCGATCAGCAGCGTCGCCAACTGCCAGGCCCGCTCGCCGGAGGCGCGCTGCGCGGTAAGCGCGGCGCGGCCCACGAAGTCGCTGTTCTTGTCCAACCGGATGAAGCGGTCTAAGCCGCTTTCCCAGGCCGTGACCTCCTTCGACAGCTCGGTGCCCCAGCCGCGATAGCTCTTCTCCAGCCGCAGCCAGTTCATCGCGCGCATCCCGACCAGCCTCATGCCGAACGGCCGACCCGCCTCCTCCAGCACGTCGAAGACGTGGTTGTGGTACTCGATCGGATGGTGGATTTCCCAGCCCAGCTCGCCCACGTAGTTCACCCGCATCAGCCGCGCCGGGGCCATGCCGAGCGTGCCCTCGCGCGCGGTGAGCCAGGGAAACGCCTTGTCCAGCGGCAGCCGGTCGGTAACGCCGGCCAGCAGCGCGCGGGCCTGGGGGCCGGCCACCACGAAAACGCCGATCTGGTTGGTGAGCTTCTCCAACTGCACCGAGCCGTCGGCCGGCCGCAGCCGGGTCAGGTAGTCCCAGTCGTAGCTCTCGGCCGCCCCGGCGCCGACCACGTAGAAGCTGTCGGCGGCCTCGCGCAGGATGGTGAACTCCGAGCGCACGCCGCCGCCCGGGGTCAGCGCGTGGGTGAGCTGGATGCGGCCCACGGATTGCGGCAGCCGGTTGGCGACCAGGCCGTCGAGCCAGGCGGCGGCGCCAGGGCCGCTGACGCGGTACTTGGCGAAGGTCGAGGCCTCGATCAGTCCGACATTGCCGCGCACCGCTTCCGCCTCGGCATGGACGTAGGGCCACCAATTCGTCCGTCGGAACGACGGCAGTTCGGCGAACGACGGGTCCTCCTGCAGGGTCGGGCCGAAGAAGTTCGGCCGCTCCCAGCCGAAGCGTTGGCCGAACACAGCGCCGCGTGCCTTCAAGCGGTCGTACGAGGGCGCGGTGCGCAACGGCCGCGCCGCCGGGCGCTCCTCGTCGGGCGCGTGCAGGATGAAGACGTGGTCGTACGCCTCCTCGTTCTTCTTCACGGCATAGGGGCGCGTGGCGTAGGAGCCGAACCGGCGCGGGTCGAGCGCCAGGGTGTCGATCTCCGCCTCGCCCGCGGTGATGATCTGCGTGAGGTAGCGCCCGGCGCCGCCAGCGGCGGTGATGCCGAACGAGAAGCCCTCGGCGAAGTAGAAGTTGGGCACGCCCGGGGCGCGGCCCAGCAACGGGTTGCCGTCCGGGGTGTAGGCGATCGGGCCGTTGTACACCGTCTTGACGCCACCGTGGGCGAAGCAGGGCATCCGCACGAACGCCTCCTCGATGTGCCACTCCAGCCGGTCGAGGTCGGGCGGCAGCAGGTCGGCGCGGAAGCTGTCCGGCACGCCGTGGACGCCCCAGGCCGGAGCGCCGCGCTCGTATGGGCCGAGGATCAGGCCGCCGCGCTCCTCGCGCATGTACCACTGCGCGTCGGCGTCGCGCAGCACCGGGTGCTCCGGGTGGCCCTCGGCGCGCCAGGCGACGATCTCGGGGATCTCGTCGGTGACGATGTACTGGTGCTCGACCGGGATCGCCGGGATCGACAGCCCGACCATGCCAGCGGTGCGTCGAGCGTGGTTGCCGGTGGCGCTCACCACCACGTCGCAGGTGATGTCGCCCTGGTCGGTGGTGAGCCGCCACTCGCCGCCTGCGGTGCGGGTGATGGCGCTCACGTCGGTCTGGCGGTGGATCGTGGCGCCGTTGCGCCGCGCCGCGTCGGCCAGCAGCATGGTGATGTCGGCCGGGTTGATGTAGCCGTCGGTCGGGTGGAACAGCGCGCCCACCAGCCCGTCCACGTTGACCAGCGGATAACGCTGCTTGATCCCGCCCGGCGTCAGCCACTCGTACGGGATGCCAAGCGAGTCGGCGGTGCTGGCATAGGTCTGGTACTCGTCCATGCGGTCGCGGGTGCGGGCCATGCGCAGGTTGCCGACGCGGCGGAAGCCGACGTCGCGCTGCCACTCGGCGGCCAGCCGGTCGTACAGCTCGATCGAGGCGCGGTGCATCTGCCCGGTCGAGTACGACATGTTGAACAGCGGCATCAGCCCGGCGGCGTGCCAGGTCGAGCCGGAGGTCAGCTCGTCGCGCTCCAGCAGCACCGCGTCAGTCCATCCGGCCTCGGTCAGGTGGTACAAGATCGAGCAGCCGACGGCGCCGCCGCCGATCACCACGACGCGAGCGTGTGACTTCAAAGGCGTTCTCCAGCTGCAAACGGTCAGATCGACATGTACCAGCGATCCGGCCTTATCGCCAACTGGCGCGGTAGAACCGCGGCAGGTCGTCGGTGGTGGGGTGGAACGACAGCGCGCGGGCGATGCCGTAGGTGGCGGCCTCGGTGAACAGCGGCAGCCACAGCGCCCGCTCGGCGATCAGGCCCAGCGCCCGCGCCGACAGCGCCCGCCTGGTGTCGGCGTCAGGGGCGGCGCTGGAGCGCACGATCAGGTCGATCACCTCGGGGTCGCGGGCGTAATCCTGGTCGCCGCCGTCGAAGAAGCGCGGCAGGAAGGCGGAGACGTCGTTGACCGACGAGCTGCCCCAGCTTCCCAGGAACAGCGGCGCCTGCCCGGCCGCCTGCTGCGCCAGCGCCGCCGCCGTCGACAGCGACACGACATCGGCGGCGATGCCGATCGCCGCCAGGTCGGCCACCACCGTCGCCGCCATCTCGGCCCGCTCGGCCGTGACCAGCAAGGTCCGGAAGCCGTCGGCGAGCCCGGCCTCGGCCATCAGCGCGCGGGCGCGGGCGCGGTCCAGGGCGCGCGGCGCCACGGCGGAGGCGTCGCAGCCGAACTGGCTCGGGTAGCAGGCGGCGCCCGGCACCCGGGCGCCGCCGGCCCCCCACGGGGTGGGCCGCGGGGGGGGGGGGGGGGGGGGGGGGGTCGGCGGGCGCCCCCGGGGGCCATCGTGTTGGCCAGCGTGTCGCGGTCGATGGCGTGGAAGATCGCCTGGCGCACCGGCGGGCGCATCAGCGGACCCACGCCGCTGCGGCCGGCGGCGTCCAGCGAGAGATACGCGACGCGCAGGCTGTCGCGGCGCAACGCCTGCAGCTCGGCGGCGCTGTCGACCGCCTCGAACTGCTCCGGCGTCAAGCCGGAAATCCAGTCCGCGCGGCCGCTGATAAGGTCGTTGAACGGGGCGGCCGGGTCGCCGCTCTGGGTGATCGAGACCCGGGCGATGACGCTGCCGCCCTTGGGCGGCAAGCCGGTCGGCGGCGCCCAGCGTCGCAGCACGATGCGCCCGTCATCCTCGCCGAGCGATGCCACGCGGTACGGTCCGGTGCCGACCGGCGCGCGGGCGAACGCCTCCGGCCCCAGGCTGCGGTGCAGGGCGGCGGGGAACATCGGCAGCACCAGCGCCACGTAGTCCGGGGCGGCGGCGAACGGGTGCGCCAGGCGCAGGCGCACCACGTCGTCGGCGACCTGCTCGGCGCCGTCGAGCCAGGCGTAGTTGCCGGGGATCGCCAGGTCGACGCGCGAGAGCGCCATGCGCACGGTGTAGAGCACGTCCTCGACCCCGAACGGGGTGGCGTCGTGGAACCACACGCCGGGGCGCAGCGTGAACTCCAGGGTCACGTCGTCGACCCAACGCCAGGCGCTCGCCAGCAGCGGGCTCAGCGCGAAGGTCTCGGGGTCGCGGGCCAGCAGGCCGTCCCACACCTCGTGCGCCAGCATCAGCTCGCTGCGCAGCGCCGAGCCGTACGGGTCGAGGCCGACCAGCCGGTCGTTCCAGGTGACGCGCAGCGTGTCGGAGTACTGCTCCGCCCGCGCTCCTCCCGACACGGCGGCGGCCAGCGTCGCCGCCAGCAGCGCGCGGCGGCCCAGCATGGCGCTCAGCCGAGCGTGGCGTTGAACGCGCCGCCGTCGAGCAGCAGGTTCTGGCCCACGATGAAGCCGGCACTGGCGCTGCACAGGAACACGCAGGCGTCGCCGAACTCCGCCGGATCGCCGACCCGCCCCGCGGGACCGGCGCGACCGCGCTCGGCGATCTCCTCGTCCACGCTGCGGCCGGATTTTTGCGCCGCCAGCGCCGACAGGCTGCGCAGCCGGTCGGTCAGGAACGGGCCGGGCAACAGGTTGTTTATGGTGACGTTGTGCCGCGCCACCTGCCGCGCCAGGCCGGCCACGAAGCCGGTGAGCCCGGCGCGGGCGCCGTTGCTCATGCCGAGCGCCGCGATCGGCGACTTCACGGAGCCCGAGGTGATGTTGACGATGCGGCCGAACCGGCGCCCGATCATCGGGTCGATCACGGCGCGGATCAGCGCCACCGGCGTCAGCATGTTGGCGTCGAGCGCCTTGATCCAGTCCTCCCGGCTCCAGTCGCGGAAGTCGCCGGCGGGCGGCCCGGCGGCGTTCGTCACCAGGATGTCGGGCTCGGGACAGGCGGCCAGCGCCGCGACGCGCCCGGCCTCGGAGGTGATGTCGCCGGCCACCGCCGTCACCTCGACGCCGCTGGCCGCGCGTATCTCGGCGGCGGTGGCCTGCAACGCGGCCTCGCCGCGGGCGGTGATGGTGACGGCGACCCCCTCGCGGGCCAGCGCCATGGCGCAAGCGCGGCCCAAACCCTTGCTGGCGGCGCAGACCAGCGCCCGTTTGCCAGACAGTCCGGTGTCCATCGCGAGGCTCCTCGTGAGATCGTGAAGCATGGGGATCGTGCGGTATAGAACGGCGGCCGTGCCCGTTCCAGGCACCGCGATTGGACAGCCGCGCAAGGCGTGAGCTAGATCGCGCCATGCTCAAGCCGCCGCGCCATGTTTCGCCATTCCGCCGGCTCGGGGCGTGCCTCGTGGCGGCGGTCGTGCTGTCGCCCATGGCGGCGGAGGCACACGCCATCCTGGTTGACAGCTCGCCGACGGCAGGCGGGCAGGAGCGCTCCGGCCGCGTGGCGTTCCGGCTGCGCTTCAACAGCCGGATCGACGCCGCCCGCTCGCGCGTCACCCTGACCGCGCCGGACCATGCGAAGTCGGTGCTGCCGATCGAAGCCGGGCCGACGCCGGACGTGCTGCAGGGCGAGGCCGACCTCGGCCCCGGCGCCTACAGCCTGCGCTGGCAGGTCTTGGCGGTCGACGGGCACATCACCCGTGGCGACGTCGGCTTCACCCTGACGCCCGTGGCCAGCGCGTCGGCGCGCTAAAATGAGCCTGCTGGTCGACCTGTTCGGCTTCCTCAGCATCATCGTGCATGGGCTGACCATCGTGGCGCAGTCGATGATGCTGGGTGGCGTGCTGTTCCTGGTGCTGCTGGCGCGCCCGCTGCTAGCGCTGCCGCAGGGCGCGGCCATCGCCGGCGACACCGCGCGCATCGCGGGTTGGGCGGCGCTGGCGCTGATCGCCTGCGAGGGCACGACGCTCGCCCTGCAATCGGCGGTGCTGACGGACACCGTCGACCTTGGGCTGGGCGGCATCGCCGGCGCCAACTTCGCCGTGGCCGGGCTGGTCAAGATCGCCGCGGCGGCGGTCATCGCGGCCGGTCTGCGCGCCCGCGCCACACCCGCCGCCTTGCTGCTGCTGGCCGGACTGGTCGAGCTGCTGGCGGCCACGCTCACCACCCACGCGGCGGCGCGGATGGACGGACGGCTGCCGCTGCTGGCGGTCGAGGCGCTGCACCAGTTGGGGGCGGCGATCTGGATCGGCGGCATCCCGGTGTTCCTCTCGGCATTGGGGCGCATCCACGACGCCGCCGGTTGGCGCGCGGTGGGGCAGCGGTTCTCGCGCATGTCGATGGCGGGGGTCGCCTGCATCCTGGTCTCGGGCGCCACCATGTCGGTCATGTACGTGGGCTCGGCGCAGGGGTTCTACGGCACCGCCTACGGCGTCATGGTCGGCGCCAAGATGGCGATGTTCGGCGGGCTGCTGCTGCTGGGACTGGGGAACTACCTGCTGGTCGAGCGGCTGGGGCGCGACCCGGCGACGCCGGTGCTGCGGCTGAAGCGCTTCGCCGAGGTCGAGGTCGGCATCGGCTTCACGCTGTTCTTCGCCGCCGCCTCGCTGACTTCGGTGCCGCCGGCGGTCGACCTGACCCGCGACCGCGTGACCTGGCCCGAGATCGAGCAGCGCAACGCCCCCGTGTGGCCGCGCCTCGCCAGTCCCGACTATGACGCGCTGACGCTGCCGGCACTTCAGGGCAAGCTCGACGCCGAGGCGGCGGCGAAGGCGCAGGCGCCGCAGCCGGCGTTCGTGCCCGGCTCGGGCGAAATCCCGGCGCGCAACGCCGCCGACATCGCCTGGAGCGAGTACAACCACCACTGGGCCGGCATCTTCGTGGCGCTGATCGGCCTGCTGGCACTGTTGAACCAGGCCGGCGTGCGCTGGGCGCGGCACTGGCCGCTGGCGTTCCTCGGCCTCGCCGTGTTCCTGTTCCTGCGCTCCGACCCCGAGGTGTGGCCGCTCGGCGCCGAGGGCTTCTTCGCCAGCCTGCGCGACGTCGAGGTGTTGCAGCACCGCTTCTTCGTGCTGCTGATCGTGGCGTTCGCGATCTTCGAGTGGCGGGTGCGGGTTGGCGGCTGGGCCAACCGGCGGGCGGCGCTGGTGTTCCCGCTGCTGACCGCGGTGGGCGGAGCGGCGTTGCTGACCCACACCCACGCCATCGCCAACATCAAGGATCAATTGCTGATCGAGCTGACGCACACGCCGCTGGCGCTGGCCTCGATCGCCGCCGGCTGGTCGCGCTGGCTGGAGATCCGGCTTGACGGCCGCGCGTCGCGCATCGCCGGCTGGGCATGGCCCACGCTGTTCGTGCTGATCGGCCTGATGCTGCTGAGCTACCGCGAGGCCTGAGCCTTACTTCGCCTGCCGCAGTGCCCGTTGCAGCGCCGCCTTGTCCATGCGCGAGCGGCCGGCGACGCCCTTACGGGTCGCCTCCGCGTAGAGTTCGGCACGGGTGGGGCCGGCCCCACGCTCGCGGCGCTTGGTCCGCGCCAGGCGGCGCTGGTTGGTCTGCGGCGATTGCCGATTCGAGGCGCCGGCCTCGCTGAGCGCGATGGCGATCGCCTGCTTCGGACTGCGCACCTTGCCGCCCCGGCCGCTGTCGAGTTCGCCTTGCTTGAACTCGTGCATCACGCGCTCGACCGTCTGCTGCTGCGCGTCGGTCTGCTTCGCCATGGCTTGCCTCTCGATGGTTCCTGTCGGCAGCTTACGCGACGTTTCGCGGCCGGTTGCAGGAATTGCCGGCCCTGGCCAACCCGAACCTTGCGCGCGCCAACCGCGTGCGGCACGAGGTCGTCAGCTTCGCGTCGGAGGAAAGATGTCGCTCGCGACCTATGCCGACTGGATGTGCCGCGAGGCGCTGCCGTTCTGGCTCGCGCGCGCCGCCGACGCCAAGGGCATGTTCCACGAGACCCTGGCGCTCGACGGCACGCCGCAACCCGGCACCGAGCGTCGGTTGCGGACCGGGATGCGGCAGGTCTACGTGTTCGCCCACGCGGCGGACCTCGACCTGCTTGACCGAACCCGCGCCCTGGCGCTGGCCGAGCGCATGATGCGGCGGCAGCGGGCCAGCGCTGCACAAAACCCCGGGCGGCGATCAACCTTCAG
>CAXUHK010000002.1:22844-44095 GCA_964250775.1 uncultured Acetobacteraceae bacterium | reverse complement strand
CCTGCTTGACCTACCCCGCGCCGTGGCGCTGGCCGAGCGCATGATGCTGCGGATGCGGGCCTGCGCCTGGGCGCCCGATAGCCGTCCCGGCTGGATCGCGCGGTTCACCGGCGACGGCGTTGCGACCGACGACCGGCGCGACCTGTACGACCACGCCTTCGCCTTGCTCGCGCTGGCGACGCTATACCAGGCCACCCGCCACCCGCGTTACGCCGCCTGGATCGACGAGACCCTGGACGTCGTCGACCGCGTGCTGGCGGCCCCGCATGGCGGCTGGGCCGAGAGCGACCGGCACGAGCTGCCGCGCCGGCAGAACCCGCACATGCATTTGTTCGAGGCCAGCCTGGCGTTGTTCGAGGCCACCGGCGAAGCCCGTCACCTGGCCCGGGCGGGCGACATCTTCGAGCTGTTCCGCGACCGACTGTTCGACGAGCGGACCGGCATCCTGGGCGAGTTCTTCGCGCTGGATTGGACGCGGGCCGAAGGGCCGGACGGGGAGCGGCTCGAACCCGGCCACATGGCGGAATGGACCTGGCTGCTGCGGCGCTACGAGCGCGCGAGCGCGCAGCCGGTCGACGATCCCTGCCAGGCGCTGCTCGACAGCGCGCAGCGGCTCGGCCTCACCGTCGACGGGTTCCTGGCCGACGAGGTCGATGTCGCCGGCCGCCCGTTGCTGGACCGCCGCCGGCTATGGCCGCAGACCGAATACCTCAAGGCGCTGATGGTGCAGCACGTAGCGACCGGGGACGCGCACCAACTCGACGACGCCGAGGCGCTGGTGCGGCGGCTGTTCGACAGCTACCTGGCCGGCGTCCCGCGCGGCGCCTGGCGCGACCAGTTCCGCCTCGACGGCACGCCGACCGCCGCCGACATCCCGGCCAGCATCCTCTACCACGCGTTCGCGCCGGTGGTGGAGATCCTGCGCCGCTAACCGCGCACGCCGACGTTCAACGTCAGCCGATGCCGGGCTCGGCTTACCGGGGGCAAAACTCGTAGTATAGGCCGTTGTGGTAGCCTGGACCCGTCACCCGGCTCTGCACGCAGCCTTGCGATTTGGCGACCGGCGGCTTGACCGGCACGGCGGACGGGTCGACCAGTGCCGCCTGCTCCACATAGCCATCCGTGTTCTCCCACCTCACCCGGCACCACCCCGCGTCGCAGGCCGTCACATCGAGACGGACGCCCCGGTCCAGCTCGTCGAGCACGACGTAGTCGCGGCCGGGACCGGCCCGGTAGAACGTCGGCCAGCCGACCTCCAAGGAATTGGCCTGCGCCGGGACGCACCAGAGCGCCGCCAGCCCGATCGCCGCGGCGCACGTGACCTGTGTTCGACCGATCATTGGCTCACCTCGACGTCATTTTAAGTTGACAGTTTAGACTGTCAGCTTTGATTGACAAGCGGCGGCGCTTGACGAATCCTCGATGCGGTCACGAGAGGCACTCGCCGATGTCGATGCTGAGTTACGAGATGAAGTATCGGGTGCGTGGCGGCACCCTCGCCGGCGGCGAAATGTTCGATTTCTGGGTCGGCCCGTTCTATGTCGGGTTGTTCGGCGTCGTGGGCGCGGTCGCCACCCTGATGGGCACCCTGCTGCTGATCTACGGCGCCGCCATCGGGCCGACCTGGGCGCTGTTCAAGATCTCGATCAATCCGCCGCCGATCAGCTACGGCCTCGGCTTCGCCCCGTTGCGCGATGGCGGGCTCTGGCAGTGGATCACCCTGTTCGCGCTCACCTCCTTCATCTGCTGGGCGCTGCGCGAGGTGGAGATTTGCCGCAAGCTCGGGATGGGCCTGCACGTGCCGGTGGGCTTCGGCGCGGCGATCGCCGCCTACGCCACCCTGGAAGTCGTGCGGCCGGTACTACTCGGGGCCTGGGGCTATGGCTTTCCCTACGGCATCATGAGCCACCTCGATTGGGTGTCAAACGTCGGCTACCAATACCTGCACTTCCACTACAATCCCGCGCACATGCTGGCGGTGACGTTCTTCTTCACCACCAACTTCTTGCTCGCCATGCACGCCGGCGAAGTGCTCTCCATCGCGCACCCGCAAAAGGGCCAGCCGGTGCGGTTCGAGGAGCAGGAGAGCATCTATTTCCGCGACACCATCGTCTACTCGATCGGCTCGCTCGGCATCCACCGCCTCGGCTACTTCCTGGCGCTGAACGCCGGCATCTGGAGCGCCATCTGCATCGTCATATCGGGCCCGTTCTGGTCCCGCGGCTGGCCCTACTGGTACGACTGGTTCATGAACATCCCCATCTGGGGTCCGAGCGGGTTCCAGTGACATGGCACGCTACCACACGCTGTTCACCAGCATCGAGCTCGCGGCGCCGTTCGAGATGCCGCCGTTGCCGGCGCTGTCGCCCCGCTCCGGCGGCCGCGTGCTGCAGGAGCCACGGCACTCGATCTGGCTGGGCCGCCTGGGCGAGACCCAATTGGGCCCGACCCATATGGGCATCCTGGCCATCGCCTCGATCCTGTGCGGCTTCATCGCCTTCGAGATCATCGGCCTGAACATGTGGGCCTCGGTGGACTGGAACGTCCTCCGGTTCATCAAATTGCTGCCGTTCCTCGCCCTCAACCCGCCCTCGGCCAAGCAGGGCCTCTCCATCCTGCCGCCGCTGCAGGACGGCGGCTGGTGGCTGCTCGCCGGCTTCTTCCTTACCGTCTCGATCCTGCTGTGGTGGGCGCGGATGTACAGCCGGGCCGTGGCACTCGGCATGGGCACCCATGTCGCCTGGGCGTTCGCCTCCGCCATCTGGCTCTACCTCGTGCTGGGCTTCTTCCGTCCGATCCTGGTCGGCAGCTGGTCGGAGGCGGTGCCGTTCGGCATCATCCCGCACCTGAACTGGACGGCGACGTTCTCCGTCCGCTACGGCAACCTGTTCTACAACCCTTTCCACATGCTCTCGATCACCTTCCTGTACGGGTCGGTGCTGCTGTTCACCATGCATGGCGGCACCATCCTCGCCACGGTGCGCTACGGGGCCGACCGCGAGACGCGGGAGATCGTGGATCCCGGCAGCGCCAGCGAGCGGGGGGCGCTGTTCTGGCGCTGGACCATGGGCTTCAACGCCAATTTCGATTCGATCCACAAATGGGCGTACTGGTTCGCCCTGCTCACGACGCTGACCGGCGGCATCGGCATCCTGATGACCGGGACGGTGGTGGACAACTGGTATCTCTGGGGCGTCCGGCACGGGATGGCCGCCGATTACCAACCAGTGCTGCCGATCCCGTCGACGCTCCCGCCGGGAGCGCTCGACGTCAAGAAACCGCAGTTGGGGTCGGCCACGGCGTTCGGGCCACGGCCATGAAATCGCTCACCCTCGTCGCCGCCGCCGGCGTGGTCGCCGCCGGCGCGTTCATCCTCATCGTGCCGCCATGGAACAGGCCGCCGTGGACGGCACAGGAGATCGCCGTCCCCGGCAACGTCCAGTTCGTGCCGGTCGCCGCGAGCTTTCCCCTGAACAAGCCGCCGCCGCCGCTGCCGCCCGTGGCCAGCGGCGGCCCCTCCGCCACCGAGACCTACAAGAACGTCAAGGTGCTGACCGACGTGAGCGCCGCGGAGTTCATGCGGCTGCAATACGCGATCACCGCCTGGGTCTCGCCCAAGCAAGGCTGCGACTACTGCCACGTCGGCACCAACTACGCGGCCGACGACAAGCCGCAGAAGGCTGCCGCGCGCATCATGCTGCGGATGACCCGGCACCTCAATGCCGACTGGGGCACCCATGTCGGCGCCGCCGGCGCGACCTGTTACAGCTGCCATCGCGGGCAGCCGGTGCCGGGACAGACATGGTTCCCGGACGCGCCGAAGCCCGAGCATTCGCTGGTCGGCTACCAGGAGAATTGGCAGGAATCCGCCGACACGGTGCGCAAGTTCTTTCCCGACAACGGCTTCGCCGAATACTTCCTCGACGACCAGCCGATCGCCGTGTCGTCCGAGACCGTGGAGCCGGGGCCGACGCTGCACTCCTGGCCGGAGGCCACGCGGATCTACGAGATGATGATGCAGCTCTCGGACGGCATCGGGGTCAATTGCGGCTACTGCCACCAGTCCCGCGCGTTCAACGATTGGAACCAGAGCTCGCCCTATCGCTGGAACGCCTGGTGGGCGATCCGCATGACGCGCGACCTGAACCGCAACTTCCTGGTGCCGATCGGGGCATTGCTGCCGCAGACCCGGACGCTGGAGCACGAGACCAAGATCCCGGTCATCCCGGCGCGGATGCAGGGCGCCCAGGCCGGCAACGGCTTCGTCGTGTGTGCGACCTGCCATTTCGGCCTGCCCAAGCCGCTGAACGGCGCCAACATGGTCCACGACTACCCGGGGCTGACCCCGATCGCCAGCCCGGCCACGAACAACGGCCCGCGCGCGGGCAACGCCGCCCCCGCCCCCGGCTGAGGAACCTCCCATGCCCACGATCCTGCCCAACAGGGCTTACGGCGTCATCGGCAGCCAGCTCGACATCCCCACCATCGCCTTCTGGGTTTTCCTGCTGTTCTTCATCGCCCTCGTGTTCTGGCTGCAGCGCGAAAGCAAACGGGAGGGCTATCCGCTCAAGGCTTCGCCGTTCAGGCCGGAGCGGATGGACGGCTTCCCGCCGCCGCCGGCGCAGCCGATCACCTACATCCTCAACGAGGGCGGCACCACGCAAGCGCCGCATCATTACCCGCAGGTGGACATCAACGCGGCCCCCGTGCACCGATTCGACGGCACGCCGCTCACCGCGCTCGACAACCCGTTGCTCGCCGGCATCGGACCGGGCTCCTGGGTCCGCCGGCGCGACGAGCCGATGCTGACCGAGCGTGGCGACCTGCTGCTGCAGCCGTTGCGGCTGCTGCCCGAATGGTCGGTCCTCAGCGAAGACGCCGACCCGCGTGGCATGGCCGTGTTCGACTGGCGCTGGAACCCGGTCGGTCGCGTGAGCGAGCTGTGGATCGACCGCGGCATCAAGATCATCCGTCTCCTGGAAGTCGAGCTGGACGCGGCACTTGGCGCCGGGCGCGTGCTGGTGCCGATCTACCATACCGACATCAAGGAGGCATCACGCCGGATACGCGTCAACGCGCTCTGGGCACACCAATTCACGGACATCCCTATGCCGTCGAGATTGGACGCGATCACCGGACAGGAGGAGGAACGCTTGAACGCCTATTTCGCCGCCGGACAGTTCTTTCGCGGCACCCCGCTCATGGCGCGCCAGACGGAGCGGCCGCTATGGCGCAACTGATCCCGGGCGAGCGGGTGCTCTGGCGCGGCCGGCCCGCATGGCGCGCGGTGATGCGCGACGTGCTGCACGTCCGCATCATGATGGGGTATTTCGCGGCGATCCTGCTTTGGGGCTTCGCGTCCGACCGGGCGGACGGATGGACCCCGCTCAACACGCTTTGGCGTGGGGCACCAATAATGGCCATCGCGCTCGCCGTGTTCGGCGCCTGCGCCCTGTTCGCCTGGGCCATATCCCGCACCACAACCTACGAACTCACCAGCGAACGCTTCGTCCTGCACTACGGCGTGGCGCTGACGGCCAGCCTCTCCATACCGCTGTGCCGCATCGCCGCCGTCGGCGTGCATCCGCGCGGCGACGCGACCGGCGACGTGCTGCTGACCCCCAAGCCCGGCCAGCGCCTCAGCTACGTCAAGCTATGGCCCCATGCCCGACCCTGGCGCTGGAGCCGGGCGGAGCCGATGCTGCGGGGCGTCCCGCAGGCCATGGCGCTGGGCCACGCGATCAGCGAGGCGGCCGCCGACATCGCCCCCGGGGTGATCCATGCCGCCCCGGGCAGCCGCGCAAAGCCTGCGACGACGGTGCCGGAGCCTACCTGGTCGCCGGCTGCGGAGTGAGGTCGAGCAGGCGGGCGAACGCGTCCTCGTTGGTCGGCCCGAACGCTTCCAGCTCGATCAGCTTGCCTGTCGCGATGTCGTCGATCGTGAGCCGCCCGTCCCGCCAGCGGGTGAGGTGGAACGGGATGCCGGGCGAGCCCTCACCCTCGAGCCGCCGCTCCCGCACCAGCCCGGACAGCACCACGCGGACGAACGGGTTGGTGTTGCGCGCGATGGTGGTCACTGGCTGGCCAGTGGCGGTGACGACCGTGACGCTGCCGTCCGACTGGTCGCGCATCACCAGGTCCGCCGTCCGCAGGGGGGTTGCCGCCGCCGGCGGCGCTCCGCCGTGCGGCCCCGACCGCGCCGCAAACCCGATGGCGATCATGACAGCGACCAGCACCGTGGCGATGATGACCGGGGTGGAAAACGGGACTCGGCGCTTGTCCGCCTGCATCACAGCCCTTTGTTCGATCCATCGCAGGCGCGCCTCGGTCGGTTCTGTATGCATGATCGCGTAGGGTGGGTGGAACCCACCATGGCGCCGCCCGCATAATGGTGGGCTCCACCCACCCTACGGACGGGATTTATCCTCGACATCGCAATGTAGCGACCGCGCGCCCTCAGCCGTCCTTGCGTCCCTGGCAGAGCACGACCGGGCTGGACAGCGTGTAGGCGAACCCGCTGCCCTGGTAGACCGCCACGTTGGTCATGCCCCTCGCCAGCAGGAACGACCCGTTGACCACCGATTGCTGGTTGGCGGTGGTCATCAAGGTCCAACTGAACGAGCAGATCTGCGCCGGCGCGTCCGGATCGGTATGGCTGCACAGCATCTCAGCCCCGCCCGCCTGCGCGAACCCGGCACAGCGAAACGCGCCGCGGGCCAGCGCCGCGGCGTGCGTCAACGCGACCAGGCAAACCGCCAGCAGCAGCCGTTTCATCCCCACATTCATGCTCTGCACCTCCACCCTGTCATACGCGGAACACATTAGCGACAGGTCGTAACCATGACTATGATCTCCGGCGGTATGATAAGCATGTCAGCAGCCGATGATGTCGCCGTGACGGGTGACGGCGAGACGCGCGGCGAGGGCGCGTCCGCCCTGCCCACGATCGGCTTCGTCCTGCATGACGTGGGCCGCCTGATGCGCAAGCGCTTCGAGCAACAGGCCGCGCATCTCGGTTTCACCCGGTCGCAATGGCTGGTGCTGCTGCATCTGGCCAAGAACGAGGGCATCCATCAGGCCGGGCTGGCGGAAATCCTGGAAATGGAACCGATCTCGCTGGTGCGCATCCTCGACAAGCTGGAGGCGCGCGGCCTGATTGAGCGGCGGCAGCATCCGACCGATCGCCGCCTGTGGCTGCTCCACCTCGACCACAAGGCGCATTCGAGCCTGGAAGCGCTGCAGGCGATCGGCGAGATCACCCGGTCGGAGGCTTTGGCCGGGCTGGCCGACGCGGATCGGGCGGCGCTGCTGCGGATGCTCGACGGCGTGAAAGCGAACCTGGTCGAGGCGTGCGCCAAGCCCAGCGCCGCCCGGCCAGGCGCTAAAAGAGCCAGTTGAACCCGCGAGAGTAGCATGGACACCAACAACACCAGCATCGTCGACCACGAGCCGCTCACGCGCGCGCTTCCGCCTGCCGTTCCCGTGGTGGCGCGGCGGCGGCGCTCGCCGCGGCCGCTGCTGTTCGCGTTGCTGCCGGTGGCGCTGACCGCCGGCGCCTATGAATACGTCACCGGCGGCCAGGTCATGGCCACCGACAACGCCTACGTCCAGGCGCAATCGGTCGGCGTCACCACCGACGTTTCGGGCCTGGTGGCCAGTGTCGAGGTGCGCAACAACCAGCACGTGAGGAAGGGCGACGTGCTGTTCCGGCTGCGCGACACCGCGTTGCGCATCGCGCTGGAGGGCGCGCAGGCGCAGCTCGGCACGGTGCGCAACCAGGTGCTGACGCAGCAGGCGGCCTACAGGCAGGCCCTGACCCAGATCGAGCAGGCCCGCGCCGACATCCCGTACTACACCAGCGTGTTCAAGCGGCAGCAGGACCTGGCCGCCAGCGTCGTCGCCTCGCGCGCCAGCTTCGACCAGGCGCAGCACGATCTGGTGGCCCGGTATGAGAACGTGACGGTGGCGCAGGCCAACGCGCAGGCCTTGCTGGCGCAGCTCGGCAACGACGCCAACCAGCCGGTCGAGGACAACCCGTTCTACAGGCAGGCCAAGTCCGCCGTGGACGCGGCGCAGCACGACATCAACGACGCCGTGGTGCGGGCGCCGTTCGACGGCATCGTCACCAACGTCGATTCGCTGCAGGTCGGCGGCTACCTGCGCGCGGCGCAGCCGGGATTCAGCCTGATCTCCGACACCGATGTCTGGGTCGAGGCCAGCCCGAAGGAGACCGAGCTCACCTACGTGCGGCCCGGCCAGCAGGCGGTCGTGACCGTGGACACCTATCCGGGCGTGGCTTGGCGGGGCACCGTGGAGAGCATCAGCCCGGCGTCGGGTTCCTCCTTCTCGTTGCTGCCGGCGCAGAACACCACCGGCAACTGGGTGAAGGTGGTGCAGCGCATCCCGATGCGGGTGCGGCTCGACATGTCGGGCGACAAGCCGCCGCTGCGCGTCGGCATGAGCGTCGTCGTCGAGGCCGAGACCGGCCATGCCCGCGGCCTGCCGAACGCCCTGCAGGCTTTGCTCGACCGGGTTCGCGGCCGCCATGTCTAGCGTGCCTGCCGCGGGCGCAGCCGGGCGGATCGCCAACCGGGGAGCCATCACCGCCTGCGTGACCCTCGCGGTCATCATGCAGGCGCTGGACACCACCATCGCTAACGTGGCGCTGCCGTACATCCAGGGCAGCGTCGCGGCCAGCGCCGACCAGATCAACTGGGTGCTGACCTCGTACATCACGGCGGCGGCGATCATGACGCCGCCGTCCGGCTTCTTCGCCGCGCGCTTCGGCCGCAGGCGGATGCTGCTGATCTCGATTGCCGGGTTCGTGGTCGCCTCGGTGCTGTGCGGCCTGGCCCAGTCGCTGATGCAGATCGTGGCATTCCGCCTGCTGCAAGGCTTCTTCGGCGCGGCGCTGGTGCCGCTGTCGCAGTCGATCCTGCTCGACATCTACGCCCCCGAGGAGCGCGGCTCGGCGATGGCGCTGTTCGGCGTGGCCGTGATGGTCGGGCCGGTGCTCGGCCCGGTGATCGGCGGCTGGCTGACCGACAACATAAGCTGGCGCTGGGTGTTCTACATCAACGTCGGCATCGGCGCGGTGGCGTTCGCGGGCGTCAGCGCCTTCGTGATGGAGACCAAGACCGACATCCGCGCCCGGCTCGACTGGCTTGGCTTCGGCGCGCTCAGCCTCGCGATCGCCTCGCTGCAGATCTTCCTCGACCGGGGCGAGCAGCTCGACTGGTTCTCCTCGGGCGAGATCATGATCGAGGCGCTGGTCGCCGCCGCCGCGCTCTACGTGTTCGTGGTGCACAGCTTCACGAGCAGGACGCCGTTCGTGAACCCGCGCCTGTTCCTGGACCGCAACTTCGCCCTGGGCATGGTGTTCATCTTCATCGTCGGCATCAGCTATCTCGCGTCGATGGCGCTGATGACGCCGTTCCTGCAGACCCTGATCGGCTATCCGGTGGTCACTGCCGGGATCGTCATGGGGCCGCGCGGCATCGGCACGATGGTGTGCATGTTCGCCGTGGGCAAGCTGATCGGCCGGGTCGAGATACGGTGGCTGTTGCTGGCCGGGCTCGGGCTCACCGCCTGGGCGATGTACGACATGACCGGCTGGACCACCGACGTGTCGCAGACCACGATCGTGGTCGTCGGGTTCGTCCAGGGCGCCGGCCTCGGCTTCCTGTTCGTGCCGCTCTCGGTCGTCACCTTCTCGACCCTGCCCGCCGGCAGCCGCGGCGCTGGCACCGGGCTGTTCAACCTCTCGCGCAACATCGGCTCGAGCGTCGGCATCTCGGTCGTGACCGCGTTGCTGGCCGAGAACGTGCAAGCCAACCACGCGACCATCGCCGCCTACGTCACGCCGTTCAACGCCGCGCTGCGAACGTCGGCCATGGAGCAGTGGATGAACCCGACCACGACGGCCGGCCGCGGCTCGCTCGACGCGCTGGTCACGTCGCAGGCGACCATGATCGGCTACATGGACGACTTCAAGCTGCTGATGCTGACCTGCCTCGCCGTGATGCCGCTGGTGTTCCTGCTACGCCGGTCGGCGGCGCCGGCGGCGGTGGACCATTCCGCCGTCATGGAATGATCGGGGCCTAGTCGCGCGACAGGCCGGGGTTGCGCCGCCACAGCTCCTCGCTCAGCAGCGTCGCGAAGCCGAGCCATGCCAGCAACGGCAGGGTCATGGCCGCGGTCGGCTCGTCGATTTTCCTTGCCGCGAACGCCAGGCCGGCGGCGCTCGCGAGCATGGCGCCCGACGCCACCGTGCTCGAGCGCAGCCGCTTGCGCCGGAAGAACAGCCAGGGGTATCCCGCCAGACCCAGCAGAGTGAGCGTCCACGCTCCCAGCGCGACGCCGCGCGCGTCCGTGGCCGGCGCCCGCAGCAGGCGATATCCCGACACGGCCAGCAGCGTCTCCAGCACTCCCCAGGCCGCGCCGATCAACGGACCCGGCGGCGTGTAGCCGGGTTTGCGCAGCAGGGCATACCAGGTGGCGGTGGACGGTCGCTGCGGCCCGTTGCGCGCGCCGGTCAGGGCCGCCGCCAGCACTGCCGTGCCGGCAACCAAGGCGGATTCGTTCCTGTCCATGCGTCACCTGTTCGTCGATAGCTGAGAGGTATCACGGCGCCACGCGTATCCGAAGCTCGGTTCGGACCGACGACCCGAGCCATGCCCGCATCGCGGCCTCGTCGGCGCAGCCGCCGGCCGGCAACGGCCGCGCCTCGCCGGTGACGACCAGCTCCGGATCGCGGAACGGCCACGGCGTCAGCGTGAACTCGCCGGCCGGGCCACTGGCGCGCAGGTGGAACTCCCGCCGCGATCCCGTGCCGTCCTGCACCGTCAAGTCGAGCGGCGCGGCCAGTTCGCCGCACAGCGCCAGCGACATGGTATCGACGAACGCGATCAGGCTGCTCTCATGCGCGAGGCGGTCGTCGCTCAGCCCGAGTTCGCGCGACCATGCGGCCTCCAGCGGGGCCTGACGCCGCAGGTAGTGGGACGCGGCCTCGGCATCCGCCGCCGAGAGCCGGTGCCGGTCGGTGAACCTGGTGTAGATCACGCCGCCATGGCGCGAGACCAGCAGCGCCACGCGCGACCCCCAGGCGGCCAGCGCCCGGTCCACGCCGCGTGCCCACATCGGGGCGTGGATGGCCGCCCCCACGTCGCGGAACAGGTGCGGGCGCCCGGTCGCCGCGTCGAAACTCGGCGCCGTCTCCCAGTCCAGCCAGGCGATGTCGTGCTGCTCCGCCGCCAGCGCCAGCGCCGGGTGGAAGTCGTCCGCCCAGGCCCGCAGCAACTGGCCGGAGACCCAGGCGTGCATCGGCTGGCTGATGGCCAGCGCCGGATGGCCCGGACGTTCGAGGAACATCATGCGAGCAGGCTAACGCTTCCGCCTCGACCGTGCCTAGAGCCGAATCCTGGCACGGAACTTGAGTTCCATAGCCGCGGAACAGCGGAGACAGGCACATGAACGTTGGCACGCTCTACCTCATTGTTGCCGCAATCGGCATCGCCCTGGCGGCGTTTGCCTATTTTAGGAGCCGAACCGGCGGCACGTTCTTTGTCGCCTTCACCCTGATGGAGATCGTCATCATGGCGGTGATCGGGGTCATCAACGGCGTGCTGGGCACGCCCAACGCCATGGTCGGCCGATTGTTCATGACGTTCTCCGGCAGTTACGGCTTCCTGGCCTTCGCCGCGATCTGCGGCGGCTTCTACATTGCCGGCCCGCTGTGCGGCTACATCATCCGCAAGCCGGGCGCCGCGACCTTGGCCGAGACGATGAACGGCGTGGCGCAGGTGCTGTCCGGCAACCCGAACGGCATCATGGTGCTGGGCGCCGGTTTCCTGCAGGGCTTCATGTCGGATTTCGGTTTCGCGCTCTACGGCTACCGCCGTTGGACGCTCTCGGTGCTGGCCATGTCCGGAGCGCTGGCGCCGTTGCTGCAACAGATGCCGGAAGTTTACTTCTTCGGAGTCGGCAACATGGGCCTCAGCTATAACCTGCTGGCGCTGCTGATCCGCATGGCCAGCGGCGCGGTCTACGCCATCATCCTGGTCAAGCCGATCGCCCATGCCCTCGCCCGCGCCGGGGTGCTGCGCGGCACCGCCATCGCCGGCCAGGGGATCGAGCTGCGCGCCCGACGTTCCGTTGCCTGACGCGGGCCTGGCCGCCCCTCTCATCGACATCCACGATGTCTCCTACACCTACGAGGGCGAACGCGACCCAGTGTTGCGCGACGTGTCGCTCACGGTCGGCGAGGGCGAGTTCGTGCTCGTCCTCGGCCCCAGCGGATGCGGCAAGAGCACCCTGCTGCAGCTCCTGAACGGCACCATCCCGCATACCCTGAAGGGCCGGCTCACCGGCCAGGCGACGGTGTGCGGCCATGCCGTGGCGGACACCAAGGTGGCGCGTTTCGCGGTCGAGGTCGGCATGGTGTTCCAAGACCCCGAAGCACAGATCGTCAACACCCGCGTACGCGACGAGGTTTGCTTCGGGCTGGAGAATTTGTGCCACCCGGCCGCCGAGATCGTGGCACGGCAGGCTGAGGCGCTGGCCGCCGTCGGCCTCGACGGCTTCGGCGAACGCTCGATCTTTGATCTGTCCGGCGGCGAGAAGCAGCGCGTCAGCATCGCCGCGGTGCTGGCGACGCGGCCGCGCCTGCTGGTGCTGGACGAGCCGACCGCCAACCTCGACCCGGCCGGCATGGCGGAGGTGTTCGCGGTGCTGGAGCGGCTGAAGCGCGAGGCCGGCACCACCATCGTCATCGTCGAGCACCGCGTCGACGAACTGGCCGACCGCGTGTCGCGGGTGGTGATGATGGACCAAGGCGCCATCGCCTTCGACGGCACCCCGCGCGACGCCTTCTCGCGCCGGCGCGCGGCGCGGTCCGAGGACGCGGCCGCGGTCCCGGTCAGCGCCTGGTTCCCGCAGGCGGCGGAGTTCGCGCTGGCGCTGGCGGATGCGCAAGGCGAAAGCCTGAGTGCCGCGAACGTGCCGCTCGATGTCCGCGAGGCGGTGCGGTTCGCCGCCCGCTTCGTGGGCCAGCGGACGCTGCCCGCCGACTCGACCGAGCCGGCGCCGGCCGATCCCGGGAAGCCGCTGTTGCAGGTGCGGCACTTGACCTTCGGCTACGACCGCGCACTGCCCACGCTGCGGGACGTGGATTTTTCGCTCGGCGCCGGCCGGATGGTGGCGCTCTGCGGGCGCAACGGCTCCGGCAAGACGACCCTGGCGCGCCTGCTGATGCGGATCAACCAGCCGCCGCGCGGCAGCGTCTGGCTCGGCGACAAGGACGTGGCCGGCCTGGAGCCGCGCGAGGTCGCCGCCGAGATCGGCTACGTGTTCCAGAACCCGGACCACCAGTTCGTCACCGATCGGGTGTGGGACGAAGTGGCCTATGGCCTCCAGGTTCGTGGCTTCTCGGACGCCGCCGTGCGCGAGCGGGTGGACGAGATGCTCGCCGCCGTCGACCTGCCGCACTATCGCGAGCGCTCCCCGTTCAGCCTCAGCCTCGGCGAGCGCCGCCGGCTCAGCGTCGCCACCATGCTGGTGCTGGAGCCGCGCTTGCTGGTACTCGACGAGCCGACCATCGGCCAGGACCACGAGCGCGCGCAGCAGTTGATGCAGATGATGGCGCGGCTGCGCCAGCGTTACGGCACCACCGTGCTGATGATCACCCATGACGTCCGGCTGGTGGCCGAGTGGTCCGAACGCGCGCTGGTGCTGAGCCGGGGAAAATTGGTGTTCGATGGCGAGCCGCAAGCGATGTTCGCCGACCGCGCCCTGCTCGGCGAGGCCGGCCTGCTGGCGCCGCCGGTGTTCGAGATCGGCGCGGCGCTGGCGGCGGCGCACCCGGCCGGCCCGGTCCGCCCGACCCTCTCGCTACCGGGCCTGGTACGGTCGATCGCCCTGTCCCGGGCCTCGGTCGCGGCATGAGCCGCAAGGCGGCGTTCCAGTTCCGCGCCGGGTCGTCGTTCTTCAACCGGCTCGACCCCCTGACCAAGCTGGTCTGGGTGGTCGCGATCTCGCTGCTGGCGTTCGGCGCCTACATCGCCTGGGTGCAGATCGTCGTGGCCCTGGGCGTGCTGTTCACGGCGCTCGTGCTGGCGCCGATCTCGCCCGGCGATTTGTTCCGAGCGACCTGGCTGTTCGGCCTCGCCTGCGTCAGCTTCTGGATCGTGCAGACGCTGACCTTGCCCGGAACCCACGTCGCGTTCCGCGTCGCCGGCCACCCGATCTATGTCGAGAGCGCCGACTACGCGCTGGCCTCGGCGCTGCGCATCTACACCATCGTGCTGGCGTCGCTGGTGTTCGTCCGCACCTCGGACCCGCGCGAGCTGGCGATCGCGCTGGTGACGCAGATGCGGGTGCCGTACCGCATCGCCTACGCCTTCTTCATAGCGCTGCGCATCGTCCCGACCATCGAGGAGGAGATCAAGACCATCCGGGCGGCGCAGGCGGTGCGCGGCGTGGCGCGCGGCCGTGGCATCGCCGGGCGTATCGGCGAGACCAAGCGCTACGCCATGCCGCTGCTGGTCGGCAGCCTGCGCCGCGCCTCGATGATGGTGATGTCAATGGAGTCGCGGGCGTTCGGCGCCTACCCGCGGCGCACCTTCGTCGACCCGCCGCGCATGATGGCGCGGGGTGTCGCGGTGTGCGGCGTGATGCTGGCGCTGGTGGCGGCTTGGTACGCGGCGCTCGCCCTCGGCTACGTCCATTCCGTCTACGTGTTCTCGACCGACTGACGGCCGCCATGCGTGCCGACGTGCATCGTTTCGGCTTGGCCGATCCCGGCGACGTGTCCGGCCTGCGCGCCGCGATCGACGCCGGGAGCGTCGATCCCGCGAGCATCGTGGCGGTGATCGGCAAGACCCATGGCAACGGCCTGGTCAACGACTACACGCGCGGCTACCTCGCGCAGTCGCTGTCATGGCTGATCGGCGAGCGGCTGGGCGAGAGCGCGGAGGCGGTGCGTGCCCGCATCCCGCTCGTGTTCTCGGGCGGCGTCGAGGGCGTGCTGTCGCCACACTACACGGTGTTCACGGCCGCTTCAGGCGGTACGCCGACCGAAGCGGCGCTGGCCGTGGGTGTCGGCTTCACGGCCCCGATGCGGGAACCCGACATCGGGCGACAGGCACAGATCGACGCGGTGGCGCAGGCGGTGAGCGTCGCCCGGATCGCGGCCGGGATCGCGGCGGAGGACGTGCATTTCGTCCAGGTCAAGGGACCGGCCCCCAATGCCGAGCTGATGCGCCAGGGTCGTGCCGCCGGGGCACTCGGCGTCGCGGTGGCGCTTGGCGAACTCGACGCAGGGCAGGCGAGCGAAGCGACACTGCTGCGCGATTTCGCCAAGTTCTCGGCCGTCGCCAGCATCTCGGCCGGCATCGAGACACGGCGCAACGAGGTGGTCGTGCTCGGCATGAGCCGGCAATGGTCCGGCCCGCTCGCCATCGGGCACTGCGCCCTGGCCGACGCGCTGGACGTGGCGGGCGTGCATGGCCTGTTGCGACAGCTCGGGTTCCCGCCGGCGGCGCAGGTCGCGGCACCCGGCCGCGTCCGCGCCGCGTTCGTGAAGTGCGAGGCGTCGCGCGACGGCTTGGTGCGCGGTCGGCCGCACACCATGCTGGTTGACGGCGACATCGACCAGCAGCGCCACATCCAGGCCGCGGTCGGCGCCATCGTCGCCGGCATCCTGGGCGACACCGCGCTGTTCGTCTCCGGCGGCGCCGAGCACCAGGGGCCGGACGGCGGCGGCCTGGTCGCCATCATCGCCGAGCGCGTCGCGTGAGCCGGCCGCGCATCGTCGTGGTCGGGGCCGGGGTCGCCGGCAGCCTGGTCGTCGCCGGCCTCGCCCCGCGTCGCGACATCGAGCTGGTCTGCCTGGAGCGCGCCGGCCCACGCGACCACGCCGACGCCGGCACCGGCCTCAACATCGGCCCCAACGCGATCAAGTGCCTCGCGGCGCATCTGCCCGACAGCGCCGCCGCCATCGTGGCCCGCAGCCTGCCGTGGCGGCACTGGCAGGTCTCGCTCACCGACGGGCGGACGCTGATGGACTTGGCGCTCGACACCGTGGCGGACAATCCCGGCGTGCGCATCCGTTGGGCCGAGCTGTACGCCTTGCTGCGCGCGCCGATCCGCCCCTGGATCACGTTCGGCGCGGAACTGACCGCCTGCCAGTGGACAGGTCGGGGCGCCATCGTCACTTGGCGCGACCGTGCCACCGGGCGCAGCCATGCCATCGAGGACATCGACCTGCTGGTCGCCGCCGACGGCCGCTACTCGCCAATCCGCGAGCTCGTGCTGGGATCGCCGGAGGCGCCGCGCTTCCTTGGCGCCTGCCTGTACCGCGTGCTGTTTCCCGCCGGGGCCGGCTGCCCGATCGACGATTACGGCCAATGGTTCAACGGCGCCAACCGGCTGCTCGCGTTCCGCGTGCCGGGAGATCTCGTCTACTGCGCAGGATCGTTTCCGATCTCGATCGAAAGCGGCGTGCCGGAGGAGATGAAGCGCACGGAGTCCCTGGCTGCCGCCCATTGCCCGGATCGCGGCGAGCCGTCGGCGCAAGCGGCCTTCCTGATCGCCGCGATCCAGCGCCACGCCAGGCGCCTGCATTGGGCGCGGCTGCAGGAGGGCAGCGTCGCCTATGGCGGCGGGCCCGGCGTGCTGCTGGTGGGCGACAGCGCGCACCCGATGGCGCCGACGCTGGGCCAAGGGGCGACGCAGGCGTGCGAGGACGCCTGCGTCGTCGTTGACGAGGTGAAAGCGGCGATGGCGTCCGGCCGCGCGCTTGCAACCGTGCCCGAACGGGTCGAGCATCGCCGCGGCGAGCGGGTCCGCTTCGTCGTCGATTTCTCGCGGGAGGCGACCGACACCATGTTGGCGGGAGCGGATCCGGTGGCGGGCACGCTGCGCAAAGGCGAGCCGGCGTTCCGCCGCAAGCTGGAGCGGCTGTACCGCGACGTGCCGATGCCGAGCGCCGCATGACGTCCTACCTGTCGGTCGGGAACATGTCGATCGACGACCTGGTGTTCCCCGACGGCGAGACGCTGTGGCGCGTTCCAGGCGGCAACTCGGTCTACGCGGCGCTCGGCATGGCGGTGTGGGGCGAGCGCCCCGACCTGCTCGCGGTGCACGGGCCGGACTACCCGCTGGAGGCGTTGCGCGGACGTGTCGAGACCAGCGGCGCGCGCCGCCACAGTGTCACCTTGCGCAACTGGGGCCTGTACGAGGAGGACGGCTCGCGGCAGTTCGTGTTCCGCCGCGCGACCGGCAACTGGCTGGAGTTCTGCCCCGAACCGTCCGACCTGCGGGCCGGAGCGGTCGAGTACTGCCACCTGGCGCCGCTGCCGTGGGGTCGCCAAGCCGAGTTCACTGCCGCGTTGCGCGACCGTGGCGCCCGCGCGATCACCGTCGATCCCGACGACCGCCGCATCGCCGAGTTGTCGCGCGCCGAAATCCGCAGTCTTTTGCTGCGGGTCGCGGCGTTCCTGCCCAGCCGCCAGGACGCCGGGGCGCTGTTCCCGCACGCGGCGCCAACGGAGGCGATGCGCCGCCTGCGCGATCTCGGCCCCGACACGCCGATCATCGCCTTGAAGCTCGGCGCCGACGGCGTCCTGCTGCATCGCGCGGGCGACGCGGCGATGCTGCTGGTGCCGCCGGTCGCGCGCGAGGTGGCCGACGCCACCGGCGCCGGCGACGCCTTCTGCGGCGGCTTCCTGGTCGGCCTGGCCCGCCACGACGACGCGACGCAGGCGGCGCTGATGGGCAGCGTGTCGGCCTCGTTCGCGACCGAGGCGGTCGGGCCGGAGGCGCTGGCCCAAGCCTCCCCGGCGGGTGCCGCCTCCCGCCTTGCGGCTTTGGCCGACCGCATCCAACATCGTGATTTGTAGGAGAGAGTTCGCGACATGGACGCCGAGAAATCCATCATGTTGAAAGAGATCGCGATGCAGCCGGCATTCGTGCGGGCCAACATAGACGAGACGCTGCGCGCCATGCGCGAGGCGCTGCGCGATCGCGCGCCCGGTAGCCTGCGCCACGGCTTCCTGATCGGCTGCGGCGACAGCTATTGCGCGGCCATGGCGGCGCGCGCCTACATGACCAAGGCGACCGGCCTGTGGATCGAGGCGGTCGAGGCGCTGGAGTTCTCCCGCTACTTGGTCGAGGACATGCCGGCCGACTCGTTCGTGTTCGGCGTCTCCAACTCGGGCACGGTGTCGCGCACCATCGAGGGCGTGCGGCTGGCCCGCGCGCGGGGCGCCTGGACCTTCGGCGTCACCGTGAGCGCCGACACCCATTTGGCGCGCGCCGCCGAGACGCTGCTGCGCGTCAACGCGCCGCCCAACATCAAGGTCGCCCCGGACGGCGGCAAGCTGGTGACGCCGGGCACCGTCACCTACACCGCCAGCATGTTGGGGCTGTATGTCGCCTCGATCGCGTTCGGCGAGCATGTCGGCGCGCTCGACGCCGCCAAGTCCGCGGAGCTGGTCGACGAGTTGCGCGCCACCGCCGACCACATGCAGGCGGCGGACGAAGCGACGGCCGAGCTGTGCCGCGAGGCCGCTTCCGGGTTCACCGCCGAGCGCAAGACGGTGATCCTGGGTGGCGGCCCCAGCTACGCCACGGCGTATTTCGGCCTGGCGAAATGGTTCGAGGCGCTGCAGCACCCGGCGCAGTTCGCGCAGATCGAGGAGTGGGCGCACGAGCAGTACTTCATCACCGGCCCCGACACCGACACCGTCATCGTGCTGCCGCCGGGCGGCTCGCGCGAGCGCGGGCTGGAGCAGGCGCGGGCGGCGCGCGAGATGGGCAGCCAGGTCCACATCATCGGCGCCGAGGACGACGGCGATGCGCGCCGTGCGGCCGACGTGTTCTACCCGATGCCCTCGGGCGTTCGCGAGACGCTGAGCCCGTTCGTCTACAAGCTGCCGTTCGAGTACCTGTCCTGCCACATCGCCCACCAGCGCGGCAGCAGTTTCCTCGGCTTCAACGACAAGAAGCGGCAGGAGGTGAACTTCCGCCAGATCTTCGATTCGTCGCAGGCGGCGAGCGGGACGGCGGCCTGATGGGCCTGCTGCTCGAACAGGCGCGCGGCGGGGCCAAGCCGGTGGTCGGCATGGTCCAACTCGGGCCACTGGCCGGCGGCAGCCGGCATCGCGGCGAGCCGATCGACGCGGTGCTGGAGGCGGCGCTGCACAACGCCGCCCTGCTCGCACGGCACGGCATCGATGCGGTGATGGTGCAGAACCTGGGCGACCTGCCGGTGGGCCTGCGGGTGGCGACGCCGCAGGTCGCGTGGATGACCCGCATCGCCGCCGAGGTCGCGCGCGAGACCGGGCTGCCGACCGGGCTCAACTTCCTGGAGAACGACGCCGAAGCGATGTTCGCCGTCGCTTCCGCGGCGCCCATCGACTTCGTGCGCATCAAGATCTTTGTCGGCGCGATGGTCACTCCGGCCGGGCTTGAGGGCGGCCAGGCGTTCGCGGCGCAGCGGGCGCGCACGCTCTGGGGCGCCGGGCGCACCGCCATCTTCGCCGATTTGCACGACCGCACCGGCCTGCCGCTGGCCAGCGCCGGGCTGGCCGAGGACATCCATCACGCGGTGGCGCTGGGCGGCGCCGACGGCGTGGTGCTCACCGGCCGGTCGTGGGAGGAGACGCTGCGTTTCATCGCCATCGGCCGCGCCGCGGGACATGGCGCGCCGATCCTGGTCGGCGGCAGCGTCGATGCCGGCAACGTCGTGCAGGCCTCGGCGGCGGCCGACGGCGTGATCGTCAGTTCGGCGCTGAAGCCGAGCGGCACCGCGTTCGACCGGCTCGATCCCGAGCGGGTGCGCGGCTTCATGGCGGCGGCGGCCGAACGGTCTCGCGCCGTCCAACCCAAATAGGAGGTCACGATGCCGTCATGTCTTGCTCGCCTCGCCCTCGCGATGCTGCTCGCGGCCCCGGTGGCGGCGCACGCCGCCGGCAAGAAGCTGCGGGTGGCGATGGTCACGTCGGAGTCCGGCCTCGGCGACCGTTCGTTCAACGACATGATGAACACCGGCATGAAGCGGGCGCAGGCCGAGCTTGGCATCGCCTACGTGGTGATCCAGCCGCGCTCCATCGCCGACTTCCAGCCGATCCTGGTGCGCGCCGCGGGCCAGGGTTTCGACCTGGTCGTCGGCTCGTCGTTCGACATGATCAAGCCGATGCAGGCCGCGGCCGCGCTGTTCCCGAAACAGGCGTTCGGCCTGGTCGATGTCGGCCCCGACCCGGTGGCGCCCAACGTCGAGAGCAGCGTCACCAAGGACTGGGAAGGCTCGTTCCTGGTCGGTGCCATCGCGGCCCAAGTGTCCAAGACCGGCGTGCTGGGCTTCGTCGGCGGCAAGGACATCCCGATCATCCACCGCTTCTTCGTCGGCTACGATTACGGGGCGCAGATGGCCAAGCCTGGCATCCAGGTGCTCGAATCCTACTCCGGCACCTTCACCGACCCCGCCGCCGGCAAGGAGTACGCCCTGGCCGAGGTCGGCCGGCGCGCCGACGTGACGTTCGCCGTCGCCGGCGCCACCAGCGCCGGGGTGATCGACGCCGCGAAGTCGAGCCACACGCTCGCCATCGGCGTCGACAGCAACCAGAACTACATGGCGCCCGGCTCGGTGCTGACCTCGATGGTCAAGCGCGTCGACAACCAGGCGTTCGACATGATCAAGTCGGTGGCCGACGGCGCGTTCAAGGGCGGGACGGTCAAATCGTACGGACTCGCCGAGCGCGGCGTGGATTTCGCGATGGACCAGTACAACGCCGGGCTGATCCCGCAGCCGGTGCTGGACCAAGCCAACGAACTGCGCCGCAAGGTGATCGCGGGCGAGATCGTGGTGCCGAACTACTTCGACCTGAAACCCGGCGCCAAGCAGATGGGCACGCCGCCGATCGCGACACCCACCTCCATCGCCGACGCGAAGTAGGCGCATGTCGGGCGCCGAGCTGCTGTCGCTGTCCCATGTCACCAAGCGCTTCGGCGCGCTGGTGGCGGTGCGCGACGCCAGCTTCGGCCTGTTGCCGGGAGAAATCCACGCGCTCGTGGGCGAGAACGGCGCCGGCAAGAGCACGCTGATGGGCCTGGCCTACGGCCTGCACCGGCCCGACGAGGGCACCGTGCAGGTCGGCGGCCATGATACCGTGCTGACCAGCCCGGCCGAGGGGGGGGGGGGGGGGGGGGGGGGGGGGGGGGCGGCCGGGCCCCCGGCGGCCCGCGGGAGCCCC
>CAXUHK010000002.1:0-22834 GCA_964250775.1 uncultured Acetobacteraceae bacterium | reverse complement strand
CTTCAAGCTGGCGCCCTCGTTCACCGTCGCCGAAAACATCGTGCTCGGCGCCGAGCCGCAGCGCGGCTGGGGCCGGCTCGACCGCGCCGCCGCCACGCGCCGGGCGCGGGAGCTGGGCCAGCGGTTCGGGCTCGAACTCGATCCCCGGGCGCGCGTCGTCGACCTGCCGGTGGGCCTGCAGCAGCGGGTGGAGATCCTGAAGGCGCTGCACCGCCAGGTCTCGGTGCTGATCCTCGACGAGCCGACGGCGGTGCTGACGCCGCAGGAAACCCGCGAGCTGTTCGCCACCATGGCGAGCCTCGCCGCGGCCGGCACCTCGGTCGTCTTCATCACCCACAAGCTGCCCGAAGTCCTGCAAGTGGCACACCGGGTTTCGGTGATGCGGCACGGCGAGATCGTGGCGACCGAGGCGAACCGCGAGCTCACCGCCGAACACCTGGCACGGCTGATGGTCGGCCGGGCGGTGCTGCTGCGCGTCGCCAAATCGCGCGCGCGGCCGCTCCCGGCACCGATGCTGCGCGTGAGCGGCCTCGCGGCGCGGGGCGAGCGCGGCGAGGCGGCGGTGCGCCACCTCGACCTTGCGGTCCGGCCGGGCGAGATCGTCGGCATCGCCGGGGTGCAGGGCAACGGCCAGGACGAACTGGTGCAGGCGATCACGGGCTTCCGCACGCCGCTGGCCGGCCGCGTCGAGATCGGCGGGGTGGACGTCACCGGCGGCGATCCGGCCGCGGCACGGCGGGCCGGCCTCGCCTACGTCCCCGCCGACCGGCAACAGGTCGGCATGTCGGCCACCAGCGCCCTCTGGGTCAACATGACGCTGGGCCGGCACCGCCTGCCGCCGCTGGCACGTGGCCCGTTGCTGCGCACCGAGGCGGCGCGGCGGCGCTGCCGCGAGCTGATCGGCCGGTTCGACGTGCGCGGCGCCGGCCCGGACACCCCGGCGCGGGCGCTGTCCGGCGGCAACCAGCAGAAGATGGTGCTGGCGCGCGAGCTCGACGGCGACGCCAGGCTGATCGTGGTCGAGCAGCCGTCGCAAGGCGTCGACATCGGCGCCATCGAGGCGATCCACGCGCTGCTGGTACGGATGCGCGACCGGGGCTGCGCGGTGCTGCTGGTCTCGGCCGACCTCGACGAGATCATGGCGCTGTCCGACCGGGTGCTGGTCATGTTCCGTGGCGCGATCGCCGGCGAGGCGACCGATGCCGATGCGGAGGGCATCGGGCGCCTGATGGGCGGCGTCGGTGCCGAGCATGTCCATTAAGGCGCTCGGCCGTCCGGCGCTGGCGGTTTCCATTGCGGCGCTGATCGGCGCGGCGCTGGTCGCGGCGATGGGACAGAACCCGGTGCAGGTCTACGGCCTGCTACTGGACGGCAGCCTCGACGGCTGGGCCAACGTCGCGGTGACGCTGCAGATGACCACGCCGCTGCTGTTCACCGGCCTCGCGGTGGCCCTGGCGTTCCGCTCCGGCCTGTGGAACATCGGCGTCGAGGGGCAGATGCTGACGGGGGCACTCGCCGCCGGCCTGGCCGGATGCGCGGCGCATCTGCCGTGGCCGTTGCACCTGCCGCTGTGCCTGCTCGCCGGCGCCGCGGGCGGGGCCGCTTGGGCGGCGATCCCGGGGCTGTTGCGTGCCTATCTCAGCGTCAACGAGCTGGTCGCCTGCCTGATGCTGAACCCGATCGCCCTGCTGCTGACCGGCTGGGTGTCGGCGCGGCTGCTCAAGGCGCCCGGTCCCACCAATAAGCTGCCTGACATCCTGCCCAGCGCCGAACTGCCGGGACTGTCGATGTTCTCGCAGCTCAACGTCGGATTCTTGCTCGGCCTGGCGCTGCTGCTGGCGGCGTGGCTGTTCGACCGCTTCACCCTGCGCGGCTTCGAGTGGCGGATGCTCGGGCTCAACCCGCGCTTCGCATATTATTCCGGTGTCGGCGTGCGCGGCAACTCGGTGCTGGTGTTCCTGGCCAGCGGCGCCGTCGCCGGGCTGGCCGGCGCCGAGGAGGTGCTGGGCGTCAACCACGCCTACTACGACAACTTCTCGCCGGGCTACGGATTCGACGGCATCGCTGTCGCCATGCTGGCCGATTTCCACCCGTTCGGGGTAGCACTGTCGGCGCTGCTGTTTGGGGCGCTCGCCAGCGGCAGCGCCGTGCTGCAGATGATGACCGGGATCAGCAAGTACCTGGCGCAGGTGATGCAGTTCACCATCGTGCTGCTGCTGGCGGCGCGCTTCACCTGGACGCGGCGCGTGGCCTGGCGCCGGTGGCTGCCGCGCGCCCTCGGCCGCACGGTGCCGAGCACCTGAGATGTGGCAGGACCTGGCGTTCTCGGCGCTGCGCATCGCCACACCCCTGGTCTACGCGGCGCTCGGCGGGTTGCTCACCTACCAGGCCGGCATCCTCAACATCGCCCTCGACGGCTTCATGACCGTGGGCGCCTTCGCCGCGATCTGGGGCGCGTGGGCGTCGGGCAGCCTGGCGGTCGGCGTCGCCGCCGGGATCGTCAGCGCCACCCTGCTCGCCGGCGTGCTGGCGCTGTTCCACCTGCGTCTCCAGGCCGACATCTTCATCGCCGGCATCGCCGTGACCTTCCTCGCTTACGGGTTGACCTCGCTGCTGCTGGTGGGCGTGTTCGGTCAGGACGGGCTGTTCCAGTCCTCCGCGATCCCGACCTTCGCCCCGCTGCGGCTGCCCTGGCTCGGCCCGATGCTGAGCGGCCACACGCCGCTGGTCTATCTCGCCTACGCGCTGGTGCCGGTCGTGGCCTGGGTGCTGGCGCGCACGCGCTGGGGCCTGCGGGTGCGCATGACCGGCGAGGCGGAGGAGGCGGTCGCCGCCGCCGGCATCGCCACTGGCCGGCTGAAGCTGCAGACCATGCTGCTGAGCGGCGTGTTCTGCGGCCTCGCCGGCAGCTACCTGTCGCTCGACTACGTCTCGCTGTTCTCGCGCGGGATGACCAACGAACGCGGCCTGATCGCGCTGGCTGCGATCTTCTTCGCCCGCGGCCGGCCGTTCGGCACCGCGGCGGTGGCGGTGCTGTTCGGGCTCGCCACCGCGCTGTCGGTCCGCCTGCCGCAGATCACCGGGGCGGCGCCGCAACTGCTGGCGGCGATCCCGTACGCGGTCACGCTGTTGGCCCTGGTGGTCGTCGGCGTGCGCGCCACGCTGCGGCGCGGGCGGCACCGGGCGCAGTATTTCGGAACCTGAAGGACGCCACGCGATGACTCTCGATTTCAGCGGCAGGGTGGTGATCGTGACCGGGGCCGGAGACGGCATCGGGCGCGCGGCGGCGCTCGGCTTCGGCCGGGCCGGCGCCAAGCTGGTGGTCTGCCTCGACCTGCGCCGGGCCGAGGAGACCGCCGCCGCCATCGGCGCCGGCGCGCTGGCGCACACCATGGACGTGCGCGACGCTGGCGGCTGGGCGGCGCTGGTCGGGCGCGTGGTGGGCGAATGGGGCAGCATCGACGCGCTGGTCAACAACGCCGGCATTGCGATCCCGGGCGACACCGCCATCGACATGGACGAGGACGGCTGGGACCGCATCATGGACGTCAACGCCAAGGGCGTCTGGCTCGGCATGAAGCACGTGCTGCCGGCGATGCTGCAGCGAGGCGCCGGCAAGATCGTCAACGTCGCCTCGACCGCCGCCCATATCGGCCTGCGCGACGCCGCCGCCTATTGCGCGTCCAAGGGCGCGGTGCTGGCGCTGACCCGGCAGGCGGGCGTGCAGTACGCCGCCCGCAACATCCAGATCAACTCGGTCTCGCCCGGCACCACGATGACCGGGCTGCAGCGCGACGTGACCGAGGCGCAGCGGGCGGCGTTCCTGCCGCTGACGCCGATCGGCCGCTTCGCCGAGCCGCAAGAGGTGTCGGAGGCGATCCTGTTCCTGTGCTCGTCCGGCTCGTCGTTCATCGCCGGCGCCGACCTCGGCATCGATGGTGGGATGGTGGCGCTGTGAAAATCCTGCTCACTGGCGCGGCCGGCCTGGTCGGGATGGCGCTGCGCCCTGCCTTGGCGGCGCGCGGGCACGTCGTCACCGCCACCGACATCACGAGCTTCGGGCGCGACGACCCCAGCTTGCAACTGGTTCCGCTCGACGACGCGACGACGCTGGATGCGCTGGCGCGCGACGCAGGGATCGAGGCGATCGTGCATTGCGGCGCGATCTCCGGGCCGATGCTGGCGCGGGGCGAGCCGCTGCGCATCGTCGCCGCCAACATCGACGCCACGGCGATGCTGCTCGACGTGGCGCGGCGGCGCGCCATGCGCCGCTTCGTGTTCTGCTCCTCGATCAGCGTCTATGGCGACGTGGGCGAGGCCGCCATCACCGAGGCGACGCCGTTGCGGCCGACCTCGGTCTACGGCGCCAGCAAGGTCGCCTGCGAGCAGTTGATCCAGGGCTTCGCGGCCGAGTACGGGCTCGACGGGGTGAGCCTGCGGATCGCCCGCGTCTACGGCCCGTACCGCCGCGCCAACTGCCACATCGACGCGCTGATCCGCAACGCCGCCCGCGACGTCGAAACCGAGCTGCCGGACGATCCGGCGTTCGTCTACCATTACGTCTACGTCGACGACGTGGCCGATGCGTTGATCGCGCTGCTGGAAGCGCCGCGCCTGTCCGGCCGCGAATACAACGTCGGTTCGGGCCAGGCGCTGACCATGCCCGAGATCGTGCGGATCGCGGCCGACGCGCTGCCCGGGATGCGCGCCAGGCTGGTTCCCGGTTCGGACGACGTGCCCGACCGGCAGACCCGGTTCGACATCGCCGCCATCGCTCGGGACCACGCCTGGACGCCACGGCACGACCTGCGCAGCGGCATCGTCGCCTATCGGGGAGCCATGCCATGAGCGCCACCCGGATCGCGATCGACCCCGCCGAGGTCGAGCGACTGATCATGGAGCTTGGGGCGTTCGGCGCCTACGCCGAGACCGGCGTGTGGCGGACGGTGTACTCGCCCGAGTGGGTCGCCGCGGCGGATCGCTACGCGCAATGGTGCGCCGAGAGCGGGCTCGACGTGTCGCGCGATGCGGTGGGCAACGTCTGGGGCCGCTTGGCCGGGCGCGAGCCGGGGCCATCCGTGGTGTCCGGCTCGCACATCGACACGCAATGCCCTGGCGGCCGCTACGACGGGGCGCTGGGCGCCATCGCCGCCCTGGTCGCGATCGGGGCACTCAGGCGGCAGTTCGGCCAGCCGAGGCGCACATTGGAAGCGCTCGCCTTGTGCGAGGAGGAAGGCAGCCGCTTCTCGGCCAACTTCTGGGGCTCGCGCGCCGTCGTAGGCGCCGTCGCCCCCGGCGACGCCGAGGCGCTGGTCGGCCGGGGCGGCGAGACCATGGCGGCGGCGATGCGCGAGGCGGGCCTCGACCCCGCCGCGATCCCCACCGCCGCCCGGCACGACATCGCGGCGGTCGTCGCCCTGCACATCGCGCAGGGTCCGAGGCTGGAGCAAGCCGACCTGCCGGTGGCGGTGGTCGACGCGATCACCGGCATCCGGCACACCGAGGTCACGCTGACCGGGGTGCAGAACCACGCCGGCGCCTTCCCGATGGACCTGCGGCACGACCCGATGGCCGGCTTCGCCGAGATCGCCAGCGGACTGATCGACACCGCGCACCGGCTCGGCCGCCCGGCGGTCACGACCATCGGGCGCGTCGCCGTCGACCCGAACGGGGCGGCGGTGATCCCGCGCGCCGTCACCTTCACCGTCGACTCCCGTCACCCGGACCCGGCGGCGCGCCGGCACCTCTACCGGTTGCAGGACGCGCTGATGCGCGAGGTCGCCGCCCGGCGCGGCCTCACGCTCACCTCGCGCGTGCTGCTCGAGTTCGAGCCGTGCGTGAGCGATCCCGAGCTGGTCTCCACGCTGCGACGCGCCGCCGGCGAGCAAGGTGTCCCGGTCATGACCATGGCCAGCGGCGCCGCGCACGACACGCAGCAGATGGCGCGGATCGCCAAGCCCGCCATGATCTTCGTGCGCAGCAAGGACGGCCGCAGCCACACGCAGGAGGAGTTCTCCAGCATTCCCGACATCGTGGCCGGCATCCGCGTGCTGGCCGCCGGCCTGCACGCGCTGGCGTATTGAGGAGGCGGCCATGCGGCTGATCGGCGTCGATGTCGGCGGCACCTTCACCGACCTGGTGTATTGCGACACCGGGACCGGCGCGTTCGGCGTCCACAAGGTCGCCAGCACGGCCGCCGACCCATCCGACGGGGTAATGAGCGGCGTGCTGGCGCTGTGCCGGGCGCAGGCGGTCGATCCGGGCAGCCTGGATTTCGTCCTGCACGGCACCACCACGGCGACCAACGCGGTGCTGGAGCACAAGGGTGCCCGCGCCGGCATGGTCACCAACGAGGGCTTCCGCGACATCCTGCACATCGCCCGCCACCAGCGGCCCGAGCACTACTCGATCCGCCAGGAACTGCCCTGGCAGAGCCGGCCGCTGATCCAGCGCCGCCATCGCAAGGTCGTGGCCGGCCGCCTGGTGCCGCCTGACGGCGCGGAACTGACGCCGCTCGACGAGGCGGCGGTCCGCCGGGCGGCGGAGGAGCTGCGCGCGGAGGGCGTGGAATCGGTCGCCGTGTGCTTCCTGTTCTCCTACCTCGACCCCGCCCACGAGGACCGCGCCGCCGCCATCGTGCGCGAGGTCATGCCGGACGTCTTCGTCACCACCTCGTCGGCGGTGTCGCCGCAGTTCCGCGAGTTCGAGCGCTTCACCACGGCGGCGCTGGCGGCGTTCATCGGGCCGAAGCTGCGCCGCTACGTGGAGCATCTCGACGCGGCGCTGAAGCAGGCAGGGGTCGGCGGCGAGCTGCGCGTCATGGCGTCGAACGGCGGCATCGCCACCGCGTCGATGGTGGCGGAGCAGCCGGCGCTGACGCTGCTCTCCGGCCTCGCCGCCGGGGTGCTGGGTGGTGGCTGGGTCGGCGGGCTGGCCGGACGGCGGCGGCTCATCACCTTCGACATCGGCGGCACCAGCGCGGACATCGGCATCGTGGTCGACGGCCGCGTCGCCGAGACCGATGCGCGCTCCACCTCGATCGCCGGTTTCCCGCTGCTGATGCCGATGATCGACGTCCACACCATCGGCGCCGGCGGCGGCTCGATCGCCTACCGCGACCGTGGCGGCGCGTTCCGCGTGGGGCCGCGCAGCGCCGGGGCCGTGCCGGGACCGGCGGCGTACGGGCGCGGCGGCGCCGAGGCCACCGTGACCGACGCCAACCTCGTGCTCGGGCGACTCGATGCCGAGGGCTTCCTCGGCGGCGGAATGCGGCTCGACCTCGCGGCATCGCGTCGCGTGGTGGCAGACCTGGCGGAAGCACTCGGCCTCGACATGCTGGCGACTGCGGAAGGCATCCTGAGCGTCGTCAACAGCAACATGGCCAACGCGGTGCGCAGCCGCACCGTGCAGAAGGGCATCGACCCGCGTGGCTTCGCGCTGGTGGCGTTCGGCGGCGCCGGGCCGCTGCACGGCGCCGAGGTCGCTGGCTTGCTGGGCATTCCCGAGGTGATCGTGCCGCCCTACCCCGGCATCACCTCGGCGATGGGCCTGCTCACCACCGACCTGAAATACGACCTGGTGCGCACGCAGTTCCAAGTCAGCGGCGCGGTCGACCTGGCCCGCCTCAACGCCGACCTCGCCGCGATGCAGGCGGCACTCGGCGCCCGGTTCCGCGCCGACCGCATGGCCGAGGATGCGCTCGCGTTCACCCGCGCTGGCGAGCTGCGCTATGTCGGCCAGGGCTACGAACTGAAGGTGGACCTTCCCGCTGGCGAGCTAACGGAGCACGGGATGCGGGCGGTCTGGGAGGCGTTCCACGCCGCCCATGCCGCCGAATACGGCCATGCCTTCCCGCACAGCCGGATCGAGATCGTCAACGTCCGGGTGAGCGGCGCCGGGCGGATGCCGAAGCTGCGGACGCTCGCGGCACCCATCGGCGGCTCGTTGGCGGCGGCGCTGGTCCGCCGCGCCGAGTGCGTGTTCCGCGTCGACGGCGCGTTGCGCCCGTTCGAGACAGCGTTCTACGACCGCGCCCGGTTGCCGGGACATGAGGCGTTCGCCGGGCCGGCGATCGTGCTGCAGACCGACAGCACCACCGTCGTGCCGCCGCTGGCGCGGGCACAAGTGGACGCGATCGGCAACATCGTCATCGACCTCGGGAGCGCGGCATGAACGACGCCAGGCCGGTATCGCGGGTCGATCCCGTCACCGCCGCCGTGATCCACGGCGCGCTGGAGAACATCGCCGTCGAGATGGGCCACAAGCTGATGCGGATGAGCTACTCCTCGATCATCCGCGAGTCGGAGGATTTCGGCGCCGCGCTGACCGATGCCGAAGGGCGGCAGTTGTGCGAGTGCCGCATGAGCACGCCGCTGCAATCCGGCCCGATCCCCGGCTACGTCCGCGGCGTGCTCAAGACCCTGGCCGCGCGCGGCGAGGCGGCGCTGCCGGGCGACGTCATCATGCACAACGACCCGTACGGCGGCGCGTCGCACGGCCCGGATGTCGGGTTCTGCGTGCCGGTGTTCCTGGACGAAGCACTGATCGGCTTCTCCGTCACCACCGCGCACCACCTCGACATCGGGGCGCTGGCGCCGGGGAGCTGCGGCATCGTCGACGCGGTGGACACCTATGCCGAGGGGCTGCAGTTCAAGGCCATCAAGGTGTTCGACCAGGGCCGCCGCAACGATGCCGTCTGGCACATGCTGCGCGACAACATCCGCGCCCCCGACCTCGTGGTGGGCGACATGGAGGCGCAGATCGAGGCGGCGCGGATCGGCGCGGCGCGCTACCTGGCGCTGGTCGAGTCGTACGGCCTCACGACCCTGGACGCCGCTTACCAGGATCTCATGGACTATTCCGAGCGGTTGATGCGGGCCGCGATCGCGGCGTTGCCGGACGGCAGCTACTCCGCCACCACGCATATCGACGGCTACCTGTACGACCCCGATCCGGCCCGCCGCGACCTGCCGATCACGGCCACGATCCGTGTCGCCGGCGACGAACTGACGGTCGACCTCGCCGGCACCGCCGACCAGGTGCCGGACAAGCCGATCAACATGCCGTTCGAGGGCACCGTCGATTGCGCGGTGTGGCTGACGCTGCGCTCGATCCTGCTGGACAGCACGCTGTACGGCCACATCCCGCAGAACAGCGGCCTGACACGGCCCATCACCATCCTGGCGCCGCAGGGCTCGCTGGCCAACCCGACCTTCCCGGCCCCGGTGATCGCCCGGTTCTGCCCGGGCAACCAATTGGCCGACACGGTGATGAAGGCGCTGGCGCAGGCGGTGCCGGAGCAGGTCAGCGCCGGCATCGGCAACCTGCGCGTGGTGGCGTTCAGCGGCCTCGCGGCCGGCTCGCACTGGGTCCACATGGAGATCATGGAGGGCAGCTATGGTGGCCGCTTCGGCATGGACGGCATGGATGCCGTGGACACGCTGTATGCCAACACCCGCAACAACCCGATCGAGGACATCGAATCCCACCTGCCGCTGCGGGTGAGTCGCTACGAACTGCGCGAGGACGCCGCCGCCGCGGGCGAATGGCGCGGCGGCATCGGCACCGTCCGGGCGTTCGAGCTGCTGAAGGATGGCGGCTTCTCGATCGAGGGCGAGGGGCACAAATACCAGCCCTGGGGCTGGAATGGCGGCGCGGATGGCGTCACCGCCGCGATCGGCCTGGAGAGCGCCGCCGGCGAAGCGGTGGCGCTGGCCTCCAAGGTCCCCTACCACAAGGCAGTGGCCGGCGACCGGCTGGTCTGCCTGGGGCCGGGCGGCGGCGGCTACGGCGACCCTTTGCGGCGCGACCCGCGAGCGGTGCTCGACGACGTGCTCGACGGGCTGATCTCCGAGCGGACCGCGCGGGACAGCTACGGCGTGGTGGTCGCGGACGGCGTGGTGGACGCGGCGGCGACAGCGGCATTACGGCCACGCTGACGCCCTCAGAACTGGGGGGTCCGGTAGCAACCGAACCAAAGTGCGTTTCAGAGCCTGAACAACCACGGTTTGCTGGCGAGAGATAAATGCACGGGTTTACGCACGCTAAAGCCGTCCAAAAATCGAGCTTTCGGCAAGCCGTCGGCGACCTGCATCAAAGGTAGGTTTTCTGCGCTACCTCGACGAAACCAGTTGATTGCTCAGAAGCGTCTGGCTGAAACGCACTTTCGGTTCCACTGCTACCGGAACCCCAAGCACCACAGGTCGTCGGCACGCGCACGGGTCGCCATGGCACCGGCGGCAAGTGCCGCCACGACCACTCCCATAGCCAGCGAAAAGCGACGCTTGCCCATTGCCTTGCTCCCGACCCGCCTTGGCCGGCCGAGCTACACCCAACGTGCCAAGCCGGTTCGGTGCTTAGCGGCGCTGCGGGCTCAGCCGCTGGCACGACCGATGGGCTTACCCGCCGGCCGAAGCGCGCGGCGGGCCTCGGGAGACGGTCAGCTTTTCGGCACGGCGTCGCGGTCGTGGATCTCGGCCGGCGGGTGCGTCGCCTCGACGGCCGTGAACGGCTCCACGAAGCGGTAGCTGTGCTCGGCTTCTTTGGGCACGACCCATGAACTTCCGGGTTCGAGCTTGACGACCTGCCCCTCCAAGGTCAGCTCGGCGCGGCCGGAAATGACGTAGCCGACCGTCTCGTAGTCGCGGCGCATCGGCGGCGAGGGCGTGCCGGGAACCTCGTTCTCCCAAAGGCGCATGGAGATGCCGCGACCTCCCGCAAGGTAGCGCTGTCCTTGCGGCCCTTTCGGCGCGGTTGCCGTCTCGACCTTCGTGACGCTGGTGTCTGCCATGGCGGTGTCTCCCTGGTGACGCGCCCGGTGTCCTGGCGCGCGACAGATATCACGCGCCCCACTCGCGATAGTTCAGGCATCCAGTCGGATAAACGCCCCGTATGCTACGTCCTGTCCTGCCTTGCACGCAGCGCCTTGGCTGCCCTCGGCCCAGTCCCCGCGCCGACCTCGCGTCCGCCCGCCCCTGGTGACTGCCCCGGGACTGCTACGGCATTTGAGCCGCCTTTCCGTAATTCGCGATTATTGGACTCACGGCTTCGTGAGATAGGGGCTGGGTGTGGCCCCTTTCGGAACTATCTTGGGTTGATCGCTTCCCTGAATGCGCGGGACAGGACGTGTCGGAGAAAGAGACCGATCTGGAGATGGTCCGCCGCCATGTCCGCCAAGGTGCCGCCCACGTCGCGCAGCAGTTACAGCTCGTGGCGAAGCTGCGCGCCGATGGGCGGCCCACCGAAGCTGCGGAACAGCTACCGAAACCGTGGAGGATCAAGCAAGCTCATCAGCGCGCCGTTGACCGCGTCGCTCGTCTCCGGTTAAGGCCAGTGTCCGACGCGCTTGATCGGCAGCCAAGATGAGACGTTGCCCTCGACAAGGATCGCAGGCAAACGGCCTAGCCGTCGACCGCCGCCGCAACCGGAGCGTAGTTTTCGAGCCAGAAGGCGTAGGGCGGGGGCAGCGTGGCCCAGGGTGCGCGTTCCACCCCAAGCGCCGCCGCGGCCGTGTATGGCCAATGCGGGTTGGCGAGCAGCGCTCGCCCGATCATGACCAGGTCGGCTTGTCCGTTCCGGACCGCGTCGTCGGCGACCTTCGGCTCGCCCATGCCCCAGCCGATCGCCGCCGGCAGCCCGGTCTCGCGACGGACACGCTCGACCACCGGGGCCATGAACGCGGGCGAGCTCCAGGGGATGGTGGCGTCCGGCGTGGAGAAGCCGACGCTGACGTTGACGAAGTCGAGCCCGGCCTGCTTCAGCGATTTGATCAGCGCGATCGACTCCGCGAGCGTCTCCTCGTCCCGGCCGTCATATTCGACGACCCCGAGTCGCGCCGAGAGCGGATACTCGTCGGGCCAGACCGCGCGGACGGCGGCGAACGTCTCCAGGATGAACCGCGCCCGGTTCTCGAAACCGCCGCCGTACCCGTCCTCGCGACGGTTGGAGTAGGTGGACAGGAAGCTGTGCGCCAGGAAACCGTGGGCGAAGTGCAGTTCGAGCCATTGGAACCCGATGTCGCGCGCGCGGCACGCGGCCGTGACGAAGTCGCCCTGCACGCGCCCGATGTCCGCGACGCTCATCGCGTGCGGCACCTTCCACACCTTTTCGCTGCCGAAAGCGACCGCCGAAGGGCCGATCACCGGCCAGCCGTTGAGCGCGTCATCGGCGATCTGGTCGTCGCCTTCCCACGGCCGGTTGGTGCTGGCCTTGCGGCCCGCGTGGCCGAGCTGGATGGCGGGCACCGCGCCGGCAGCCTTGATCGCGGCGACCACGGGCTTCAGCGCCTCCGCCTGTTCGTCGTTCCACAGGCCGGTGTCGGCCCAGGTGATGCGGCCTTCCGGCGAGACGTCGGTCATCTCAACCGTGACCAGCCCGGCGCCGCCGACGGCGAACTGCTCCAGATGGGCATGGTGCCACTGGCCGATGATGCCGTCCTTCACGGAATACATGCACATCGGCGCCGCGACGATGCGGTTGCGCAAGGTGACGCCCTTTAGCGTGAACGGCTCGAACAGGCTTGGCATGGGTCTTCTCCGACCGGAGTTTGAGAAGCCTAGATGCCGGCTTGCGGCCGGTGGAAAAAGTAGGTTGGACGACCAGCACTGCTAATCGGTAGGATGCAATCTCTGGCTAAAGGCCCGGCATTTGATCTAGCGGCGATCAACGCTTTCGTCACGGTCGGCGAGAAGGGAGGCTTCCGCGCGGCGGCGAGCGCGCTCGGCATGACGTCCGCGGGCGTCAGCAAGGCCGTCGCGCGGCTGGAGGCGCAACTCGGCGTCACGCTGGTCGCGCGGACCACGCGCTCGGTGCGCCTCACGCCGGCGGGCGCCGCCTTTCACGCCCGCTGCAAGGCGATCCTCGGCGATCTCGACGACGCCGGGCACGAGGTCGCGCAGGCCGTCGCGCTGCCGCAGGGCCGGCTCGTGGTCAGCATGACCCGCACGTTCGGACGGCTGCGGGTCATGCCGGTGATCGCCGACTATATGAGGCTGCATCCGCAGGTCGAGGTCGAGGCGCGCTCGAACGACCGGCCGGCCGACCTCGTCGGCGAAGGCGTCGACCTCGCGGTCAGGATAGGTCGCCTGCCCGACTCAAGCCTGATCGCCACCAAGGTCGGCCAGACCCGCTTCGTCATGTGCGGCTCGCCGGAGTACCTGGCGGCCAAGGGGACGCCCGAGCACCCCGACGACCTCCACCGCCACCACGTCGTCGGCTACGTCGCGCCGGACACCGCGGTCCGCTTCAGCCATCGATTCCTGATCGATGGCGCCGCGAGGAATATGAGCTTTCCTTCACGACTGACGGTGGACGACGGCGAGGTGCTGGTCGCCGCCGGCCTGCGATCGGCCGGTCTGGTGATGGCGAACGACTACCTGATGGAGCGGCATATCACCGACGGCAGGCTTGTCCGGGTGTTGCGCGGATTTGAGATGCCGCCCGTCCCCATCAACGTCGTCCAGCTTTCCACACGGAACCCGTCACCCGCTGCCCGGGCGTTCGTCATCATGCTACGTCGCCACTTGGCGACGACTTTGGAGGAGCGCTACAGCAATTGATCGTAGGACGGCTACGGTCGGGATGATGGTGCAACCATTCCCTCATGCATTTTCGCGGTTGTAGATCGTGAGCTGCCGCAGTTAGTTGAATTGCTAAATCGCTTTAGGTGTTTGGTCCCGGGATGAGATGGTGCGGGTTGATTTTGAACAAGGTGGGGTCGGCGTTCCAGACTTCACAGATGGCCTGGAAGGGCGTGCGCCATCGCAGGGCCTTGAGGTGCTTTGCGAAGTTGTAGGCATCGACTAAACTTAGGACGTGGGCGCAAAGAGCCTGGGTCGTCTCATAGTGGAAAGCCTTGATGGTGGCGTCCTTGACCGTCCGGTTCATCCGCTCGGCCTGACCGTTGGTCCAGGGGTGGTAGGGCTTAGTCAGCCTGTGTTCGATGCCGTGCTCGTCGCAGGCACGGTCGAGCACATGGCGCATGCCATCCCACCTGGTTGAGGCGTTCTTGGTGAAGGCGACGCCGTTGTCGGTCAGCACGGTGTGGATCTGGTACGGGAACGCCTTGATCGCGCTGCGCATGAAGGCGCCGCCGGTGGCCATCTCGGCGGTCGGATGGAACTCGACGTAGGCAAACTTGCTGACGCCATGGATGGCCAGGAACATGTGGATCTTGCCTTCGGCGGAGCGGAACTGGGCGGAGTTGCTTAAAGGTTCCGCTCGCACAGCGAGCGGAATAGCAACGGAGGGGCTGCCGTGAAGAACTGCTGCCATGCTGCATCCTCCTCCTGACGGGTCAGGGTTGAGTTTGCACCATCACACTCCGGGACTACACACCTAGGCCAGCGCCGCCCGCTCGATCCGCTCCACGCCGCACGCCACCATCCTGGCCCACGCTTTGTCGATGCTGCCATCGATGTCGATGCCGCGCACCGCGTCGGCCACGACGAAAGTTTGGAACCCCGCCTCGCGCGCGTCCATCGCGGTCAGCGCCACGCAGAAATCGGTCGCCAGCCCGCAGACGAACACCCGCTCCATGCCGCGCGCCCGCAGGTACCCGGCCAGTCCCGTGGTGGTGACGTGATCGGCTTCCGTGAAGGCGGAGTAGCTGTCGATGGCGGGGTTGCAGCCCTTGCGGATGATGAGTTCCGCGCGCGACATGTCGAGGCCGCTCGCCAGCGCCGCGCCCGGCGTGCCCTGGATCACATGGTCAGGCCACAGCACCTGGGCGCCATAAGACAATTCGGCCGTGTCGACGAACGGCCGCTTGCCGGGATGGGTCGACGCGAACGAGGCGTGGCCCGGCGGATGCCAGTCCTGCGTCAGCACGACATGGGCGAACCGGCGCCCGAGCGCGTTGCAGGGGGCGATCACGGCATCGCCGTCCGGCACCGGCAGCGCTCCGCCGGGCAGGAAATCCTCCTGCACGTCGACCACGACCAGCACGTCCCGGTTCGTGAGTTCCATGCCCATGACCCGGCGTCAGGCTCCGGCCGTCAGCTTGTCCTGCGTCCTGGTCTCGAAGTCGCCCGCGTCGTGGCGTTCGGGCAACTGGCTGGACGGCTCGCCGGAGATGCGGTTGACCATGCGCCCGCGCTGCACGGCCGGGCGTGCCGCGATCAGCTCGTCCCAGCGTTGCACGTGGGTATAGTCCTGGACCTGCAGGAACGTGCCCGCCCCGTAGAGCAGCCCCTTGGCGAGGCCGCCGTACCAGGGCCAGACCGCGATGTCGGCGATGGAATACTCAGCCCCTGCCAGGTACTCGTTGTCCGCCAGGCGCTGGTTCAGCACGTCGAGCTGGCGCTTCGCCTCCATCGCGAAACGGTTGATGGGGTATTCCATCTTGCTCGGCGCATAGGCGTAGAAGTGGCCGAAGCCCCCGCCGACATAGGGAGCGCTGCCCATCTGCCAGAACAGCCAGGACAGGCATTCGGTGCGGGTCCGGATGTCGGTCGGCAGGAACGCGCCGAACTTTTCCGCCAGGTAGAGCAGGATCGCGCCCGATTCGAACACCCGGATCGGCTCCGGGCCGCCGCGGTCCAGCAGCGCCGGGATTTTCGAGTTGGGGTTGATCGCCACGAAGCCGCTGCCGAACTGGTCGCCCTCGTTGATGCGGATCAGCCAGGCGTCGTACTCCGCGCCGGCATGGCCCTGCGCCAGCAACTCCTCCAGCATGACCGTGATCTTGACGCCGTTGGGTGTCGCCAGCGAGTAGAGCTGCAGCGGATGGCGGCCGACCGGCAGTTCCTTGTCGTGCGTGGCCCCGGCGACCGGGCGGTTGATGGACGCGAACCGGCCGCCGCTCTCCTGGTCCCAGGTCCAGATTTCCGGTGGCGTGTAGTCTGAAGCGTCGGTCATCCGCTGTCCCTCCGGGTTTTGGCATCGGCTCGCCCGAGGTGCATCATGGCGGCATCGGCTGGCGCTTCAAGGGCCACCGCTTTAAGAGCTGGGCACGATTCGGCGGCGGACAGGAGATCGTGACATGGCGGATGGCAACGGCGCTGCCGGGTCGGCATCGGACGGGCTCTGGGACGTGTTCGTGGTCGAGTACGCGAGGAGCAAGGACCAGCCGGTCGCCAGCCTGATCCAGGGCGCCTATGGCGAGGGCGGCATGGACGTGCCGTTCGCCTTCGTCTGCGCGCAGGGGCATGGCCGCACCATCCTGGTCGATTGCGGCTTCATGCGCGAGGGCAACGGCGTCGCGGTGGCGGAGAAGTTCGGCATCCCGCGCTGGATCTCGCCGGTTCGGATGTTGGCCGAGATCGGCGTGACCCCGGCGGACGTCACCGACATCGTGCTGTCGCACGCGCATTTCGACCATATGGGGTCGATCGAGCAGTTCCCGCGCGCCCGGCTGCACATCCAGAAACGCGAGTTCCTGAGCTGGATCGAGCTGATGGCGCTGCCGCGCCAGTTCGGCTTCCTAACGCAGGTGCTCGATCCCGACGACATCTACAGCGCGCTGGATGCCGCGCGCGAGCACCGCCTCATGCTGCTCGACGGCGACACCGACGACGTGCTGCCCGGCGTGCACGCCCGCACCGGCGAGGGCCACACCATCGGCCAGCAGTTCGTCGTGCTGGACACCGCGAAGGGGCGGGTGGTGGTGTCCGGCGACTGCGTCTACGGCGCGCGCAACCTGACCGGGACCGACAATGACGGGGTCTACATCCCGCTCGGCTCCGGCATCGGCAGCGTCTGGGACCAGCTCCGCTCGCTCGACCGCATCAACAAGGAGATCGCGGGCGACCTCGACCGGCTGGTGATCCTGCACGATTTCGACCGCTGGGCGCGGTTCGAGCAGGTCCGCGAGGTCGAGGGCTTCGGCATCTTCCGCGTCGCCTGACCGCTTCAGCGCCGGCCGTACAGCCGCCCGAGGCTGGACAGGCCCACCGCCACGATCAGCAACGATCCCTGGAACACGTACTGGCTGAAGGTGGGCGCCCCGAAGATCGCCAGCCCGTTGAAGCCGACCGCGATGATGAGCACGCCGAAGAAGGTGCCCAGCACGTGGAACTCGCCGTCGCGCAGGGTGGCCGAGCCCAGGAACACCGCCGCGAACGCGGTCAGCAGGTAGCTGTCGGCGGCGCTGGTGGTGCCGCTGCCCAGGGCCGCGGCGAGCAGGACGCCGGTCAGCGCCGCGCACACCCCGCTGGCGACGAAGCCCAGCGTCTTGATCCGCTCGACCCGGATGCCGGACAGCCGTGCCGCCACCGGGTTGCCGCCGACGGCCTGGATCTGCTGGCCGACCGTCGTCCGCTCGACCAGCGCCCACAGCGCCAGCATCACCGCCGCCATGATGAGGACGTCGTTGGGGATGCCGGCGGTGCGGTTCAGCGCGATGTCGACGAAACTGTCGGGCACGCCGGAGACGATCGGCGCGCCAGTGGAGTAGGCGAAGTTCAGGCCCACGACGATGGTGCCGGTGCCGAGCGTCGCGATCACCGAGTTGACGCCGACGCGGGTCACGATGAAGCCGTTGACCAGCCCCATCAACGCGCCACAGCCCAGCACGCCGCCGATCGCGACCGGCACCGGCCAATGCTGGCGCGCCATGAGTCCAGTCACCAGCACGCCGGCGAAGCTCGCGAAGAAGCCGATCGAGAGGTCGAGCTCGCCGACGATCACCGCCACCGTCAGGCCGCCGGCGACGATCATCGCCAGCGACGCCTGGTTGAGCACGTTGACCAGGTTGCCCACGCTGGGGAACGCCGCCGGCGCCAGGGCGGAGAAGCCGGCCAGCATCAGGGCCAGCCCGATCAGCGTGCCGTAGCGCGACAGCAGGAGCAGCAGGCGCCTCACGCGGGGATCGGCGCCGGCGCGGTTTCGTAGCTGGCGGCGACGATCCCGGCGCGGGTGACGGCGCCCCCGGCAAGCTCGGCGGTGATGCGGCCCTCGACCATGACCAGCACCCGGTCGGCCAAGTCGGGCAGTTCGTCCGGTTCCGAGGAGATCACCAGCACCGCGACGCCGGCGTCCGCCAGCTCGCGCACGAAGCGGTGGATCTCGGCGCGGGCGGCGACGTCGACCCCACGCGTCGGCTCGTCGAGGATCAGCACGCGCGGGCGGGCGGCGAGCCATTTCGCCAGCACCACCTTCTGCTGGTTGCCGCCGGACAGCCGGCCCACCGCCAGCTCGGTCGAGGCGGCGCGCAGCATCAGCCGCGCGCCGAGTTGTTCCGCCAGCGCCTTCCGGCGCGGCATGGACAGCAGCGGCAGGCCCGGCGCCCAGGTGAGCTTGTCAAGCACGGTGAGCGTGGCGTTGAAGGCGACGCTCTTGTCCAGGATCAGGCCTTCCGAGCGTCGCTCCTCCGGCACCAGCGCCACGCCGGCCCGCACCGCGTCGGCCGGCTGCCGCGGCGCGAACGGCCGGCCGTCCAGGCGCATCGTGCCGGCGTCGGGCCGGTCCGCCCCGAACAGCATCCGCGCCGTCTCGCTGCGGCCGGCGCCGACCAGCCCGGCCAATCCCAGCACCTCGCCGGAGAACAGGGTGAAGCCGACCCCGCGCACCACGGGCGCGCGGCGCAACCCGTCGACCGACAGCACCGCCTCTCGGGCGACACGTCGGCCGACAGATGGCGCGGCGCGCTCCGTGGCGGGCGTCGCGTGGCCCACGACCGCTTCCACCAGCATGGCGCGGTCGAGGCTGGCGCGCGGCGCCTGCATCACCATGCTGCCGTCGCGGAACGCGGTCACGCGATGGCACAGCGCCAGGATCTCGTCGAGCCGGTGCGACACGTAGAGGATGGCCACGCCGTCCGCCGAGAGCTGGCGCACGATGGCCATCAGCGTGTCGGCCTCGCGCGACGACAGCGACGCGGTGGGCTCGTCCATGACGATCAGCCGCGAGGCGTGCAGCAACGCGTGCGCGATGGCGACCAGCCATCTCTGCGCCACGGGCAGCGACGCCACGCGGCGGTCGAGCGCCACGTCGATGCCGAGGCGGCGGAGCACCGGCAGCGCCGCCCGGGTCAGCCCGCCACGGTCGAACAACCCGGCCCGCGACGCCTGCGGCAGCCCCAGCCCGAGGTTCTGCAGCACGCTCATCTGACCCACCAGGTTCAGTTCCTGGTGGATGAAGCTCAGCCCGTGGCGCAGCGCCGTGGCGGTGTCCGGAATCGTCGCGGGCCGGCCGTCGATCAGCAGCGTCCCGCCGTCCGGCTGTTCGATGCCGGCGAGGATCTTGATGAGCGTCGACTTGCCGGCGCCGTTGGCGCCGATCAGGCCAAGCACCTCGCCGCGATGGACGTGCAGGTCCACGCCGCGCAGGGCGTGGACCCCGCCGAACCGCTTGACGAGCGCCCGGACTTCGATGAGTGCCTGTGCCTCGACGAGCGCCGGCATCAATTGGTTGGGTTGGCGTCCGGGTGCAGCTTGAGGAAGCCGTCGACGCTGGCTTTCGTCACCATTACGGCCGGCACTTCCACCGCCTTAGGCTGCCATGACGCGCCGGCCTGGCGCGCGGCGTCCAGCGTCGCCACCAGCCGCTCGCCCTCGGTAAAGCTGTCCTGCCAGGCGGTGGCGGTCATGCGGCCCTTCTGGATCGCGTCCACCGCCTGCGCGTTGCCGTTCACGCCGTAGACCTTGACGTCGGTGCGTCGCTGCTGGCGCAGGGCCGAGATCGCGCCGACCGCCGGGTCGTCCCAGCAGCCCCAGATCGCCAACGGCTCCGTGCTCGCCGGGTGCGCCGCGAGCCAGGCGGTCGCGTACTGCGCGCCGTCCTGGAAGTAGCCCGGGATGCGGACCTCGTCCTTGGTGACCTTGAGGCCGGGGGCGGCGGCCAGGATGGTGTCGGCCACCGCCTCGCGCTGCCGGCACACCTCGCCGGTGTGGTAGGTCAGTTCGAGCACCGAGCCGTGGGCGCCGAGATCGGCCACGAGCTGCTCGACGATCGGCTTGGCCATCGGCCCGCCGGAGCCGTTAGTCGCGACGACGCCGCGGCCCATGCCGCCGCCCCAGCTCGCGACCGGGATGCCCGCCGCCTGGGCGGCCCTGAGCCCGGCGCCTAGCGAGCTGACCGGGAACACCATCTCCACGATGGCGCCGGCGCGGCGCTGCACCAGGTTTTGGATAGCGGCATTGGCCTGGTCGGCGCTGCCGGCGGCGTCGATCACCGACACGTCCCAGCCGAGGCCGGTGGCCGCCTTGCTGGCGCCGGCGATGAACCGCTGGTTGTTGGCCTCGTTGGCGGAGATCGACACCAGGCCGAGCAGGACCTTGGCCTCGGCACGCACCACGGGTACTGCCGCGAGGCAAGCGACCGCCGAAGCGAGGATCAGTCGGGTTCCGGCCGCGTGCATGAACGTCTCTCCCTGGCGGCGTCAATGCCAGACGCCGCGTCTTTGACGTCAGGGTCCGCCGGGCGATCCGTAGTGTCAAGGGAAGCCCAGGACCGGAAATGCCCCTGCTTGACCGTCGAGAATCGGTGCGAAGCGGAGCTACAGCGACGTTGCCTCAGAGCGGGCACTCAGACGAACGAGCCGCTGCCGAGGCTGGTGATGCCGACCAGCGTCACATGGGTGTTGTCGGACAGGGTGAAGCTGGTCGAGCCGGCGGCGGTGGTGGCTCCGGCGGAGGCGTCAGGGCTGCCGTAGCCGGCCAGGTGGAAGCTGTCGGTGCCGGCCTTGAAACCGTAGATGGCCAGCGAGCCGCCGGCGCTGCCGTTGGTCAGCCCAAACTCGGTGGCCCCGGCGCCGTCGAACGCCGTGGTCGTGGTGCCGGTGGCGAAGCCCTGCATGACGGTGTTGCCCGAGCCGCCCACGAACACGCTGCTGCCGGCGCCGGTGTAGATGTCGGTGGTGCCGGCGGCGTTGGAGCCGAACAGCGTCGCGTTGCCGACGCCGCCCACCACCGTCGCGGCGCCGCCGCTCGCGAAGGTCATCGGACCCGCGCCGCCGAACACCACCTGCCCGCCGCCGCTCGCGGTGATGGTGCCGCTGCCGAGGCCGCCGATGATGGTGTCGGCGCCGGTGCTGGCGACCGCATCGCTGCCGGCGCCCAGGACGATGATGTGGGCCGATCCGGACGGCACCGTCACGGCATCAGAGACCGCGCCGCCCGCAATGGTCGCGGCGCCGTTGACGGCGTTAGTCGCTGTCGTCACTGCTCCCGAAACCGCGGCGGCCGCGGTCGCGCCCGAGGCCGCGTTGGCTGCGGTCGTCGTCCCGCCCGCAACCGCGTCGCTGGCCGTCACACCGGCATCCCTGACCGCGTTGGCCGCGATCGTACCCCAACTGTCTGCCATTGCTCAAATCCCGTCATGCGTTGTTGATCGACCGCGAGGACCCGCGATCCTTAATGGAGGCGGCCCCATACTGGTGCGCGGATCGCACCGAGCAATCAAGTTACAATCAATACAGGCACGCCACGCAAAATGCACGGCGGTAATTACGAAATTGCGTGCCACGAATACGGCCAAGGCAACGTACCTGACCCTGTTCGACTTAGATGAATGACGCGTCGATCAAATTGGCTACGCCGATCACCGTGACAGGCGTGTCGTCGGATAGCGTGGCGTTGGTCGAGCCGCCGGTCGTGGGTGCGGTGGCGAGCGTGCCGCCGGCGCTGCTGTCGGTGACGCCGATGGGATGCGTGTCGGCGGCGTTGCGGTTCGCGGTGCAGCCGGCGGGGACCGTCGCCGCCGCTGCATCCTGATCGTGAATGGTCGGCATCGCGGGACCCTTGCTCCGGACCGGCACGATGCCGGCGGCCACTGGATGTGACTGCAAGCTGAACGTCGCGCGGGACGCGGCGACGTCGGCCGCGGCGGCGGCTTGGCGCAGCGCATTGCGCAGTTTGACGGCGCTGTCCGGACTGGTTGCCGTGTATCGGGATCCCGTTGCGCGTCGTTGGTCGACCTCGCGTGCCCATCATTCGCGATGGACGCGGCCACGCACTGGTGCCCGGGCTGAACCCACGATTGTCCGGCGCAATATATTTATTAAAATCAAAAGTTTACGTCATGGCCGGGCTTGACCCGGCCATCCACGCGGCACACGTCCCACCAATGGCTGCGAGCATTGGGTGCCGTGTCGGTAATCCTGGGGGGCAGCGCGATCAGGGCCGGGGGATCGCAACCCCGGCCCTGGCTCGGCTTAGACGAACGACGCGCTGGTCAGGTTGGTCACGTTGAACACGGTGACATGGGTGTTGTCGGACAGGGTGAAGCTGGTCGAGCCGCTGGCCACGGTCAGCGTGGGATTCGCCGTTCCGTAGCCGGACAGGTGGAACGTGTCTGTCCCGACCTTGAAGCCGTAGATGGCCAGCGTGCCGCCGGCGCTGCCGCTGGCCAGCCCGATCTGGGCCGCGCCCTTGGCCAGGAAGGCGTTCAGGTTGCCGCTGCCGCCCTGGACGAACTCGGCCCCGGACCCCGCCGTGAACACCTCGTTGGTGCCGGAGCCGGCATAGAGGTTGGTGGTGCCGGCACCACCGAAGATGGTGGCGGCCCCGCCCCCGGCGATCACCGAGTCGACGCCGCCGCCGGCGGCGATAACCTCGTTGCCGCTGTTACCGAAGAACACGTTGTTGCCGGTCGAGCCGACCGCCCCCATCGTGGTCGTGCCGACGCTGGCGATCAGCGTGTCGCCGGCGCTGCCGTTGGCGTAGAGCTGGTCGCCGTTGCCGCCGCCGGACAGGGTCGCGGCCCCGGCCCCGGCCACCAGGTAATTCCGGCCGGCGCTGCCGCCCTGTACGGACTCCGTGCCGGCACCCCCGAACGTCGCCAGGCTGCCGGTGCCCCCGGAGATCGTGCTGGCGCCGCCGCCGCTCACGCTGGTGGCGGCGCCGCCTGCGGTGGCGACCTGCATGGTCCCGGCCCCGCCGCACACCACGTCTCCGGG
>CAXUHK010000001.1:63599-68176 GCA_964250775.1 uncultured Acetobacteraceae bacterium | reverse complement strand
GCGGGTCGCCTTGCGGGCGGAACCAGACTTGCCGCAACGCCGCGATCGGCGCCCCGCTCATGGCAAAGCGGTCATTGCAAAGCCTTCAGCGACGTTCCCTCCGATCGCGCAACCCATTATCACGTATTCGCGTTGCACGGCCGACATAGCGCAACAACAGGAGATCAGCCATGGCATCGACCGCAAGCAGGATCCGCGGCGCCTCCAACGACGCCAACGCCCAGATCCGCGAGCTGCGGGGCCAGGTGGACCAGTTGATCCGCGAGCGGGTGACGCCGATGGCCTCCGACATCTCCGGGCGGGCGCAGGACTTGGCCCACCGCGCCAGCGACATCGCCCATGAGCAGACCGAGAGCCTGGCCGGGCAGGTGCGCGAGATGCCGATCGCCGCCGTGCTGGTGGCCGCCGCCGCCGGCTACCTGCTCGGCCGGCTCTCGCGCTAGAGATGGCCCTGCGCGTCGTCCAGCTCGGCAGGGTCGCGGCGCAGGCCGAGAAGCTGCGCATCCAGAGCCTGGTCAGCCGCCAGGCGAAGCGGGCGGCCTTCGCGCTGGTCGCGGCGGTGTTCGCGCTGGGGCTGCTGGTGGCGTTGCACGTCGCGGGCGCGCTGGCGCTCGTCCCCTCCGTGGGCGCGCTGTGGGCGACGCTGATCGTGGCTGGCGTCGACCTCGTGCTGGCGGCGGCGCTGGGCAGCGTCGCGCTGTTCAGCAAGCCGGGTCGGGTCGAGCGCGAGGCGCTGATGGTGCGCGAGGAGGCGCGGGCGCAGCTCGGCGAGGCGACGGTGATGGCGATGGTGGTGGGTCCGGTGATGCGGCGCGCGGGCATGGGCGTGCTGCACCGGATGATGACCCGCTCCCGGCGCTGATGCAGCGGGGCGTCGCCGTCGAGCGGCACGGGCCGGTCGGCGTGGTGCGGCTGCAGCGCCCGGCCGCGATGAACGCCCTCGACGTCGAGATGATCCAGGCTATCGCGGCGGCGCTCAATGACTGGGCCGACGATCCGGGAGTGACGTTCGTGCTGGTCGAGGCCGCCGAGGGCCGCGCCTTCTGCAGCGGCGGCGACGTTCGGGCGGTACGCGCGTGGGCGTTGGCCGGCGACGACGGCGCGATCCACGATTACTTCGCCGGCGAGTATGGGCTGAACGGCGCCATGGCGGGTTATCCCAAGCCGATCGTGGCGCTGGTGGATGGCGTGTGCATGGGCGGCGGCGTCGGGCTGGCGATCCATGGCCGCGTCCGGGTCGCCACCGACGCGGCGCTGTTCGCCATGCCGGAGACGGCCATCGCGTTGTTCCCCGATGTCGGCATGACGCATGTGCTGGGCCGGATGCCGGGAGGCCTCGGCATGTTCCTCGGGCTGACCGGGCACCGGTTGAGCGGCGCCGACGCCATGGCGCCAGGGCTGGCGACCCACTTCGTCGCGCGCGCCGACCTGCCGGCGTTGCGGACGGCGCTGCTGTGCCACGGGTTGACGGCGTTGCCCGATGGGCACCCGTCACCGTTCTCGCTGGAAGCCGAGTTGCCGATGATCGAGCGCTGCTTCACCGCCCCGAGCGCCGCCGAAGTCGTCGCTCGGTTGGGACGGGAGAGCGGGACGGCCGCCACGGCTGCCCTCGCCAGCTTGCGGGCCGCCTCGCCGGCGGCCGTGGCGTGGTCGTTCGCGGCGATCCGGCGCGGCGGCGGGCTGACGCTGCCGGCGGCGTTGGCGGCGGAGCTGGGGATGGCGTGCCGGGTCACCCGGCATCCCGACTTCGCCGAGGGCGTGCGCGCCGTGCTGGTCGACAAGGATCGCCGCCCGACTTGGCAGGACCGCAGCATCGAGGCGGTCGATCCGGCGGTGGTCGCGGCGATGCTGGACGGCTAAAGCGCGGCGGCGTGCCGGGCCCGCAGCCGCAGGCCGAGCGCGATCATGGTGACGCCGAAGAACACCGCGTAGGCGCCGAGCCAGAGGGTGAGCACCACCGCGCCGCCGAACGGGTTCGCCACCAGCAGCACGCCCCATACCAGCGACACCAAGCCGCCCAGTGCCAGCAGCCAATGGGTGTGGCCGGTGTGGAATGCCGCCACAAGCATCAGCACGCCGGTCACCAGCGCCCAGGCCGCCAGCAACAGCACGAACACGCCGACCGCCACCGCCGGCAGCAGGATCGCGACCAGGCCCAGCAACAGGCCCAGCACGCCTTCCAGCAGCAACGTCGTCCAGCGCCCGTGATGGCTGGCGGCGCGCATCGCGGCCACGATCGCGAACACGCCGTCGACCACCAGGTAGATTCCGGTCACCAGCACCAGCGAGCCGAGCGCCGCCACCGGCGTGAGGAAGGCGATCGCGCCGAACACCAGCGCCACCACGCCGCGCAGCACCAATGCCCACCAGTTGCGCGCCAGCGCGGTGCCGCGCGACAGCCGGAGCGAGGAACGGTCCGGCGAGGCGTTGGAATAGCTCATGGCGAACTCCTTGATCCCTGGAGCGAGCCTAACGCGCCGGCGGCGGCTCCGCAGCATCAAGATCGGGCGCATCGACCTCGTCGGGAGCGCTCTCGGCGGCCCGCTTCAGGCGGCGGAAGCTGCGCACGCTGAACGGTAGCATGGCGGCGTAGATCACGCAGCCGGTGGCAAGCCCCGCCCACGGGTCGGCGACCAGCAGCAGCGCGAACAGCACCGTACCGAGCAGCAGCGGCAACACGTACTCGGCCGGCACCTTGAAGTTCTTGAAGCTCCAGACCGGCAGCGTCGAGACCAGCAGCAGCGCCGTCGCCGTCAGCACCACGGCATCGAACAGCGGGTACTGCACCACCGCAAGGAGGCCGCCCCAGTGCATCTCGCGCGCCTCCAGGCCCACGAACAACGGGAACAGCACCAGGCCGGCGCCGGCCGGAGCCGGCACGCCCACGAAGAAGTTGTAGGTGTAGGCCGGATGCGCCGCCTCGCCGCCCAGCGCCTCCAGCGAGGCGTTGAACCGCGCCAGGCGCAGCGCCATGCAGACGGTGAACAGCACGCAGGGCATGAAGCCGTAGCCGCGCGCCGCCTGCAGCGACCAGAGATATAGGATGAACGGCGGCGCCACGCCGAAGCACAGGAAGTCGGTCAGGCTGTCGAACTCGGCACCGAACCGCGAGCTCGCCTTGAGCAGCCGGGCCAGCCTGCCGTCCATGCCGTCGATCGCCGCCGCCACCGCGACCGAGACCACCGCCGCCCCGAACCTGCCATCGAGGGCGAGGCGCATCCCGGTCAGCCCGGCGCACAGGCCCAGCATGGTCAGCAGGTTGGGCAGCATCCGGTTGAACGAAGGCCCCTTGAAGCGCGGCCGGTTGCGCGGGCGCAGCCGCTGCCGCAGCTTGCGCATCCGCTTCTCGGCCAGCGCCACCCGTCGCGGCGTGAGTGGCCGCCGGCCCGGCGCGGACGGGTAGTCAGCCAATCGCGGCCGTCCCATGCTCGGTCGCCAGGTCGGCGATCACCGTCTCGCCGCCGATCATGGTCTGGCCGATCGCAACCGCCGGGCGCACGCCCTCGGGCAGATAGAGGTCGGTGCGGCTGCCGAAGCGGATGATGCCGAAACGCTCGCCGGCGCGCACCGCGTCGCCCTCGCGCACATGGCACAGGATGCGGCGCGCGATCAGCCCGGCGATCTGCACCACCGCGATCTCGCGCCCGTCGGCCAAGCGGATCGCCAACGCGTTGCGCTCGTTGCGCTCGCTGGCCTTGTCCAGGCTGGCGTTGAGAAAGGCGCCGTGGCGGTAGGCGATGCGGGTCACGGTGCCGTCGGCCGGCATCCGGTTCACGTGAACATCCAGCACCGAGAGGAAGATCGCCACGCGCCAACGCGGCCGCGGGCCGAGGCCGAGTTCCGCCGGCGGCACCGCCGGCGTCACCGAGACGACATGGCCATCGGCCGGCGCCACCAACAGGCCGCGCCGCAACGGCGGCACCCGCGTCGGGTCGCGGAAGAAGTAGAGGCAGAACAGCGTGAACAGCAGGCCGATCCAGGCCAAAGCGTGCAGGAACAGCAGGCCCAGGACGAAGGCGGCGATCCCGGCCGCCAGGAACGGGCGGCCGGCGCGGTGCGGCGGTGCGGCGACGAGACGGAACGAGTTGACGAGTGACATGGTGCCCTGTTTGCGGCCCCCCGTTTGTGGAGGCTGGGGGCTTAGCGGGGTTGGGCGCTTTTTAGCAAGGCAGGCGCCTTGGCTGGAAACCAAGGCCGGCCGTGGCAGAGTGCGGCAAGCTTCACTCGGAGAGCCGATCCATGAGCCAGCGCCCCGCGCCCCGCCCGGCCTTGCGGCCACGCTCGACGCTGCGGCCGTCCCAGGCGCTGCGGCTGCCGATGCGGGTCTGGGACCTGCCGACCCGGCTGTTCGCGCCCGCCGTGGCGCTTGCCACGGTTGTCGCCGTCGCCAGCCGGCACGCGCCGGCCGGGCGGGCGCACGCGCTCGCCGGAACCGCCGTGCTGGCGCTGCTGCTGTTCCGGTGCGCCTGGGGCGTGCTCGGCAGCGACACCGCCCGGTTCGCGCGATGCCTGCGCGGCCCGGCGGTCGCGGTGCGGGAGATCGCGCAGTGGGGAAGGCGCGCGCCGGGCGACAGCGG
>CAXUHK010000001.1:58916-63589 GCA_964250775.1 uncultured Acetobacteraceae bacterium | reverse complement strand
GACCTCCGTCCCCTCGGACGGCGGGTTGAACAGGCGGATCAGGGCGGGCAGCAACGTGATCGCCACCACGAAGGCGATGATCATGCCCGAGCCGGCGATGAGGCCGAGCTCCGACACGCCGCGGTAGTCGGTCGGCAGGAAGGAATAGAAGCCCGCCGTGGTGGCGGCGGCGGCGCTGCGCGGGTAGAGGTGGCTGCCACCCGGGCTGCCGAGGAAGGAGACGCCATGCCGAGCATCCGATCCGTCGCCGTGTTCTGCGGCGCCAGTACGGGCCACCTGCCGCTGTTCCGTGCCGCCGCCACGGAGCTCGGGCGCGGGCTGGCGGAGTCCGGGCTGCGATTGGTCTATGGCGGCGGCGAGATCGGCCTGATGGGCGCGGTGGCGGACGCGGCGTTGGACGCCGGCGGCGAGGTTGTGGGCGTCATCCCCGAGTTCCTGACCCGCTCCGAGGTGGCGCACCAGCGAGTGCGGGAGATGATCGTCACCGACAGTATGCACAGCCGCAAGGCGCGGATGTTCGAGTTGGCCGACGCCTTCGTCTCGTTCGCCGGCGGGCTTGGCACGCTGGACGAGACGTTCGAGATCCTGACCTGGCGCCAGCTCGGCCTGCACGACAAGCCGATCCTGATCGGCGACGTGGCCGGTTGCGCGCAGCCGCTGCTGGCGTTGATCGAGGCAACCATCGCCGCCGGCTTCGCCCGCCCCGACATCCGCGACCTGTACGAGGTCGTAAGCGGCGTGCCCACGTTGCTGGCCCGGCTGGCAAGCCTTCCCGCCGCGGCGCAACCTGCCAGCGCGCCATCGAAGCTGTAGCCTTGCCTCCCGGACGCGGCACCGCTAAGAGGCTGTGAACGGAGTATAGCTCAGCCTGGTAGAGCACTGTGTTCGGGACGCAGGGGCCGGAGGTTCGAATCCTCTTACTCCGACCAAGGATTTCAGTAGGTTACGAAGCAAAAGTTGGCGGTTTCCACAGTGTTCTTTGAGCCATATGGACCGTTACCCTAACGCACGGGCCGCATCGCCCATGAAATCCGGGTGGTGATGGGCATAGGTTTGCTCAACCATCCGCTCGCTGGTGTGCCCGAGATAGGCCGCGATCCGCGCCGTGGGGATGCCGGCCTGCATCATCCACGTCGCGGCCGTGTGGCGCAGCGTGTGAGGCGTCACGTCATCGAGACCAGCCCGGCGCGCCGCCGCGCGAAAGCCCTTGATGATCCGCTGCACTCGATTGCCTCCCCACTCGATCACGTATGCGCTAGTGGCGACCGCGTGCGCTTCGACCAGCGCGGCATGAAGCGTGTTGTTGACCGGAACGCGGACGGCGCGCTTGGCGGCGCTTTGGCCCGGCGCTCGCAAGTCGATGCGCCTCCCGTCCATATCGACGCGCCCCCACGTCAATGCCAGGATCGCGCTCGACCGCGCCGCAGTGTGCAGTGCCAGCAGAATGAACAGGCGCAGGTGGTGATCGGCACAGGCCGCAAGCAGCCGCTCGACCTCAATCCGCGTCAGCCAGCGGTCACGCGCTTCCGGGCGCGGCGGAAGAGGGACTTCGGGAGCTTGGGCGATCAAGCGTTTCTTGACGGCCCATAGCAGGGCAGCCCGGAGCGCCTGCAATTCGGTCCTGACGGTCGTGAGCGAAACCCGATCCGCCCGCCGGCTCGCCGTGTAGGATTTCAGGACGCGCTCAGAAACGGCTTCCGGCGGCAAGCGGCCAATGTGCCGGCCAATCGCCGCGTGGGCGTAGGCAAGCCGCGTGGCACCTGGCGCGGCCCGCTCGCGACGGTCATCGAGGTAGGCCGCCAAAAGCGACGAAAGCGTTTTTGCCGCGATCTGAGGTGCCGAGCCCGCGCTGGCGTAGCGAGCTAAAACACGTTCAGCCTCCGCGCGATCCGTGCATCCCGTAGAGACGCGCCGGCCTCGGTGCTTGATATACCACTGCTCCCGCCCGACGACGCGGAACAGGCGGGGACGGCTTGCGTCTGGCATCGGCGTGTTTCCATCTCCGCGACTGCGGCAATCGGAATACGCATCATGTTGCCAAGACGCAAGCAAGGCAGTTCGCCGCGCTTGACCATCGCGTGAACCTTGCCTTGCGAGCACGCCCAGCGCCGGGCCACGTCCGCGACCCGGTAGCAGGTGGGCTCGGCGTCAGGCATGGCGGGCCGCCGCAGTCTCGTCGAACTCCTGCCCGCGCCACGCCAGCAACAGGTCAAGCATCAGCCGCTTGGTCATCAAGCGGCGGGCGTCCGGCGTGCATCGCTTCCGCCATCGCCTTCGGCTCGACCTTGGCCTGCTGCATCTTGCTCATTTAGCAATGACCTTTGATTGGGTTACTTGCGCATCCACTCGGCAAATTGGTCAGACAACCAACTTTTGCCGTATTTTTCAAACGTCCAGACATCGGAAACCTCACGTAGCTCTGGCATGGCTTCAGCCCCGCTCGCGAACGCGCTCCGGACTGCCGCGCGCAGCCGCCGGTTGGCCTGCCGCTTGTCGTCTTTTTCGGAGCGACAGGTTGTCGTTCCGGACACAGGAGAATGCTTGCGCGAACGGGACATCACGAGATCGCCCCATCTGCCGCGTCGCACGCCATGGAGATAAGCTGCACAAGCTGGCGAGCTTCGCTCGTGCCCATCTGCGCGCCAACCATTTCCACGTCGTTGCCGCCGTGTCGCGAGACGGAAAGATAAATTCCCATGCCGCCGCTCTCGACGTTGACGTACCCAAGAGGCGTCTTGATATGCGCGGAAAGATAGGCCATCGGTGCGGTTCCAGTGCCAGTGCGTTTCGACACCCGCAACATGCACTGTTGTTGCTTCTTACGCAACGGTATTTTTGTCACCAGATGTCGCCGCGCGCAAACAGCGCTGGGAACCGTGCTATTTGACGCACTTATGACAGCAAAAGTCTTTGCGAGACGAAAGGGGAACGATTAGGTTACTATATCGCAACAGGGTCGAGGACGCATCGAATTATGCAGCCAAATTCAGTTCAAGACCCGCCGCTGGTGTCGTGGGCAGCGACTAGGACAATACCACCTTACCCTTGCCCAGAAGATTATCGGCCGCACGCTGCATACCTAGCAGCTCCGGGTGTTCCGACAGTAGCCGAAGTTGCATTTCATAGTCCATTGGCTGCGCTTGCAACCTTCCAAAGATCATATAGTCAACGGTGATCCCGAGGCGGAGGGCGTATTCGCGCAGTACCATCGCAGACGCCCCTTGCTCTCCCGTCTCTATCTTGGTGACAACTGGCGGCTGAACGCCCAACTCACGCGCGAACGCGGATAGGTTCGGCTCAACCAAATTCCGCGCCCAGCGCATTCTCCGCCCTATGGCGACCTGCAATTCACGTTCTTGAACGCGCCTAGCGGCCCATTCGTCAGTCATTTTTGGCATCGTCCTACCCAGTCACATCAGTTGACAATTCTACTTTAGAAACGCTCTTGACGCATTGCGTCTAACGCAATATCTTTTCGCCATGACGCACCGCCAAATCATCGCAGCGCTTGGAGGCTACAAATCGGTTGCGGCCGATCTTGGACGCCACCCAAGCCGCGCTTTCCGCTGGCAAAAGACCGGCATCCCACCGGAAATGTGGCTTTCGATCATCGAACTGGCGGCGCGCAAGAGCGTGTTCCTTTCGCTTGAAGGAGTTGCGAGAGCCGCGCCAAGGAACAGGATTGCGACCTAAAACACAACCTAAAACAGCAACGCACGACAAGATTTGAACAGAAAGCGAAACAAATGAGCAACAGAACATACTTGGCCCACATCGACGACATGAATGCGGATCAACTTGCCGCGCTGCCGCTCGATCAGGTCGCGATCCTGCTTGAAGATGCCGCCATCATGGCGAAGCGCGCCGCCGGCTATCGCGACCGCTTGCAGGCGATGCTAGATGCCAGGTTTGCCGAAACCGCGCGGGCGGCTCGCCGCGCGGGGGGCAAGGACACCGGGACCGTGCGCTTCACCGAGGCCAACACGGTTGTTGTGGCGGACCTTCCGAAAAAGGTCGCGTGGAACCCCGCGAAGCTGCGCGAGGCGTCTGCGGCGTTGGTGGAAATGGGCGAGAACCCGGCCGAATACATCACGACCGAATTGAAGGTGGCGGAAAGCAAGTTTGCCGCTTGGCCTGAGAGCCTGCGCGCGATGTTCGTTCCTGCGCGCACGGTCGCGACCGGAAAGCCGACGTATGAGCTGCTGACGCCCGCCGCCTAGCAAACCAGCACACAAGGAATCACCATGCCCCGTGCTTCTAAGAAACCCATTTCGCCGCCGCGCGAGACGGTTATTGCCTACAAGGGTTTCAAACCCGACTGGACGTGCCGTGGCTATCAATATGAAGTCGGGAAGACTTACACCATGTCTGGCAGAATAAAGGCTTGCCAACACGGTTTCCACGCTTGCGAGTCTCCGTTTGATGTGTGGAGATACTATCCTCTGCATTCCAGCGTATTTGCTGAGGTCGGCATGTCCGGCAAGTTAAACCGGGACGGTGCCGATACCAAGATCGCGTCCGCCGAGATCACCATTCGGGCCCAACTGTCATTGCCCGCGTTTATCAAGCGAGCGGTCGAATGGGTGCTGGCACATGCTGCCGAGAATACAGCCACGGGCTACAGCGGCCACGCCGCAGCCACGGGCTACAGCGGCCACGCCGCAGCCACGGGC
>CAXUHK010000001.1:50488-58816 GCA_964250775.1 uncultured Acetobacteraceae bacterium | reverse complement strand
GGCCACGCCGCAGCCACGGGCGACAGAGGCCACGCCGCAGCCACGGGCTACAGCGGCCACGCCGCAGCCACGGGCAAGCACGCTATTGCCGCCGCGCTCGGGATAGACGGGCAGGCCAAGGCCGGTCCCGACGGTTGGCTCGTGCTCGCCGCGTGGGGATGGGCGGATGGCGAATACGTGCTGCGGCAGGTTCGGTCGGCCAAGGTCGGAACTGAGGGCATCGAAGCGGATGTGTTCTACCGGCTTGATGTGTCGGGCGCGTTTGTGCGGGAGGACTGAACAGCAACCACGAGGAGACAAAACGAATGAAAGTCACACAACACTGCGGCAAGGTATTGCAGGATGAGTGCTATGGCGGCGCGCTTGAAGCCGGCTGGCATCACGATCTCGCAACCGGCAAACCACGCACACGAGAGCAAAACGACACTCTGTTTCCTACGCGCATCGCGCTCTGTCATTCCGAACTGTCGGAAGCTCTGGAAGGCCACCGCAAAGGGCTTCTCGACGACAAGCTACCGCACCGTGCGATGGCCGAAGTCGAGTTGGCCGATACCGTTATCCGAGTGTTCGACCTTGCCGGAGCCATGGGATACGACCTCGGATCGGCCATCGCGGAAAAGCTGGAATACAACCGCACAAGGCGCGATCACACGCCAGAGGCGCGTCGAGCAATCAACGGAAAGGCATACTGAACATGGCGATCTCTCTCGCATCCTTGCGGCGGGCCAACGTGCTACGGCCGCCGGTCCTGGCGATCTACGGCGTGCCCGGCGTCGGCAAGACGCTGCTTGCGGCGTCGGCCCCTGCTCCCGTGTTCATTCAGACGGAGGATGGCTTCGGCAGCATCGAAGGCGATAGCTTCGGCATCTTGCAATCATACAACGAAGTCATGGAGAGCATCGGCGTTCTCTACGGCGAAAAGCACGATTTTCGAACTGTCGTCATCGACTCTCTCGACCACCTTGAGCCGATGGTGTGGCGGCAAACGGCCGTTGACAACGGGTGGAAGGACATCGAGACGCCTGGCTGGGGCAAGGGATTTGCCGCCGCCGTCGACGTGTGGCGCGGCGTTCTCGATGGCCTGGCGGCGCTCCGGGACGAACGCAATATGACAGTCATCATGCTGGCGCACAGCATGGTCAAGCGGTTCTCGTCTCCCGAAAGCGACCCATACGATCGTTACAAGATCAAGCTAAACGACGCGGCGGCGGCTCTCGTGACCGAGAAGGCCGACGCTGTTCTGTTTGCAAACTACCGCACGAGCGTAATTCCGACTTCGGCCAGCACGAAAGACAAGAAGCTCGTGCGTGGCGTGGGCGCGGGAGACCGCGTGCTGCACACCACTGAGCGTCCGGCATGGACGGCCAAGAACAGGTTTTCGATGCCGGACACGCTGCCGATGGAATGGGCGGCGGTTGCTGAGTGGATACCGGCGCTCTCCGGCGGTAAGCCCGAAACCTCGGAGGCGGCATAGCCCAGCAACAGATTAGCGGCTGCACACCACGCCTCGCACCAAAAACACAGAACAGGACACCGCACCCATGGCTATGCTGACACAAGCGTTTGATGCCAATAGCGTTGAACCGTCCTCTCCTCGCACCGTCATCCCAGCGGGCAAGTATCTGGCGCAGATCGTGACCAGCGAAATGCGCCCGACCAAGGCCGGAACCGGGCAGTATCTTGCGCTGGCGTTCGCCATCATCGACGGCGAGTTCGCCAACCGGCAGTTTTTCGTCAATCTTAACTTGGACAACCCGAACCAGCAGGCGACCGAGATCGCGCATCGCGACCTGTCCGCCATCTGCCGCGCGGCTGGCCAAATGACGGTTTCGGACAGCGAACAGCTCCACCTGAAGCCGATGCTGGTCACGCTGAAGGTGCGCCCGGCCGGGCCGGATCGGCAGGGCATCGAGCGTGAAGCGCAGAACGAGGTTGGCGGCTACGAGCCGGCCGGCGGGGCGCAGCGCCAGGTGGCGCAGCAAGCGGCCCGCGTGCCGGCGGCTGCCGTGGTCGCCAAGACTGCCGCTCCCGTTCGTGCGGCAATGCCGTGGGCCAACCGCGCCTAGCGAAGCCGGGGCGCGCTGCCGGGCCTGCGAAGATGGACAGCGCGCCCCTTCCCTCCGATCGTCTGAAGGAACCGACAATGGCCGCGATACCGAGTGCGCCCATGCCAACGGTTGACGCGATATACGCCAGCTATGAGCAGGCGCAAGAGAGCGGCTATCGCGACCACTTGGGAGCCTCCCTGATAGGCCGTCCGTGCGAGCGGGCGTTGTGGTATAGCCACCGCTGGGCAACCCGCGCACGGCACACTGGCAGGCTCCTACGGCTTTTCCAGACGGGGCACATGGAGGAAGCCCGCTTCGTGTCGGATTTGCGCGCGGCCGGAGTGACCGTGCTCGAAGTAAACGAGGCCACGGGCAAGCAGTTCAGCGTCCGGGACGAAGAAACCGGCCACTTCGGCGGCAGCTTCGATGGCGTTGGGGTTGGCTTCCCGGAAGCTCCGAAAACCTGGCATCTGTGCGAGTTCAAAACGCATTCGGAGAAGTCGTTCAAAAAACTGCAAAGCGAAGGCGTCGAGAAGTCAAAGCCTGACCACATGGCCCAAATGCAGGTCTATATGCACCTTGGGGGCCTGACACGAGCCTTCTACATGGCAAAAAACAAAAACACAGACGAGCTTTACCAAGAGCGTATTGAATACGATCCGGTTGCGGGCGCGCGGTTGCTGGCAAAGGCGCATCGCATCATCGCCGCCAAGGAGCCGTCCGCGCGCATCAGCAGCGATCCGTCATGGTTTGAGTGCAAGTTTTGCGCCCACCACGAGCAATGCTGGGGGGATACCGTTCCGGAGCTGCATTGCCGTTCTTGCCTGTTCAGCACTCCTACGGACGGCGGCGCATGGCACTGCGGCAAGCATGACAAGCAATTGACGCGAGCGGAACAGGAAGCTGGGTGCCTAGAACACCTTTATATTCCATCGCTGGTTCCTGGAACGCAAAGCGACAGCGGCGATGACTGGGTTGAATACATCATGCGCGATGGCTTTACGTGGCGCAATCAAGGAATACCGTTTTGATCGACATGGTAGGATATAAAGCATTCCTTGCGAGCAAGGCCCCATCGCCGCAGTCGTTTGGCTTTGAACCGCTAGTGATGCCAAAGCATATGTTCGATTACCAGGCTGCTGCCACACGGTTTGCGATTAAACGCGGCCGGGCCGCGATGTTTTTGGACACTGGCTTGGGCAAGACAATTTGCGAACTTGAATTTGCGGATCAATGTGCCACCGAAACTGGACGCCCGTCATTGATCTTGACGCCGCTTGCAGTGGCGCGGCAAATCGAACAGGAGGCCGCGCGGTTTGGCTATCTCGCCCGCGTGGTGCGCGAGCAGTCCGATATTTTGCCCGGCATCAACATATGCAACTATGACCGGCTCGGAAGGCTGAATGCAGCGGCGTTCGGGTGTGTCGTGCTCGACGAAAGCAGCGTGCTGAAATCATTCGCCGGAAAAACGACCCGCGCGTTGATCGAAGCGTTCGCCGCCACGCCATACCGCCTTGCCGCTACCGCCACGCCCGCGCCGAACGATCACACCGAAATCGGCACTCATGCCGAGTTCCTTGGCGTCATGGCACACCACGAAATGCTGCTGCGCTGGTTCAAAAACGACACGGCTGACACTGGAGTTTGGCGGTTAAAGGGCCATGCCGTGCGGCCATTTTGGGACTGGTGCGCGTCATGGGCAATCATGGCCGAAAGCCCGGAAGATCTTGGGTTCGACGGCTCGCGTCACATTTTGCCGCCCATGACGATCCATCGCCATCGGGTCGAAGGAGACACGAGACCGGCCGCCGGAATGCTGTTCGCCGATGGCGTTTCGGCCACTTCCATGCACGCCGTCAAGCGAAAAACCGCTGCTGCGCGCGCCCAGTCAGCGGCGAAACTGGTGCTGGCTGACGATAAGCCTTGGCTGATTTGGTGCGACCTCGATGCGGAAGCCGACGCGCTTCGGGCGGCAATACCTAAAGCGGCTGAGGTCCGTGGCAGAATGACCGCAGAAGCCAAGGAGCGGGCAATAGCTGGCTTTGTCGACGGCAGCATCCGCGTCTTGATCGGGAAACCTGCGGCGCTTGGATATGGCATGAATTTTCAGTTTTGCGCGCAGATGATCTTTGTCGGTAGGTCATTTTCCTATGAGGAGTTCTACCAGGCAGTTCGGCGGTGTTGGCGATTTGGGCAAAAGCATCCGGTTCGCGTGCATCTTATGGTGGCGGAAGGCGAGGATCAAATCGGCCGCGTCATCGACGCCAAGGCGGAAGGCCATGCTGAAATGAAGGCCGCGATGCGCGCGGCCACGTTGCGGGCCAACGCCCAATCGAGCGAAGTCCGCGTCCCATACAACCCGCAACACAACGGCCAGGTGCCGGCATGGATGGTGCAATGAGCGTTCTCTGTCTCAATGAAACGCACGGTAACGGCTATGTCGCGTATCACGGCGATAGCTGTTCGGTTCTGCCGCAATTGCCGACTGGTTCTGTCGGTTTCTCGGTTTACTCTCCACCGTTTAGCAACTTGTTCACGTATTCAGACTCGGAAGCCGACATCGGGAACAGCGCGAATGATGCGGAGTTCTTGCAACACTATGGCTACATCCTCGCGGAAATGACTAGGCTCACCAAACCAGGCCGGTTGTCCGCCGTGCATTGTTCCGATCTTCCTTTGACCAAGTGGAAGGATGGCGTCATCGGAATCAAGGATTTATCGGGAGACATCATTCGAGCACACCAAGCGGCCGGGTGGATACTGCATTCTCGTGTGACCATCTGGAAATGCCCCGTGGTCGAGATGACGCGCACGAAGCCGCTTGGGCTGCTTTATAAGCAACTGAAGAAGGACAGCACGCGCAGCCGGCAGGGAATGGCTGATTACCTGCTTGTGTTCCGCGCGCCTGGAGAGAATGCCGAACCTGTAGGGCAAGACGAGGGCAAGTTCCCGGTTTCGCAGTGGCAGCAATGGGCGTCACCGGTGTGGATGGATATTCGGCAGACCAACACTTTGAACGTGCAGTTGGCCCGCGAAGCGCCTGACGAGCGGCATGTCTGCCCTTTGCAGTTGGATTTGATCGAGCGGTGCGTGACGATGTGGAGCAATCCAGGGGACGTGGTGCTGTCGCCGTTCATGGGGATTGGCAGCGAGGGCGTCGTGTCGCTGCGGCTTAAGCGTCGGTTCGTTGGGGTTGAATTGAAGAACAGCTACTTCCGGGTATCCGCAAAGAACCTGGCATCGGCCGAAGCGACAGCGGTTGACTTGTTCGACGCGAGCCCGGCATGAGCTCGCCCCGATCCCTGACGCCGCCCGCGCCCGAATGCGAGAAACAGGCCGCCTATCGTGAGCGGCGCCGCGCGTGGACGCTGCCCAAAATCACCGACAACAACGGCGAGACGCGCGCCGAGCGGGCGGCAAGGGCCGCGGCTGCTGAGCGTGCCGCCGTGCCAACATGAATTACTATAACGAAGTTGACAAAAATGCAGCGCGATGGCTCCGCAACCTGGTCGCAGCCGAGCTTATTCCCGATGGACTTGTTGACGAGCGATCCATCGTCGACGTGCGGCCAGCCGATCTTGCCGGCTTCGCCCAATGCCATTTCTTCGCCGGCATTGGTGGATGGTCACGCGCCCTGCATCTTGCCGGATGGCCGGAAGATCGGCCCATCTGGACCGGTTCCTGCCCCTGTCAGCCGTTCAGCGTCGCCGGCCGGCGACGTGGCGCCGACGACGCTCGGCACCTGTGGCCCGACATGCTTCGCCTCGTCCGTGCCCGCCGGCCCGCTGTCGTCGTGGGAGAGCAGGTTGCGGGAGCGGCTGGCTACGGTTGGTTCGACGGAGTTCAGTCTGACCTGGAGGGCGAAGGCTACGCCAGCCGGGCGGTCGATATCCCGGCTTGCGCCGTCGACGCGCCGCACATCCGAAGCCGGCTTTACTGGTGCGCCGTGGCCGGCCCCGACACGGGAGGATTTCACGCACAGCGACGCGGAGCGTTTGCTGGCGCGTCGGCAAAAATGCAAGGAAACACGAAAGAACGGGAACGGGTTCGGGCTGACCTTGGGCAATACAATGGCCCTTTCGTCCTGGCCGACGCCTACGGCGCGGGACTGGAGTTCCGGGCAGGCGAGCGAAGCGACGATGCAGCGCAATGCGCGCCCACTGAACGAAATCATGGTGGCGGCGGCATGGCCGACGCCGACCGTGGCGGACGTGATGGGTGGACGCAAAACGCGCTCGGGCGCGCGGAGCAACGAGCCATTATTGAACGGCCTCATGCACGGGGCTTCTGGCACAACCACGAATGGCTCGCCTGCCACGACGGCCGGACGCGGCGCACCCAACCCGGCACATTCCTGCTGGCTCATGGGATACCCTCCCGAGTGGCTAAATGGCGCGGATTTGGGAATGCAATCGTCCCGCCGCTCGCGGCCGAAGCCATCGCTGCACTGATGGAAACCATGCCATGACCACCATCCTCCGCCCCTACCAAGCCGCTGCAGTCCAAGCCATGTTCGATTACTTCGGAGCCGGCAACAACGGGCACCCGCTCATAGTTATGCCAACCGGCACTGGCAAAAGCGTGGTGCTATCCTCCATCGTGCAACAGGCATTCGAGGGCTTTTTCTCCATCCGCGTGTTAATGCTTACTCATTCCAGGGAGCTGATCGCACAAAATGCCGCAACCATGCTGCGAATTTGGCCGAAAGCGCCGCTCGGTATCTATTCCGCCGGGCTGGGCAAACGGGACATCGGCGCGCAAGTCCTGTTCGCCGGTATCCAGTCGATTTACAAGCGGGCATTCCAATTGCAACGCGTCGACCTGGTGCTAATCGACGAGGCGCACCTTCTGAGCAAAAACGACGGCGGCATGTATCGCAAGCTGATCGGCGATTTGTTGCAGATCAATCAGAACCTCAAAGTCTGCGGATTAACGGCGACGCCATACCGGATGGACACCGGCCTTCTGCACGAAGGCGATGGTGCGCTGTTTACCGACATCGCCTATGAGGTTCCAATCTTGGACATGCTGGCGCAAGGGTATCTCGCGCCGATCGTGCCAAAGGCCACACACACCACGCTCGACACAACCGGCGTCGGCACGCGCAGCGGCGAGTTCATCGCAGGCGAGCTAGAAGCCGCCGTTGACGTGGCGGAAATCACGGGCGCCGCCGTGCGGGAAATCGTGGCGCGGGGGGCCGATCGCCGATCCTGGTTGGCGTTCTGCGCCGGGGTGAAGCACGCGCGGCACGTCCGCGACGCGCTGCGCGGGTATGGCATCACATGCGAGACAGTGACCGGCGACACACCGAGCGGCGAGCGTGACGCCATCCTGAAGGCGTTCAAAACCGGGTCGCTGCGCTGCATCACCAACGCGAACTGCTTGACTACCGGTTTCGACGCGCCCGCGACCGATCTAATTGCGATGCTGCGCCCGACCAAGAGCAAGGGCCTGTTCGTGCAGATGCTCGGCCGCGGCACGCGCCCCGTCTACGCGCCCGGCTTCGACCTGGATACCAACGAGGGGCGGCTATGCGCCATTGCGGGCGGCGCGAAGCGTGATTGCCTGGTGCTCGATTTCGCCGGGAACACACAGCGCATGGGACCGCTAGACCTGATCGACGGTCGTGTTGATGTAGGAGGCGGCGGGTTGGCACCGACCAAAACTTGCCCGGACTGCGAAACAATCCTGCATACGTCTGTGCGGTTCTGCCCGCATTGTTCCTACGCCTTTCCCGAGCCAAAGCCAAAAATCGAGGCCGTGGCTGCGGTCGCGCCCGTGCTTTCAACGCAGATCAAGCCCGAATGGGTTGACGTGGCAAGCGTCGATTACTCCCTGCACCACCGGGACCCGGAAAAGCCGCCAACAATGAAGGTGACATACCGCTGCGGTTTTCAGTTCTTCCCCGAATGGGTGTGCCTGGAACACCCGCGCGGCAGTTATCCTCGCGTCAAAGCCGAGCAGTGGTGGCGGCGTCGTGTGGTGGGGGACACGCCCGCGACCGTGGCGGAGGCACTGGAACGCAAGCACGAACTCCCAACTGTGACCTCAATCCAAATCAAGCCAAATGGGAAGTTTACCGAGATATGCGCCGTCCGCTTTGCGCGGCAAATGGAGCCGGCGTGACTTCTATCCTCTCCGCCATTTACGCCGAGTGGCCCGGAGCCGTCGCCATGCCGGCCGGCGCTACGCCCGAATACGAGCTGACGCCCCGCCCCCCCGAAGCCCTGCAACCAGCTGGCCGGGCCCCGGGCGCCGAAAAAGCCCACCTGCCCAAGCC
>CAXUHK010000001.1:0-50478 GCA_964250775.1 uncultured Acetobacteraceae bacterium | reverse complement strand
GGGGGCCCCCCCCCCTACTCCGCGCCCCCCCCCCGGGGGGGGGGGGGGGGCGGGGGGGGGGGGGGGGGCCGGGGGCGCGTATCTCGGCAAGCTGCGCAAGACCGACGTGGGTCAGCTCACGACCGAACAGTGGGATAGCTTCATCGAAACCGTCGTGCGTGGATATCTCTATGCAATCGCTTCATCTTCCGACCTCCCGGCCAACGATGGAGAATAGCTCAGTGTCAGTCGGCTTCATGGAGCGCCACGCGGACGCGATGCTATCGGCCGGCTATCACATCTTGCCAATCGGACCTGGCACCAAGAAGCCGCAGCGTTGCCAATTCGACGAATGGCAGGACTTGCCGGAATGGCAACGCTACTGTGACCGGGAAGCCAAGCCGTTTGAGCTGATGCAGTGGAAGAAGTGGATCGGAGCCGGCATCGGCATCGCGTGCGGCAACGTCTGCGGCATCGACATCGACGTGCTCGACCCGGAACTGTCCATCCGTCTGCGCAACTTAGCACTTCGGATGCTTGGCGACACGCCGCTCATTCGCATCGGCCTCGCACCCAAAGCGCTGCTGGTCTATCGCACTGATCGGCCGTTCCCTGGCGTCAAGCGTCACCCGATCGAGGCCTTGTGCCATGGGCAGCAGTTTGTGGCCGCTGCCATACACCCGACTACACAGAGGCCCTACGATTGGCCTGACAGCCACCCGGCCAACACAGACATCACCAGCCTGCCCATGGTCACACAAGAGGGCGTGGCGGCGTTTTTACAGGCCGCGTGGGAGATGCTACCGGATGACCAGCGCCAGGCGTCCCTGACAGCCTCCCTGGAGCAGTCGGCATGGCGAGGCCCGTCCGATCCGCGCGGCACCATGGAGGCAATTCAGTCGGCCTTGAACCATATCCCGAACGCCGATTTGCATTGGGATGACTGGTTTCGCGTCGGCATGGGCCTCAAGGGCGCGCTGGGCGATGCTGGCCTTTCTCTGTTCGAGGATTGGTCGGCATGGTCAACCAAGAACGATCCGGCCCGCACGCGCGAGCTGTGGGCCACCTTGCGCCCGCGCAGCATGGGGGCCGGGACGATCTACTGGCTGGCCGAGCAACAGGGCTGGCGGCCGGCGCGTGATTTGGTGTTGAACGGCACTGACGCCGAGATGGCAGGCGAACCACACCCGGCGGCGGCGTTCCTTGAACGCATCGCCAACATGCCCCGCGAAGCCGCCACGATTGAACCTGACGCCGCTCCGCGTTCGATGCCCGGCTACTACGTCCCGGCGCACTTGATCCCGCAAACCGGCTTCCTTGGCGACTTTGTGCGCTTTGCCGATCGCACCGCAAAAAGCCCGCAGCCGTTTCTGGCAGTGGGAGCGGCGCTCGCTTTGTTGGGAGCGGTGGCGGGAAGGTGCTACAAAAGCCCATCCGGTCTGCGGACCAACTTTTTTGGGATCGGCGTAGCAGACAGCGGCGGCGGCAAAGACAACGCGCGGCGGTGCGCCAAGGAGCTGCTTTTTGCGGCCGGTCTCGACAAATGGGTTGGCGGCGAGGGATTGCCGTCCGCGCCTGGCTTGCTGACCTCGCTCGAAATGCACCCAGCTCGGGTCTACCAAATCGATGAGTTCGGCAAGTTTTTGGCGACCATGACCGGCGAGCACGTTTCGGAGCGGATGGCCGGCGTGCTGACCATGATGACGAAACTGTTTACCAGTGCGGGCGAGACGCTGATCGGGGCTGAATACGCCAACCAGTCGGCGTCGGGAGGCCGCCCGCGCGTGGACATTCGCCAGCCGAACGCTTGCATTTGGGGCACCACCGTTCCCGGCCCGCTCTGGAAAGCGGTCGAAGGCGGAGCTATGTCGGACGGCAGCTTGGCACGGTTTCTCGTGTTCGTAACTGATGTTCACTATCCCGACACCAACCCCATGCCCGATGACGTGGCCGCGCCTCTCGACATGGTGGCAACGCTTCAGGCTATAGCGCGCGGTGCGGAAAGGCACGACTACGGCGGCGATCTGGCCGAGCTGTTCTCCGCCACCACAGAGATGAAAGCCTACCCCGTGCCCTACGGGATCGGCGTAGCGAACGCCATCCGCGCTTTCGACTGCGAGATCACCGCCGTTTTGCGCAGCCACCAGGGCGAGTATTCGACGGCAGTGTTCGCCCGCCAGCTTGAGCACACGATTAAGGTCGCGCTTATCGCAGCGGTGTCGCGCTGCCCGGCTCGCCCGGTGATCGAGATGGCAGACTTCGAGTGGGCGCGCGACTTGGTGCAGCACTGCATCGACACGATGCTGGTGGAGGCCGAGCGCAAGGCGAGTGACACGCCGGTCCAAGCGCGCACCAAGAAGGTGCTGGGCATCATCGCGGATAGCGGCGGACGGGTCACGCTTTCGGAGCTGTCGAAAAAGGTGCAGACGATGAAACCGGCGGAGCGGGATGACGCTCTGCAAATGCTAATTGAAAGCAATCAGGTCGTGAAAATCCACGAAAAATCGCCGAGCAAGCAGCGGCCTATCACGTATTACGAGATTTACAATGACAAGCCGGAAGGGGTTGATTGACCGGACAGCAAAACGCCCCGGTTTGAGGCCGGGGCGTTGGCAGCGTTAATTGGGGTTAAAGTTGACTGGTTAGCCGCGTGTTGCGGCTAAGGTTGTCACCAACCCGACGGACAGCAGTAAGAGCCCGGTAATCCCCACAACTAAAGGCGCCCCCGTAAGCCAAAAGCCTACTGCGCCTCCGCCACAAACAGTGCCGGCTAATGCTGCTCGTTGCATGTCAGGTTCCTTTTGGGGTTTGTTAGGCTTTACGCTACGGACCAGTCGTAGTCGTTCCTGGTCATGACCGATTCTATTCCGTCATACTCGTCGATCCGGTAATGCAAGCCATCCGGCAATTCGTAGATGCGCAGTTTGGCGCAGTCACCGCTGGCGCTATCCCCCATCTCCTCGACTACCTGAACGAGAGCGGCGTCGTTGCGGGGGATGTCTCTGTCATACGGGCACTTGGGAATGCCTTTGATCTCGGCGTATCTCTTTTCGGCCTCGGCACTAAGACCAAAGCCGCCATAACAAGCATTGTAAACGATTTTTGCCATGACTGGCCTCTTGGGGTTTGATGCCGCTTAGCGCGGCAGGCCGGTAACGAGCGGCGACTGCGCCTCGGCGGCGCCGTCAGCGTCGAACGTCCAGACGCGATACACGCCCTTGCAGCCCTTATGCGCCACGCGCTCCAACACGCTGTCGTCGCGCTCGTGGGCGATCTGGCCCTTGCTGCGAAGGTAGGCGGCGAAAGACATCACCGTGTCCTGATAGTGCTGGATCGCCTGCCGCTCGGCCAACGCCTGTTCAAGGGTCTGCATTTTCTGGATGCTCCTGGCTGGAGTTTACGGGAACAGCTTGACGAACGCCGCGCCGGCCGCGAATAGCGCCGCGCCAGATGTCATGCCGGACAGCACGAGCGCCCAAGGCGCATAGCGGATTTCCTGGCGCTTGCGGTCGCGGTCAGCCTGCATCTGCTCGATGTGGGCAAGACGCTCGGTGATCTCCACGTCTGTCATCTGTGCGTCTCCGGTGTTCGTGCAGCCATTATGCACAATCCAAGGCCGCTTGCAAGCGCGTGTTGCAAGCACTTGCACATCTCGCTATACACGCCTCCATGATAAAAAAAGCCTATCTCTCGAACATCTGCGCGGCTTGGCCCATCGAGCGGCAGCAAGCCGTCCTAGGCAACCGCTCGCCGGTCTATCAGGACATCTTGCCTGCGCGTGCGATCAAGAACTGCAACGCCTCCGGGATGACGGACCGCTCTGCCATGCTCGCCCCCACGTCCCGGCAGATTCCCGAGCGGATCACCGTGGCAACGTTCCGTTGCCTCGCCTTCTCCGTGCAAGATTTCGCTGGCGTCATCGTCAAGGCATCCACTCGGGGCGCTGTGCTGCACGCCCTCGACACGGGCCAGACGATTGCCCCGGACGCCCCGCCCGCCGTCATTGCCGAGGCAATTGCCGCCTTTGGGCGGGTCGTGAGGCGCGGCGGAAAGGGGCGGACGAAAGAGGAACTGGCAGCAGAGACGTTGGCCGACACCAAGCGCCGCGCCGCGCTGATTGCCGACGACTGGCCGAAGTCATCCCGCGAGCATCCGACATCGGCGCTTCTGATGCGGGCTGGACCTCGCAAGGGCGTGCCGATGTCGCCCGAAATTGCGCGCCGCGAGTTAGGGCGCCGGCCCGACCGCCAGCGGGCTTACCAGACTGAAATCAACCGTGAGGCGGGCCGGTCAGCGGCTCGCGCACGCAAGAAGGAGCTGCACAATGCCAACTGAAACTACCCGTCCAGCCAACGCGGACATGGTTCAGGGCTACAGAGATGGGTTTGACCTGTCCTCTCCCGAGCCGTCCGAGAACCGATCGCACAGCTATCGGCATGGCTTTGCGAACGGGCGAGACGACCGCGCCAGGAAGCCTCGGGCATCTTACGCCGAATTGGTGAATATAGCGCATCTAGCGATGGAGGCCGACGATGCCCGCTGATCCTAAAACCACCGCAAAGCCGCTGACCAACGGGCAGTTTGCCGGCTACACAGCCCGGCTCGCGCAGAAAGCCGCAACGTGGTCGGCGGACACTTCGATGTCGTTTTTCATTGACGCGCCGGGCGAAGCAATCGGACGCGAACCTGCCATGCGTTTCATTTCCGACATGCGACGAATGCTCGATCACATTGAGAAGCAGGTGCAGCCATGACCAAAACCACCGCCATTAATCCTGACATGATGCTGGGAGCCGAAAGATTGCTACGCGGTCTGCTCCAGGAGTTGCCCAAAGCCTATGTTGATGGCCGGTTGTCACAGTGGGCTACCGCCGCGCATTCCATCGTCGACTTGCTGTCGCAGGAGCCAGTCAATGTCAGGTGAGAAAACCACCGCTGGACGCCTTCCCGTGCCGCCCGCCATCGCTGAACGTGCTCGCGATATGTGCGAGGCGAGTGATGGCGAGTATTGCGACGGTCCAGGAGACCAGTGCCAAGGTGACTGCTTGGCAGTTAGAACGGCATACATCCTGATAGGCGGTGACCGCTTTGCTCATGTTCTAAGTTAACCCACTGTTATAAAATAGTTTTTGCTGGTTACCGCTTAGACCGAATAGCGTCTGATTTGCAGTCTATACGATCTAGGGCAATCGGCCAAAAGCCGCCCAGCTCACCCCGCCACCTCCCAAAGCGTAACCGGCCCGGCCCCTGGATCGCCCGCACCGTTCCTGTCGCCTTCTGCCGACTGAACGCCATACCCACGCGCTTCATGGTCAGCTTCACGAGCCGGCGGTCCTCTACGTCCTGCCGCGTCCTGCATACGCGGGCGCTTGGGCCGGATGCTGCCCAGGTCGTAGTCGGGATCAAACTGCTGGATCACAGCGTCAAGGTGGCCCGTGTCGGTCGCGATCTGCGCGAGCCTGGCGCGGAGGGTTTCAGCCTCACCGGCCAACTCGGCGCGGCGCTTCGTGAGGCCCGCAAGCACGTAGTCGGTCATCGGATCGCCCTTGTCTGTGGAGGGCAATCATTGTAATCTAATCAATGGGTTGGCGGGAGCAGGCGCTTGGTGTGCTTGCTACATAATACCGCAAATTTCGCCGCCAGCCCGAATTGCCTGGCGCAGTTGCTCGCGCACTGCTGCGGCGTTTAAGCGGATAATGGTTTGCGAGCTTTTTGATTCCGATGCGCCCATTCATGCACGAGTCTCCGATGCTCTAACGGTATCGGTATTTCATGCAAATCCATCATCCGCGTGCGCCAGCCGTGATGGAACGACCGCGAATGGTTGCCACCTGGCTCAATGTCTCCGCGCTCTGCCGAACAATAACCAGCGCGCATCTCCGCTTCGTCCAGCGTGTCTAGTTCAGCAAGCGTCGTCACCGGCTTGTGGTAACTCACACCCGACCTCCCACCTTCCACGCCTGCAAGATCGCCCGCGTCGCCGCCGCCACCAGACTCGCGTCGCCGTCCCGCTCCATCACCCGCGCCAGCAAGTCAAACGCCTCGCCGCGCAGCTCGATCGTCCGCTTGCGCAGCGCCGCCCGCGACTTGCGAGCGCGCTCGGCCGGAGTTGGGCGGGGAGTTGTGGTCACGAGCAAACTTCCATTTCATCCGCCACGTCGGCACGGTCCGCCGCAGCGCGCATCCAGAACGCTAGGGCCTTAGTCACCGCCGTGCGGTGCCGCTGGGCGTAATAGCGCCGGCACGCCGCGAGGTCAGCCGGCTTAATGTTGAACTCAGTCATTGGCTTGCACCTTTTGTCGCCTGGCATAGTCGCCCTGCCCCATTTTTGTGACACGTCGCATCTTCCGACGCAACAGAAAAATTGTTGACTTTGGTTCAGCGCACCCCGGCCAGTTGTCGCAGCCGCGTGCTCCAACGGCGCGGCGCGAGGCCAGCCGGGTTGAACGTCGCTTGGCCTTCGAGCACGACCTCCGCCGTCGGCCAGGGCGTGCCGTTGTCGTTCAGCATCATCACCTGCCCGGCCATCTCATACGCGGTGTAGGTTCGCCCAGCGGTAAACCACCGCGAGTTGCTGGTGGCGCAAACGTAATCGACCCTCATTGGTCCCGCTCCCATCCGAACGCTTCCAAGCGCTGTAGATCGCCGTAGACGACCTCGCCGTCATCGGGAACGTCCACCGCCACCAAATCAGGCTGAACCGCCGTGGGTGTGTCCTTGGGGGCTTGCTCCCCCGGCTGCATGTTGCCCGACATCACGCATACGCCTGGTCGCGATGCCAGTCGGCATAAGTGCCGCCGCTCAAATCCTCGTAATCCTGAGCCAACGACTCCACCCGGCCGTCGCACCGCTCAGACAGGTTGGCGAGATGGTCGCGCAAATCGGACAGGTTGCTATCGACCGAGGCAATCGCGTCCTCCATGTCCAAGCCGTCTACCGCCTGCAAAGCCGCCATCTGCTGCTCCGCCAGCGCAACCGCCAGCGTCAAAGCCGCGCGAGCGCCGGCCTCGACCGTAGCCATCTCGGCCACAGCGCGAGCCAAGCAGTCGTCGGTGAAGTAGCTCATCGTCCGTCACTCCGATCGGCTTGGCTTGATCGCCCCGCCGTGAGCAAGTTTGTGACACGTAAATGCGAAGGAAGCAACAACAGAATTGTCAACCTATGTAGCGGTTCCGGGCTCCGCAAAACTCATTCCTAACTCATTCCTAGACTCATTCCTGAACCACGTATTTCTGAGTTTCTTATATTTGTCAAAGGTTTAACCCCAAAAATAAACTCAATTCTCATTCCTTGCCAAGTTCCCACACTCGATCTCAAACCTACTCAAACTCAACCTCGCGATCCCTCCCGCAGATCAACGTGATGCGTAGTTGACAGCCTTCCCAGTTTCGTCGTAAGCAATGCTCATCCGGGTGAAATACGGTGCGACCGTAGTAAGCTCGTGCTAAAATCCATTTTCACGATACTCGTGAAAATTACATACGCGCAGGTCCGCTTTTCCTTATATATAGAGGAAGAGACGGGTAAGCACATCTATTACATAAACTTATATAAGAAAAAGGCTTCGGCCAGCTTTTAAGTTCGCGTAAGGAATGAGAATTGAGTTGGTTTTATGGGGTTAAATCGTTGATCTAACTACGTAACTCAATCCTAACCCAATTTGGAAACGAGTTAGGGATGAGTTAGGAATGAGTTTTTCCACCGGAATGTATGACAAATGGCGTCCGCGCGGATCGTGCCGGGAATGGCGTGGTGGGGTGTGGCAACCACGGCGGCAATGTCATTGCTCGCGGTTGATCCTGGCGCTTGCGGTGCTGTAGCCCACATCGATGACGATGGATCGTTGTTGGGCTGCTGGGACATGCCGGCCACTGTAACCACCATCAGAAAGGCCGGGAAAATGGTCGCCAGGGCGCGAACGGACGCGGCAGGTCTCGCAGTGCTGGTCAAGTCTGCAACAGCTTGTAGCGCCATCTGCGAGGCTGTATCGGCCATGCCAGGTCAGGGCGTCTCAAGCGTGTTCGCGTTCGGGCAAGCAGCCGGAATCGTGCATGGCGTGCTCGCCGGCTGCGGCGTGCCGATGGAATTGGTCACTGCGGCGCGGTGGAAGCGGGACATGGGGCTGGACAGCGACAAGGACCGCTCGCGGGCCATGGCGGCGGAGATGTTTCCCGACCAAGCGGCGCTGTTCAAGCGAGCCAAAGACGACGGGAGGGCGGAGGCCGCGTTGCTCGGCGTGTGGTGGCTTAGGCACGGGCAAGAGCCGGTTGGTAAACCGAAGCGGCGATCGGTGCAACGTAAGTAGGTCGCGGGTAAACCGGGTCGAGTGTGAGTTATACCAGGTTTATGCCGGATGGGCTAAACTTGGTATAACTGCCGGCGCATGTTCAACTGAACATTGTCAACTGAACGTTGTTCCCCCGCACGCCCGCACGCGCGCAGGTTCCGTAGTGATCGCTATAAAATGTCCGACCGCACGACCCATCCCTGCGGCAACGGCTGCTCCATCAACGCCGACGCGCTGCGCTCAAGCCAAGCCATGACCGCGGCGGGCGCGGTGGATTGGTTGTTTTCCCACTGCTTGACCGGCGTGTGCGTCTTAAAGCCCAGGCGGCCGGCGAGGTCGCGCTGTGACCAGCCCAGCGCTTCCCGCAGTTCGCGGATGCGGTCTCCGTTCACACGAGCCTCCCTTGCCTGTTGCCAGCCTGCGCCCCGATCCGCGGCACGCTCAGCGGCACGCTCGGGAGCTCAAGGCAGCGGATCACCCGCCAGCCCACCCCGAACGTCGCCATCGCCTCGAACGCGGCATTGACCCCGCCTTGAGCTGTAATCGTCGCCCCGGTCAACGTGTTGTATGGCCCGATCATCGTAACCTGGAATTGCGTCATGGCACTAAGCCCCTTGTTCCAGCCTGGCACTACCGCCCTGCGATGCAATCGTTATGACACGTCACAAAGCCGGGCGCAACAAGGAAATTGTCGTCATTTGTTGCGTCCGGCGGATTAGGCCGCCAGCTTTCCGGCTTTATCGTCGACCGCATCGGCCATTCGCGCGGCATACAGCTCCGCCCACACACTCTCTTCGACCAAACGTGCCTTGCGGACATTAACTTGCAACTGCACGCGGTCGCCAACCAGCGGATAGGACAGTTCGGCTGTCGTCAGGGCAGTTTTGGCGGCCACATGAGCGGCCTTGGCCGCTTGGTGAGCCGCAAGAGCCACGGCCACGGTCGGAAAATTGGTCATTGGAGTAGCCTTGTCTCGGCTTTGCACTATCGCCCCGCCGTGCAGCGTTTGTGACACGTCGCTTCTAAAGACACAACGGCAGAAATGTAAACATTTGTGAGTTATGCGCTCGTTACGCGACAGATGTTTGTTTGGATGCACAAAGACCCCATAATTTTGCTTGACATCCACAAAATATAATCACGCTTCCCCACTATCCGGCGCTCAGCGTTGCGTGTATAGAAATGACACCGCAACTCACCGAGGCGTCCATGGCAAGAGCAATTCAAAAAGGCCAACTGATCGCGACGGGAGATGGGCGACCGTATCTCGTGTACGGGGTTAATGACCAAATCGCACATTGTATGCCGGTCCGCAGTAACGGGCTGGGCGTCGGCTGCCTGACGATTTCAGGTCGGGTGATGATCTTTGTCAAGCAGCACGACGCTGCCGATATGTTTTATGTCGATACTGTGCCGCGCCGGCATTTCCGCTTCGACCAAATTGACCGCATCGGTCGGGTCGAAAGCAATGTGCTCGCCGATGTGGCGGAGGAAATCGCCCGGCAGCGGCAGGAAGCGGAAGTCCGTTTCGCTCCGAGCAAGTCGCAATCGGTGACGTTTGCGCCGCTGCACCTGGCGGACTGCGGCGGGCCATCGCCCGACTACCTGCGGCGTCGGGCGGAAGCGGAAGCGCAGAGCGTGCCGGTCCTGGCGGACGTGCCGCCGGCCTGGATGATCGGGGCGCGGTCGTGAGCCAGCTTGCAGTCGGAGACATTGTGAAATGCCTCATCGGCACTGGCGATTGGCTGGTGCGGGACAAGGAATACGCGGTTGTCCAAGCCTACCACCGGCATTTCGCAGTCAGGGACGAACACGGCGGATTGGTCTGGCGCGCGCACAAAAACACGACGTTTGAGAGGGTGAAATGAGCAAGATCGAACAGGCGATAGACCCGGAGGCGTTGGTCTACGCCGAACAGGTCGCGCGCATGGTGCTTGAGGCCAAGCCAGGTGCCTGCATCACCCTTATTGTCGATGAGCAGCACGGCGAGATCAAGCTGCGCTCGACCCACGGCCACTACAACGCCATTGCCAGCATAGACGAGGCCAAGGGGATGCTGCACGAGGCGGTGGGCAAGAAGGAAGGGCGGTTCCACGATTTGTCCAAGGTGCTGCACTGATGCCGCGCCGTGTGACAGTCGGCTCGCCGCTCACTTGCGCGCTGGGCAAGCGGATCGAGGTCGAGCGCAAGCGGCGCGGCATTTCGCTGCGCGAGGTCGCCCGGGCCATCGGGCAAAAGGAAACGATGGTTTGCCGATGGGAGAGCGGTGGCGGGCGGCCGTCCATGGAGGACATGCTGGCATTGTCGGCGCTGTTCAATCGATCGATCCATTGGCTCGTGGTAGGGCAGGCGTTTCAGCCGGCGCAAACGCTCAAGGTAGCGGCATGAGCGCCGTAGCCATCTTGCGGGCGGCGCGGGAGCGGATCAGCGATCCGGCGCGTTGGACGAAGCATGTCGAGGCCCGGAACGCGTCCGGCAAGGAATGTTTCCCGCAATCCGAAACCGCCGTGTGTTGGTGCGGCGTCGGAGCGATATGGGCCGAAAGTTTTACTAGCGATTGGGATGTGGATCGAATGACGGCGCAAATGACGCTTGCCGCTATGACCAAGCGAAGTGTGTCCGACTTTAACGACGACCCCACCACCACCCATGCCGACGTGCTCGCCGCGTTCGACAAAGCCATTGTCAACCTTGAAGGGACCACGCCATGAACGCCTATCCAGAGCACACTTGCGTCGCGCGGTCCGTGTCGCTGTTCACGGTCGGCAAGAGCTACAGCTTCCGGGACAATTCCGGGTTGGTCCAGGTCACGGCCGACGACGGCACCAACTGGTCGCTGGCCGAGGTCGTGCTCGACGGCTACGCCAGCTTTGTTCCGACTGCGGAGTATGCAACGTGGCTGGCGACGGCGCGCAAGCCGGTCGGGATTGTCACCCGGATCAAGCGCCGGCTGGTCGAGGCGCTGTCGTGAGCGAGGTCGTGCGTCTCCCTATGCCGCGTCCGCCCCGCGCCGACGAATACGGCCACCTCACTCCGGCCGAAGCGCACAAGCTGGCTTTGATGTTTGTCGAGATGGCCTACTTGACGGCCAATTGGGTGCATCTGCCGGAGCATTTGACGGCGCTGCGGATGCGCTCGGGAGCGCCTGCATGACGCTTGTTGTGCTGATTTTCGTTCTCGCGCTGTGCTGGCTCGCGACGTTCGACTGAAAACCTTCAACCCGGAGCCGTCCAATGACCCCGCTTGCCATGATTTTTGCTACCGCCGTGACCTGGTGCGCCGGACCGGCCATCAGCGCCGAGAAATGCACGACAAAATGGATGGAGGCTGAGCACCTGATGACCGTCAAGGAATGCAACGAAAAGGCGTTCACCTTTATCGACGAACTGAGCGGCACTGCCATGGTGCGCGGCATCAAGTGCCTGAAGCTGGGCGACCTGATCGACGCCAACGACTAAGCGATTGATTCGGCTTGGTTAAAGGTTCCTGAGTGGAACGAAGAGGCTTGCCGGCAGAATGTCGGCATCGCTCCATCAGCAAGGGAACCGACCGCTCCATGGCAAGCTACGTTCCGCCCCCGCTCTACGTCTACGCCGCCCCCGCCACCGTGAAGGCCAGCGATTTCCTGGCTTCTCTAGGTGTCAACGCGCACATCGATTACATTGGCGGCATGTATCCGGCCCTGCCGGTAGTCGAGACGGCCCTGAACTACGTGGGCGTCAAGACGTTCCGGGACTCCCCAAACAACTCCGGCGAGTTGGCGACGTATCAGGACATCGCCGCCAAGACGGGCGCGAAGTTCGACGCTTACATTGGCGAGACCAGCATTCAGGGCATGGCGGATCAGCTCGCGCTGTTCCAGCCGTTCGTGGCGGCGGGCGTCGTCAGCATGGTTGAGGGGCCGAACGAGGAGGACGACAGCTACCCGGCCGGGCTGGGCAACACTATCGCCGCCGCCGCCGCGTTCCAGGCCAAGGTCTATGCGTTCGGCCAGGCCAACAAGCTGCCGGTCGTCAACCTGTCGTTCGGCGCTGGCTGGACGGCCGCGAACAACTGGCACGGCGATTACGACAAGGTGGGGGACCTCTCGACGGTTGCGGACTACGCCAACGCGCACACTTACCCAAACCCGCCGGATGGCAGCCCGTCTGGCCCGATCGCTCAATTGGACAGCGACGCCAAGCTCGCGGCGGCAAGCCGTCCCGTAATCACGTCTGAAATCGGCTGGGACGAGAACCAGGGGTTCAGCCAAGCAAACGTCGCGAAGTATGTTCTGACAGCCGCGTTCGAGGGGATGCGGCAGGGCAATCCGATGACGATGTTCTATGCCCTTTATGACGACGGCTCCGGCAAGTTTGGCTTGATGAACACCGATGGCACTGCCAAGCCGGCCGGCACCGCGCTACACAACCTGACCGCGCTCCTTGCCGATGCTGGAAGCTTCTACACACCGTCCGCGTTGTCTTACACGGCGGCTGGGATGACGGGGACTGACTACGCCATGACGTTGCAGAAGGCCGATGGCACGCACTGGCTGGCGCTGTGGCCGTCCGTGGCCGGTGCCCACACCGTTACCTTGACCCTGCCCAGCGCCGTGCCTGTGAGCGTGTATGACGCCCTCACGGGCACGGCGGCGCTGTCCACTGGCACCCGGTCGAGCGTGGCCGTGGCTTTGGCGGATCATCCGATGCTGGTGCAGGTCGGCCCGGCGGTTGCGGCTCCGGCTCCCGCGCCGGCTCCTGTCGCGCCAGCGCCCGCTCCCGTGACCATTGCCCCAGCCGCGCTCGCTCCTAGCCCGGTGATCGTGGTTGCGACCGTGGCACCGCCGAGCAGCTACACCGTGCCGGTGGCAGGCGTGTCGCTGTCGGACGCATGGGCGGCACAGAACGCCGGCAAGGCGGGGCTGTTCCTTTCGACAGACCTGGGGACGCTGTCGGTTCGGCTGTCGGATGGCACCACGGCTACTGCCGCTGCCGGCACGCGCATCAGCCTTGCGGACGGCCTTGCCAACCTGAACGCGGCGCTGGCGACGATGAGCCTGACGGCCACCAAGACGGGGACGGCGCACGTCACGGTCGATTTTTGGGACCAGGCGGGGATCGAGGCGACCAAGACGGTGACGGTGGCTGTCAAGTGACGACCGCGAAACCTTAGTGGAACAGTTGCGCCGGGCGTGCCTTAAAACAAGGCATGGCCGGCAAAGAACGTCAGGGTATTGGCTACACCGACGACGAAAAGCGCGCGATCGTCGAGCGTTACTGCGACTTCATCGCGGAAATGGGCATCAAGGGCAGCACTCGCCGGTTTTGCGAGATGCCGGGCAACCCGGATCGCAAGACACTGGCCGGCTGGCTGTTGAACATGCCGGATGTTGCCGGGCAAGTCAGGGTTGCAAAGTTTTTGCGTGCCGAAACCATCATGGACGATGATCTATATAACAATGTCTATGAGGAAGGGCTTGACGCTAAAGTTATGGCGCAAAGGTCTTGGTATCTTCACCAACGCGCCAAGTCGCTTGATCCGGTCGTGTTTGGCGACCGCAAGGCGATTACGGATGGAGAAGGCCGTCCTTTGGCACCCGGCACCGTTTCGGTCAAGATTGACCTGTCGCAGCTGACAGACGAAGAAATCAAGGCGCAGCTTGACAAGTAAGACGGCGCTGCTGGCGGAACAAGAACGGCGGTTTCGCCTGAAGCTGCGGTCGGACTTTGCTACGTTTTGCGATTTTGCTCTGCCGAGCGTGGCACCGGATGCGGCTGCGCCAGCGGCGCACCACAAGTTGTTGATTGCCGAGTTGCAACAAGTGGCGGACACTCCGGGCGATCGGCTGATCGTCTGTATGCCGCCTGGCTCAGCCAAATCGACATATGTATCTGTGCTTTTTAGTGCGTGGATGATGGCGCGCGACAATCACAAACACATTGGGGCATCACACACGAGCCGGCTTGCCGACACGTTTTCCGGTCGGGTGCAATCTGTCATTCGCGACCATAGCGTGCGGTTGGGCGTTAATTTGGACACCGAAGCTAAGGACCGATGGCAGACGGACATCCGCTCGGAATATCTTTCGGTTGGCGTTGGCGGTGCCGTGAGCGGCTTTCGCGCGGACCTCGCTACGATCGATGACCCCGTCAAGTCGGCGGAAGCGGCTGACAGCGAAGTGCAGCGGGAGGGAGTCTGGCGCTGGTTCGCCAGCGACCTTCGATCCCGCATGAAGCCGTCAGGCCGCATCGTGGTGGTAATGACTCGCTGGCATTTAGACGACCTTGCCGGGCGCATCTTGCAATACCAGGCGGACAACTGGCGCGTCGTGAGCCTGCCGGCTTTGGCCGTTGAAAACGACCCGCTGGGCCGCGAGCCAGGGCAACCGCTATGGGGCGACGACGGCTACGGCTACGGCGCGATGCTGCGCGACGTGCGGGCGCAGATGCAAGCCGAAGGCAACGCCCGCGCATGGTCTGCTCTCTACCAGCAAGAGCCTCGCCCGCAAGAAGGCTTGTTGTTCCAAGTCGCCAGGATCGGCGTCGAACCCGCCGCGCAGACGAACGGGCGCGCGGTGCGGGCGTGGGACTTGGCCGCGACCATCGCCAACACCGGCGATCCTGATTGGACGTGCGGGGTCCGCCTGCGTAGGGATGGTGTCGGTCGTTTCATAGTCGAGGACGTAGTGCGGTTTCGCGGCGGACCTGAACAGGTCGAGGCAACCATCAAGGCGACCGCATCGCGAGACGGGCGAGGCGTCGCCATTGGACTGCCGCAAGACCCTGGGCAGGCGGGCAAGAGCCAGGTGCTCTCGTTCACCCGCCAGCTTGCCGGCTATGACGTGAAATCCAGCCCAGAGACCGGCAGCAAGGAGACGCGGGCCGCGCCCGTGGCGGCCCAGTGCAACGTCGGGAACTTGTTGATAGTTCAGGGCGCGTGGAACGCAGCGTTCGTCGAAGAGCTTCGGGATTTTCCGACCGGGCGGAAGGACGACCAGGTGGACGCGCTGAGCCGGGCGTTCGGGATGCTGATTGCTGCCAACCCACCTGCCTCCTCGCAACTGTTCAGGCTGTAGCGCGATGGTGCCAGGGGCCGGCGTTCGGCTGCAATCCGCCCAAGTCGCCGCGATGTCGGCTGATTGGGAGATTGTGGACGCCTTGATGGGCGGAACTGCCGCGATGCGCGCCGCTGGCAAGAAATATTTGCCGAGATGGCCGTCCGAAGATGAGGGCAGCTATGGATTGCGGCTTTCGACCGCGACTCTTTTTCCGGCTTACGCGCGGACGATTTCCGTCATGGTGGGCAAGCCGTTCTCAAAGCCGGTCACGATCGGGGAGGACATTCCTCCCCGCGTGTCGGCGCTGTTAGAGGACGTGGATATGCAGGGGCAAAACCTGCACACGATGGCGGCGGATGTGTTCCGCGAGTGCCTGGCGTATGGCCTGGCAGGGATTTTGGTGGACTGCCCGCCCGCCAACGGCGCGTTTAGTGTCGCGGACGAGAAGCGTGCCGGCATTCGGCCCTACATGGTTCGTGTTCACGCGAAGAACATCCTAGGGTGGAAGGCTGCATTCCAGGGCGGCCGGCAAATTCTAACGCAACTTCGGCTGTTGGAAGCGGTGGAAGAGGACAACGGGCCGTTTGCGACCAAGACGGTAGAGCAAGTGCGGGTGCTGGAACCGGGCGCGTGGGCAACCTTCCGCAAGATCGTGGTCAACGGCCTGGAGACGTGGGCGCTGCACGAGGAAGGCTTGACCAGCCTGCCGGAAATTCCGTTCGTGCCGTTCTACGGCTTTCGCAAGGCGTTCATGACCGGCGTTCCGCCGATGCTGGACCTAGGGCACGCCAACGTCGAGCACTGGCAAAGCAAGAGCGACCAACAGACAATCCTTCACGTCGCTCGGGTGCCGCTGTTGTTCGCCAAGGGCAAAAGCCAAGAGGACCAGATTACGGTCGGTGCAAATTCGCTGGTCAGCTTCGGAGGCGCGGACGCCGATCTGCGGTATGTCGAGCATTCCGGCAAGGCGATCGAGGCCGGGCGCGTGTCGCTGCTCGACCTTGAGGACCGAATGCGTCAGATCGGCGCGGAGTTGCTGGTCATCAAGTCCGGCGACGCGACCGAAGTCCAGACGATCGCGGACAACGAGATGCAGATGTGCGACCTGCAACGCATCACGCAATCCGTTGAGACCGGCTTGGACAGCGCGCTTGACTACATGGCCCAATGGATCGGGGAAAAGCAAGGCGGTCATGTCACGATCTACCGCGATTTCGGGGCCGCGACGCTGGCGGAGGCGTCTGCCGACTTGCTGTTCCGCATGAAGTCGGTTGGGTCGCTGAGTTTCGAGACGCTGCTAAGCGAGATGAAGCGGCGCGGGATCATCAGTCCCGACATTGACATCGCAAAGGAGATGGCACGAGCCAAGGCGGAAGCGCCGGCCGTAACGGTGGCTGAAAACGTCGTGCCTTAGCGGTTTGCTTGGGCGGCAGGTGCCGCATTCGCGCAACTGGGGCCGGACGGCCCCGCCAACCGGGCTAGATGGCCCAATGGGAGACTGACCGATGAAACTGAAACTGGACGACAAGGGCGGCGTGTCCGTCGTGGATGGCAAGCCTGTTTACGTCGCGGACGACGGCAAGGAGGTCGTGTTCGACTATTCGGCCACGCTGGCGACCATCGGCCGGCTGAACGCCGAAGCCAAGGGCCATCGCGAGCGCGCAGAGGGCGCGGAAGGGCGTCTGAAGGCATTCGAAGGCATCGAGGATGCAGCGGCGGCGCGCAAGGCGCTCTCGACTGTGAAGAACCTCGACGACAAAAAGCTGATCGACGCTGGCGAAGTGGACCGCATTAAGTTGGAAGCCATCAAGGCGGTCGAGGACAAGTATTCTCCCGTGGTCAAGGAACGGGACGGCTTGAAGGTGTCGCTGTTCAAGGAGATTATCGGCGGCAGCTTTAATCGGTCTAAGTTCATTTCGGAGAAGCTGACCATTCCGCCTGACCTGGCGGAAGCACGGTTCGGCGGCGCGTTTTCGATCGAGGAAGGCAAGGTCGTTGCCAAGGACCAGAGCGGAAACCGCATCTACAGCCGGGCGCGTCCCGGCGAGCTGGCGAACTTTGATGAGGCGATTGAAACGCTAGTGGACGGATACAGCCATCGCGACACTATTATGCGTGGAACCGGCGCATCTGGCGGCGGGGCAAGTTCTGGCGCCGCCGGTAGCGGCGGCAAGCGGACGGTGACGCGGGCGCAGTTCGATGCGTTGTCTCCAGCGGAGAAGGTTTCGGCGGTCAAGGAAGCAACCCTGATCGACTGAGACTGACGGAATGCTCCCGGATGGGGGTTGGCGTTCGGGCCGGATGGCCTTCGGCTCGACTTCAACCCTCAATCAGGAGCGTTTCAGGTGGCTTCCACCATTACTGGCCTTATTCCAACGATCTATGAGGCGTTGGACGTCGTTTCGCGCGAGATGGTGGGCTTTATCCCTGCCGTGTCCCGAGACACCGCTGCTGAGCGTGCGGCGTTGAATCAGACTATTTTGGTCCCCGTCACGACCGCGCAGACGGCCGCCGACAACACTCCGGCCGTGACCTCGCCGGACACTGGCGACCAGACGATCAACAGCGTGCCCATGACGATCAGCAAGAGCAAGCACGTCCCGATCCGGTGGAACGGCGAGCAGCAGCGCGGGCTGGTCAATGCCGGCACCTTCAACGGCATCTTGGTCAACCAGTTTGCCCAGGCGTTCCGCACGCTGGTTAACCTGATTGAGACCGACCTGTTCACGGCGGCTTATCAGGGCGCGTCGCGCGCCACCGGCACCGCCGGGACCACGCCGTTCGGCGTCGCCGGCAACCTGTCGGACGTGGCGCAGCTCCGCAAGCTGCTCGACGACAACGGCGCTCCGCAGACCGACCTCCAGCTCGTGCTCGGTTCGTCCGCCGTCGCCAACCTGCGCGGCGTCCAGACCATTCTGCTAAAGGTCAACGAGTCCGGTTCGGCGGCTTTGCTGCGCGGCGGCTCTATCAGCGACGTGCCGCTGGAAGGCTTCGCGCTGCACAACAGCAACAGCGTTACTGCGGTTGCGGCCGGCAGCGGCAACGGCTACTTGACTTCTGGCGCGTCCGCGTTTGGCGCTACTGGCGTGACTTTGGCATCCGGCACTGGCAACGTGAACCCCGGCGACGTGGTTACGTTTGCAGGCGACCCGAACAACTATGTGGTCAACGCCGGCATCACCGCTCCGGGCGTGCTTTCGGTGGGCTACCCCGGCTTGCGCACTTCCGTTCCGACCGGCAAGGCGGTGAGTTCGCCTGCCAGCTACGTTCCGAACATCGGCTTTTCGCGTTCCGCCATGCAGCTCATCACCCGCGTCCCGGCAATGCCGATGGGTCCGGATGGACGTTCGCAGGATTTGGCCGATGACATGATGCTTGTGACCGATCCGGTTTCGGGCATTACTTTCGAAATCGTGCTGTATCGCCAGTTCCGTCAAATGGTTTACCACGTTGCAGTTGCTTGGGGCGTTGCCGCAATCAAGCAGGCCCACATCGCGACCCTGATCGGCTGATTTCCTGAAAGCTGGCGGCGCGGGCGAATACTTTCCCGCGCCGCCACTTGGGGCACCTTTTATGGCGCTTACCGACCAGCAGCTCGCAGACGTGCGCTATTACTGCGGCTACAGCGTCGCGGGCAACGCCATGGCGTCCCCGTTTCGCGAACTGGCTTATTCCGATGTCAGCTATATGGGCTTGTCGCTAGACTATCGGCTGGCCGACCTGAGCGACGTGGAAGAAGCCAAACTGACCGGGTTCTTTCTTGTCCACCTGCCGTTGCGGGAAGCGGAAATCCAGGCCGCCGGGTCCAACCTTGATACCGCATCTGCGGCAGTTTGGACGCACAACAAAGACGAGATCAAGGAGCGCCGGGCACTCTACACCGCCTTGCGGCTTGAGCTTTGCCGCTTCCTTGGCTTCCCTCCCGGTTCAGGCTTGGCGCAGACCGGCAACCAGCTTTTGCGCTCGTGACAACGCAAGCGGCCGTCCAGGCGCACGTCTGGCGCGGCTACGGAATTGCCGCCAAGAACCTTGGCGCGGCCTGTCCGTGGTATCGCCCGTCCGGTTCCGGCAACCCGATCGCGCCGGCCAACTCGCGCGGCACCTTGATGGCTGCGTTCGACAGCAAGTCGGATTTCAAGTTTTCCGCGCCTTCGAAATTCGGCAACCCGCTGTGGTATGGCCTGTTCGACGCGACGCTGGCGAAGGTCGGGGATTACCTTTCCGAGCCGCGCCTCGGCATGTTCTTTATCGCCAGTATCGAACCGCTTCACGCGCCGCTATGTATCGGTTGCAACCAAGTCGTGACGATTACGCGGCCGGGGCGGCAGACGCCGGGACCCACCTATTACGGCGGCGGCGCGGCGAGCACCATGCAGCCGATTGCGGCGGGCTGGCCGGCGGCAGTCGTGATGTCGCCCAAGGGCGAAACAGGAGAAGCCAAGCTGCCAGGCGACAGCCGGCAGGGCTGGCTTATGATCTACCTTCCTGCATCGCTGCCGATCGACCCAACGCCGAGCGACATCGTGACGGACGGGGAGGAAATCCCCAACCGCTACGTCGTGTCAGTTGTCGAGAATACTCAGCTTGGATGGCGTCTTCACGTCCGCGCGGCGAGCACCTGATGGCGGACGTATCCGACATTTCGTTCGCTTTGGTCGCGCGCATCGCCCAAGTCCTGTTTCCGAACATTGATTACGCCAGCGGCGACTACCAGCCAGGCCCGACTGGCGCAAGCCTGACGTTGTATGTCGGCTGGCCGGAGCGGGACTACCTGAATGCCGACCTGGCTTTGGGTAAGGTGCATGTGAGCGTGTTCCCGGAAGCCCGCTTTCGCGCCCTGCAACCGCTTTTGCAAGGCTATGGCGTGGTGTCTGCGCCCGCCCCCACTCTGACCGCGAACGCGACGGCAAACGTGGTCACGTTCGGCGGGACCGGCGGCGCGGGACAGGTCGCGGGGTTGCTGATCCCAAACGGATCGGGCAACCTGGCGTCCGAGGGATACGCTTACCGCCTGCTTTCGACCGACACACCAGCGACTGTTGCGGCACAGTTTGCGGCCACTATCCCGAATACCAGCGCGGCCGGGGCGGTGCTGACTTTGCTGCCTAGCACACGGGTTGGCGCAAACGTCGTGGCTGATGTCGAGATGGGGCGCGAGGTTCGCCGGCAAGAGCAGTCGTTCATGGTGTCGATTTGGGCACCCGATCCACCAATTCGCGACGCCATCGCCTCCATTATCGACGCGGCGCTGGCGGGCTCTGTGCGGCTTTCCACGGCCGGCGGCGAGATCGCCATGGTTCGTTATGGCGGCTCGATTTCGAACGACTATCCCGAGGTAGCGAGCCTATGGCGGCGCGACCTTCGCTACTCGGTCGAATACGCCACAACCTTAGTGGAAATGCTGCCTTCGATGCTGTTTGGTGGCCTCACGGCCAACGGTGTTGGCTTCGGCGCGAGCCTCCCGGCGGCTGTGGTCTTTGCCGGGGAAGATGGAACCACGCTTACGGACGGGTCGGGCACTCCGATTGTTTCGGTCCAATAGGAAAGCAGAATGAGCGACGCGCCGGCCTATCACTACGTCATTACCGCTCCGGTAGCAGGGCGCGGCGTCGGCGACGTTTTGACCGACGCCAAAGAGATTGCCGGGGCATTGGCCGCCGGCTGGCCGATCATTCGCATCCTTGCCCCAACTTTTCCGCAGGAGCAGTAAACCATGGCGCAAATTACCCAACAGGGTGCCATCAACACAACTGCTTTGGTCGTTCCTGACCTGTATGTGCAAATTGTCCCGCCGCAGAACATCCTAATCAACGGTGTGCCCAGCAATGTCGTTGGCGTGGTCGGAACTGCGAGCTGGGGTCCGGTCGGAGTTCCCGTGCTTGGCTCGAATGTCACCGATTACGTGACCGCGTTTGGCCTGCCGCAAGTGCGGAAGTTTGACATGGGCACGCACGTTTTCACAGCCGTTCAGCAAGGCGCGAATGCTTTCAACTGGGTGCGCGTGACAGACGGAACCGATACGGCTGCGGTTATTGGTATCAATCCGTCGGGCAGCCTTAATTCATTGGTGCTTTACGCACGCTATACGGGGTCGGTTGGCAATAACATCGTCGCGACGATAAGCCAGGGATCGAAGAACGGAACTTGGCGCATTGTCATCGCGTTGCCAGGAATGCAGCCCGAAGTGTTTGACAACCTGTCAGGCGCAACTCCTTCGGCCGCATGGATCGCTATTGCGAACGCCATAAATTCTGGAAATGGTGCTCGCGGCCCTTCGCAAATTGTGTTCGCGCAACCGCAAGGCGGCGCGCAGGCCAACATTGCTCCGGCCCCTGTTAGGCTGGCCTTTGCTGGCGGCACTGATGGTTCCGCCAATGTCGTTGCCGCGGGCTTGATCGGCAGCGACGTGCTGCCTCGCCAGGGCATGTATGCGCTGCGCGGGCGGGGTTGTGCGGTGGCGCTGCTGTCCGACTGCGACGACAGCACGCAATGGACCACCATCGACGCTTTCGGGCTTTCCGAAGGCATTTACATGGTGCAAACCGGCCCAATCAGCGACAACATCGCGAACGCCGTGTCCACCAAGCAGACGGCGGGCTTGGACAGCTACGCCTCAAAACTGATGTTCGGCGACTGGATTTGGTGGACCGATCCGACCACGAAGCAGGTTCGTCTCGTGTCGCCGCAAGGCTTTGTGGCCGGGCGTCTCGCGAACCTGTCGCCGGAGCGTTCCACCCTAAACAAGCCGCTGTATAGCGTGGTCGGTTCGCAGAAATCCGGCCTTCCGGGCAGCGGCCAGGCGCTTGCCTATTCGAGCGCGGACCTGCAAACGCTTATTCAGGCCGGCATCGACGTGATCGCCAATCCCGGCGCTGGCAACCTGAACATCTGGACCGTGCGCGCCGGCCACAACGCCAGCAGCAACGCCAGCGCGCAGGGCGACAACTACACCCGGATGACGAACTACATCGCGGCCACGCTGGCGGCCGGCATGGGGCAGTTCGTCGGGCAGGTTATCAACACCGCGCTGTTCTTCAACATCCGCTCGACCTTGCTATCGTTTCTCCAGGGAATGCTGAACCAAGGCCAACTCGGCAGCACGGACGGAACACCGCCGTTCAGCGTCGTGTGCGACCTTTCCAACAACCCGCCGATCCGCACGGGCCTTGGTTACGTCCAGGCGGATGTCCAAGTCCGCTATCAGGCGATCAACGAAAAGTTCATTGTGAACCTCGAAGGCGGCCAGACTGTGACCGTTGCTCGCCAGAACGCCTTGACCGGCCAAGTCAGCCAGTAACCGAGAAGGACGCCTGAAATGCCCACCACGCCGACCTTTGGCGGTTTCTCGTTTGGTCGTGATGTCACGGTCGTTTTGGTGCATCCTAACGCCCCCGGCGGCCGGGTGGACCTCTCGAACTGCACCGCGTTCGATGCCAAGCCAGCTTATACGACCGTAACCAGCACTTTGCTAACGGGCAAGACGCTTGAGGCCCACTTGCCGCGCAACTGGTCGTTCTCCTTCGACGTGGATCGTGGCAACCCAGGCCTCGACACGCTGCAATCCGGCATTGACAACGGCTGGTATACCAGCGGGATCATGCAGTTCGGCACGATGTATCAGTATGTGACGGAACCGAGCGGCGCGGTCACGACCTTTGTATATGCCGATGTCGCTATCAAGATCACCGATGCCGGCCGCTGGGAAGGCGACAAGAAGGTTATGCAGAAGGTCGAAGGTTCTGCGTCCGGCCGAAAGCAAATCTGATGGCCGATCCGCAGACGACGGTAAAGGACGCGGACGGACGCGAGCTGGTCATTCAGTCGATCGGCGTTGGCGATCTGTTCGATTTGCTCGAAGCGGCTGGAGACACGGCGCGCAATCCCGCGTGGATGCAACTCGCGATGACGGTTGCCAGCGTTCGCACCATTGACGGCGTGCCGGTCCTAATGCCCACCAGCAAGCCCCAGGTCAAGGCGCTGGGCATGAAGCTCGGCAACGCGGGCCTTGCCGCCGTGCGGGGCGTGCTGTTCCCGGAGACGCCAGAAGCTGCGCCCGCCGAGAACGCGGAAGCGGACGCCGCAAAAAACTGAGTAGACATCCCGTGTTGCGCGAGGTCGTCCAACTCGTGAAGTGCGGGGTGTCGTATCCAGAGGCGATGGCGATGTCTCGCGTGCGTCGGGTGGCGTGGCTGATTGCGCACGGCGAATTGGACGGGCAAACCTTTGATTGGGGGGCGATGTCTTGGCGGCAGTAGAAATCTCCCTCGATGAGTTCATTGGCATTCTCGACCGGATGCCACTTGCGGTGAAGGCGGCCGGAAAGTTGGCGCTGGAACGCGGTTCGCGCCGGATTGTGAAGGAAGCCCAGCACCGCATCGGCACGTATCAGGAAGCCGAGGGACCGTTCGCCGCGTGGGCTGAACTTGCCGAAGCCACTAAGGAACAGCGCGTCGCGCAAGGCTACAGCGAGAACGATCCGTTGCTGCGGAGCGGCGCGCTTCGGGACGCCATCGAATACACCGTCTTGACAAAGGGCTTCGAGCACGAGGCGGTCATCGGCGTGAAGCACGCCATGGTCGACGATCCGGCCACCGGCAAGGCGGTTGACATCGGCATGGTCGCCGCGGTGCAGGAGCTTGGCGACGCCCGCGTGCCCCCACGCTCGTTTATTGGTGGCGCTGGCTACCACATGGCTCCCGTGGTGCGAGACATCGTGGGGCACGCAATCGAGGCAGCCATTTCCGGTAAGCCTGTGGGGAACAGGTAATGCAGGAAGTTTATGCGATTGGCATGAAGCTGTCCCTTACGGGCAACATCGGCCCGGAAGCGAAAGCCCTGTCAGAGACGTTCGGCGTGCTGCGCGACCTGTTGAAAGAATGCCAGGCGTCGCTGAACGGCATGGCCGGCGCGGCGGCGAAGTTCAAGACGGCGAGTTCCGGCATCGCGGAGCAGTGGCAGAAAACCGCGCGGGCGATGCAGGAAGCGGCTGCGGCTGGCGGACGCATGGCGGAGCAGCGGTATCCCGCGCAGCCGGTCGCTTCGCCGTCCGCTCGCGTCGGGCCGGTTCCGCTGGCGATCCCGGTTGGCCCCGTGGCTTCGGGCGGCGGGCAGTTTGGCCCACGCGCTCTGCCGTCTATTCCGTTCGCTCTGCCGGCACCTAGCGGCGGCACTCTCGCTTTGGCTGGTCCTGGCGGCAGTGGTGGTGGATTTGGTTCGCCTCTTGGCAGTCCGTATCCCTATATCCCGCTGAACATCCCGCCTAGCGGGTTCGGCGGCGGTGGCGGCGGAAACAACGGGTCGCGGCCAAGCCCGTTCGGCAATCAGCCGCAAGGTCCGATGTTTTCGCAAGGCTCAATGCAAAGTGCCGCTACCGAGGGCGCGGTCTACACGTTTGCCGGCTATGAGCTTTTAAAATCGATTGCCGATCCCGTCATGCGGATGGGCGCGACTAAAGCCGGCATGATGACGCAAGGGTTCGACGACGCGGGCCTGGATGCCGCAGTCAAAGCATCGTTCGACACGCAAAAGGCAAGCCCCGGCACGGGCGCGCTCGACAACCTTGCGCTTGTGTCGAAGTTGATGACGGTGTTGCAGGACACCAAAAGCGCGACCGACTTGATGCCAGATTTCGCCCGCCTTGGCGTCGTGCTCGACGCGACCGGCCACAAGGGCGGCGGCGATGAGCTAATGAGCGCGATACGGGCCGGCGAGTATCGCGGCGTGCTGTCGCGTTTGAACGAGCAGACGGGGCAGGAGGAAATCGACGGCTCGGCGCTGGCCGGCTTCATCAAGGCGGCGCAGACGGCGGCGATCGTCACGCACGGGCAGGTCGGTCCGTCGCAGCTCTACCAATTCTTGAAGGCGGGCGGCATTAATGCCGCCATGGTTGGCGACCAAGCGATGTTCGCCGATATGCTGGCATTGCAAATGTCGATGGGGAGCGCCGGAGCCGGCAAGGGGTTGCAGGGCTTTGGGATGCAGTTCTCCGCCGGGCGCATGTCGGAAGCAGCCTATCATCTGCTGCAAGACATGGGCATCGTCAGCAAAGACCCAGCTATGGCCCGTAAGTCCGGCCTTGGTCAGTTCATGCTGCTGCCGGGCGCGATGGACCAAGGAAACTTGGCTGACATTCGCAATGACCCGGTTAAGTTCATAACGCAGGATTTGCGCCCAAAGATGCAGGCGTATCTCCGCCAGAACTACGGTGCGATTTATAACGGCGCGGACGAAAAGGGAAAGCTGCAACAAGAAGCGGCCCTTGCCCAGCAGATTACCAGCCGAATACCGGGCGGCAATTTCATTGTTGAAGTGTTGCGGAACCTGCCATTGATCCTTCGAGATCGCGCTGCGGTAGATAGGGCAGGAAAACGCGACGCTTACGGAACGCAGGTTGCGAACAACCCGGAAGTAGCGGGAAAAACGTTCACAGCTTCAGTCGAGGCGTTACAGCTTTCCCTTGGAAACCCGTCGATGAAGCCGGCAATGGAGGCGTTGGACTATTTGACAAAAGACGTAAACGCAATCGGGGATTGGGCAAAAAAAAACCCGGACGGTTCACGCATAGCCCTTGAAGGCGTGGCTTATGGCGTCGCTGCGTTTGGGTTCGGCACGGTCGCCGCTGGTGCGATGGCACTGCTGACGTCGCCGGTTGCGGGATTTGCCGCGCTCGCAGTCAGCATTATGGGCGTCGCCAAAGCTATCTCGTATTTTGACGATTTGATCGGCAACAAGGGATTGAACATTTCTGATGGCAAAGGCGGCCAAGCCGGCCTGTTCGATGTCATTGGCGGCGTGGTGAGCGGCAAACGCGACTTTCTGACGGGTGCGCTGAAAGCGCCGGCTCCCCCTCGCCCGACCGCGAGCACGGCCCCGGTCCCCGTCGTCGTCACGAACAGCCGCGACATTGCCAACGGCGCCAACGCCAACGCAGCGCGCCAGCTTTCGCGCCCGGCCGCCGGCGGCAGCGCGCCGGATACCCGCGTCGATTTGCCGTCCCAATTCGGATACTACGGGCAATGAGCGGCTTCCTCTCCCAGGTCTCCGCCGTGTCCGACGTGCTGTTCGGGGCGTCCGGCGGCGTCACGCTGGGCAGCGTCACCTTCTCTGGGTTCGAGCTGCCGGCGAGCATCCCGTGGGGCGGCGCGCAATCGGTCAGGGTCCACAAGCTGCCGGGCGGCGGGCGCGTGATCGACGCGATGGGCCGCGACGACCACGCAATCTCGTGGTCCGGCATGTTCCTTTCCCCGGACGCCGCGACGCGGGCGCTGCTCGTGGACGAGATGCGGGTGGCCGGGCAGCCGGTCACGCTGTCGTGGGGCGCGCACGTCTACAGCGTCGTCATCTCGGATTTCACGTCAACCGACATGGCTCCCGGCCGCGTGGACTACCGGGTGTCGTGCGAGCTGCTTTACGACCTGTCCGCCACGTTGAGCGACCAGCCTCCCACCCTGCTCGGGCAGGTGCTCGACGACCTATCCAGCGCCACGGGCATCGGCCTGCCCGCCGCGCTGTCCGGCGCGTCCACGGCCCTACAGACGGCGCAGCAGGGCGCGCGAGCCATATCCGTGCTCACGGGAGGGTCAAGCGCGTCGGTGGCCCTGCTGGCGAACCTGGGGGTCGCGCAGGGCGCGTTGGCGGGCGTGTCCGGCGCGGCCAACGGGGCGCTGGGCGCGCTCGGGGGCGCGTCCAATTTGCTCGGCACGACGGACCCGCTACAAGCTGCGGGCGCGCTTTCCGCCGCGGTCGGCAACAGCGGCATAGCGGCGGCCGGGCAGGCGGCGCTGGGATACGTCGGCCGGGCGGTCAGCAACATCACCGGAGCCTTGCCGTGAGCACGATCACCACATCAGGCGACCTGTTCCATATCGCCGCGCGCACGCTGGGCGACGCCACGCAAGCTATTCGCTTGGCGCGGGCCAACAACTTCCGTGACTTCGTTCTGCCTGGCTTGACGGTGCTGACGGTGCCACAACCGGACCTGTCACAGACAGGCGGCATCCCTCCCCAATGAGCGGCACTACCGGCCCGGCCTTTGCAACTGGTGGCGTTCGCGCGCCCTTGCTCCGGGTACTCACGAACGGTGTCCCGATCCCCGGTGCGATCGAGGCGCACGTCACGTCTAACAACTGGTATCAGGCGGATCGCTTTGACGCGACGTTCGCGCTGTATGCCGATCCGGCCTACGGTCCTGGCTGGTGGGGATCGAACGCGCCCCTCATCGACGTGCAAGTGTGCTTTGTGCTGCCAAACCAACCGCTCAATTGGCAGTCGCTCATCATTGGCAAAGTGGACCAGGCGAGCGTCGATATGGAGGGCGGAACGGTTCATGTCGAAGGGCGCGACCTGACTGCGGCTTTGATCGAAACCAAGACGCAAGAAACATTTTTAAACAAAACGTTCTCGGAAATTGTGACGATCATTGCCGGTCGGCATCAGATGCAGGCGGATGTAACCCCCACGACCACGCCGGCTGGGCGGTTCTACCAGAACGACCACGACCAGATGACGCTTGGGCAGTTTCATCACAGCACAACCGAGTGGGATTTGCTGGTCAATCTCGCGCAACGCGAAGGATACGACCTGTATGTGACCGGGACCACGCTGCACGCCCACCCGTCGAGCACGCTGTCTCCCGCCGCTCCCAACGTGTTCAACGTGGCCCCGCCGCCGGGCGCGGTCGTCTACCCGGTGCAGTGGGTGCCGTCCCATGGCGGCTTCGCGTCCTGCAACGTCATGAACCTGCGCCTGGAACGGTCCATGACGATCGCTAAAGATGTCGTGGTGGAAGTCCGGTCCTGGCACTCCAAAAAGGGCAAGGCATTCACGAAAACGGCGCGCGCCCGTTCGGCTTTGAAGAACCTCAAAGACCCGCCGCAGAGATACGTCGTGGTCAGGCCGAACATGACCGAAGATGCGGCGCAGCAACTCGCCAACGCCCTGCTTGTCGACATCACCAAGCACGAGCGAGTTGCCACGTTCGATGCATCAGGCGACCTGACGTTCAGCCCGCGCGCTATGATCCAAATTACCGGCACCGCGTCGGAGTGGGATCAATTTTATTACGTCGACAGCATCGAGCGCAGCATCGACCAGACCGGGTTTTTGATGAACGCCCGTGTCAAGAACCATTCAACCGGCTCGCAGGCGACCTTGGCATGAGCATTGACCGGCTCATTAACGGCATCAAGTCGCACGCGGCGGCCGGCGACGCGCGGCAAGGCGTGAACCGATGGGGTGTGGTCACGAGCGTTGATCCGACCCGGCCGGCGGTGAAGGTGACGATCCAACCGGAAGGCGTCCAGTCCGGCTGGCTGCCAGTCGCGCAGTCCGGCGCGGGCGCGAGCATGACTGCGGTTGTCATCCCGGATGTCGGCATGAACGCCCTCCTGGTGCCTGACCTCGGCGACGGCGGCCACTACATCGTGGTCGGATTTGCCCATTCCGACGTCTCGGTTATCCCGGTTGTCCCAGCCGGTTTACCTGGCACGCTGAACGGTTCTCCTTCGACTGCGCAAACGCCTTGGCAGGCGGGAGAGGCCGGGTTTGTTCACAAGTCGGGATCGGTGCTGCGCATGTGCTCGGACGGGACGGTTTACGTGCGTGGACCGCTGCACGTGGATGGGCCGTTCATGGCGAACGGCGATGTCAGCGACCGTCACGGCTCTCTCGACCGGCTGCGCGGCGCGTTCAACGGCCACACGCACGGCGACCCGCAAGGCGGGCAGACCGCCGGTCCGTCCAATCCAGACCCGGAATAAACCAATGGCCGATTTCTGGCACCAATTCGGCTCCGATTTGCAATTAGCGGCGGATGGCGATTTGCTTTTGGCGCACAGCGCGGACGAGACGCTTCAGCGCGTGCTTCGCCGGCTGATGACGATACCGGGAAACTACATCTGGCATCTCGGCTATGGTGCTGGCCTCCCCGCCATGATCGGACAGCCGGCGGATGCCGCGCGCATTGCTGGCATCGCGCGCGGGCAGATGTTGCAGGAGGCCGGCGTGGCGCGGACGCCGCCGCCCACCGCGACGGCCGTATCTGACGGGACAGGCTCGGTGTTCCTGAGTATCACATACACGGACGCCAATTCGGGCGCGCAACAGGTAGCGACGTTCAAGGTTTAGCCCATTGGTCCTGTCGTTCCAATCGTTTCAGCAATGGGTCGCGCAACAGGCGGCGGCTGCGCAATCGTCCGCAACTGCCGTGCTCAAACTGGCACCAGGCGCGGCGCTGCGGGCGATCCTGGAAGCTAATGCCAGCGTCGCGTTGTGGATGCAATGGCTGATCTCGCTGGTTATGCTGGTCACGCGAGCCGCCACATCGACCGGCTTGGATCTTGATAGCTGGCTGGCGGACTTCGGCTTTGCCAGGATCGCCGCGACCTATGCGACCGGGAGCGTTACCTTTGGTCGATACGTGGAAAGCGCGGCGGCTTTCGTGCCGGTCGGAACAACCGTCAAAACGAGCGACGGAACGCAGCAGTTCGCCGTGACCGCCAACGCGGCGTCGGCGTTCTACTCGGCGACGTTGGGCGGCTACACGATCCCGGTCGGACAGGCGAGCGCCGTCTTCCCAGTTCAGGCGCTAAATGCCGGCACGCAAGGCAACGTCGCGGCCGGAACGATCGCTCTTTCCACGGCCGCGCTTGCCTTTATCGACACCGTGACGAACGCCGCCGCGTTCACCAACGGCATCGACGCGCAGACGGACGCCGCCGCCCGATCGGCCTTTGTCGGCTTCATCAACACGCGGTCTAGCGCCACAAAGGCAGCCATCGCCTTTGCCGTGCAGCAGGTGCAGCAAAACCTGACATGGAGCGTTGCCGAGAACAGCACGGCGGGCGGCGTGTTCACCCCTGGCACTTTTACCGTTTGGGTTGATGACGGGTCGGGCGCGCCGCCCTCTGGCCTGCTCTCGACCGTCTACGCGGCCATCGACGCCATTCGCCCAATCGGGTCGAGCTTTTCCGTCTTGCCACCTTCCGTGGTCAACGCCAGCGTGTCGTTTAACCTGGTCGCGGCACCAGGCTACACCGTGCCGGCGCTTGATACTTTGGCGTCATTGGCAGTGTCCGCCTATGTCGGTAGCCTGCCGATGGGCGCGGCACTGCCTTACAACAAGCTGGCTCAGGTCATCTTCAACGCCTCGCCCGGCATTGCAAACATCGCAAACTTGACAATTAACGGGGCAAAGGCCGACATCGGCGGGGCGCAGTCGCAAGTCGTGCGCGTCGCTTCGGTCGGTGCCGGCTGATGGCGACCGGTAACGCAACGGATTTTTCGGCGCGGCTCCGCTCGGTTTTGCCAGACGGATGGTTCCCGCAAGCCGGCCAGAACGCTTCCCCCACGCTTGACGCCTTGCTGGCGGGCCTATCATCGTCGTGGGAATGGCTTTACGGTCTATTGTCCTATGCCGCTCGGCAGACGCGCATAGCGACCGCTACCGACGTGTTTCTGGACATGATCGCGCTCGACTACTTTGGCACCGGCCTGCCACGCCGGACCAACGAGGCGGACGTCGGCTACCGCGTCAGGATCGGCAAGGAGATGCTGCGACCGCGCAACACCCGCGCCGCTCTCACGGCAGCCTTGGTCAATCTTACCGGACGTGTTCCGACCATTTTTGAGCCTGAGCGCGCGACGGACACGGGTGGGTATGGCACGCCTGGCATGACGGCCGGAACCGGCCTTGGATACGGCGTGGCAGGGCGGTATGGCTCTCTGGCGCTGCCATATCAGGCGTTTGTAAACGCCTATCGCCCGACCGGAGCCGGGATCGCGAACCTGCCGGGATATCGCTCGCAGGCTGGTGCATATGGTGTGGGGTCTTTGTCCTACGCCAGCCTTGCTCAATCGGGCGGCCAGGTCACTGACGCGGAGATTTACGCGACCATCGCCAACACCATGCCGGGCGCGACGATAGCCTGGACCGCAATCGCAAGTTGAGGGGCCTGATTTGGACCGCACAATCGTTTATCCAGGCAGCATCCCGCTCGATACCGACCTACTGCACACGAACCAGAATGCCATGGTGGCGCTCGGCTCGATGGCGGCGGCCATGCTGGGGTCAAGCGTCGTGGTTGACGGGCTTTCGTGCTCGCCAATCGGCTTGGCAGCGCAAATCGGGCCAGGCTGCATTTTCCAGCTCGCCTCGCTTGAAGCCACGCCTTACGGCAGCCTTTCGAGCGACGCGGCGGATAGCATCGTCAAATGCGGCATAAACAGCCAAACCACGACCACGGCAGCCTTTGCCGTGCCTGGAACTGTGGGGCAGTCGATCAACTACCTCATCGAGGCGCAATTCCAGGAAACCGATGCCTTGCCGGTTGTGCTGCCATTCTACAACGCGGCCAACCCGGCGCAGCCGTATCTCGGCCCAAACAACGCCGGCACCGCGAGCAACACCGTTCGCCAGCAGCGCGTCGGGTTGCAGGTCAAGGCCGGCACAGCCGCAAGCACGGGATCGCAGGTGACGCCTGGTGCCGATGCTGGATGGACCCCTCTATGGGTTGTGACCGTCGCGAGCGGGCAAACCGCTTTGACCCCCCTAAACATCGTTCAGCACCCCTCCGCGCCGTTCGTCCCGACCAAGTTGCCCATGCAGCGCCGCCGGCTGACTGCTCCCCTTACGCTCTATGTTTCGACCACAGGCAACGACAGCAACTCGGGTTTGCAGCCTTGGAACGCTTTTGCCACTAAACAGGCTGCGGTCAATTTCATCTATAACAGCCTTGACCTGAACGGCCAGACGGTGACTGTGAACGTCGCCGCCGGAACCTACACTGACACGGTGACGTTGACCGGCTCGCCGATCGGAGCGCCGTCCATTCCGATTGCCTTTGTGGGTGCAAGCGGCGTCACCATCAACGCCGCGAACGCCTCGTGCTTTTTGGGACAGAATGGAGCGTCGTTCAGCGTTTCGAACATGGCTCTCAATGCGACCGGAACCGGGACGTTTCAGGGTTCTGGCCTCACATCGGTCAACGGCGCGCTCGTCTACATCGGCAATAGCGTGGCGTTTGGGACGTGCTCCGCCGCCCACATCACCGCGTCCGGAGGCGAGGTCGCGTTGCTGTCTCCGAATGTCAGCTACTACATTTCTGGCAACGCCACGGCGCACCTTTACTCGCTTAACGCGAGTAGCCTGATTGCAGTCGCCGGGGCCACAATCAACTGCATCTCGGGCGCGCCTTATGCCTTTTCTACCGCGTTCGCGGTGGCTGGCACCGGCGGACAACTCGCTGCGAGCGGCATTATTTTCTTGAATGCAGCAGCCGTGACTGGGCCGCGCTTTCTGGTCAACAATGGCGGGATCATTAACACCAACGGCGCGGGCGGAAGCTACTTCCCCGGCAGCACCGCCGGGTCTGGCACGAATTTCGGTGTTGCGCCTTATGGGCTGTCTCTGTGAAGGCACCTGACATGCGCCGCATCGCTGCCGTTTTGGCTGCTGCCCTGTACTCGACCACGGCCTTCGCGCAAACGACCACGCTGTTTGGCCTGCCGCCCGCGACTACGCTTTATCCAAATGATGCGATCGGCGTAGACCAAAGCGCGGCACTGCCAGGTCGCGGTGCGACCAAGAAGGCGACTCCAGCGCAGATCGTTGGAGCCGGCATTGTTCCGCTTTTCGGCACCGCGCCTGGCACCGTGGCCGATGGAAGCGTGTCGCCAGCAGAGACGGCGCGTGCGATCGCCCGCGAGGCTTCCAACGCTGCTGCGGCACAAGCGGCTCAGACGACGGCTAACTTGGCTTTGCCGGCAATTGCGGTCGGGGCGAACAACGGCGCGGCGGCTCTCGACGGGACCGGGCACCTACCGGCATCGCAGGCTCCTGCTGGCGCTGTGCTCGATGGCGGTGCGGCGGCTGCGGCGGCTCGCGCCTTGGCTGCGGCAGCTCTTCCGGCGGCTTCTGCCGGCCCTCTTGCAACTCTGCCAGGAGTTACGCCATCAGCCGCAGCAATCGCTGCGCTTGGCTTTACTCCCTACAACGCGGCCAATCCTGCCGGCTTTGTCGGGCCTACTGGCGCGGCTGCGGCAGCTCCGGTGCAGAGTGTAGCTGGATTGGCTGGCGCACCAACTGCGGCACAGGTAGCGGCGGCGTTGGGGGGCACATCGGCAGGAACGCTTGCAACCGGGAACGACGCTCGGATTGTAGGAGCTGCCCAGCAAACAGCATTGACTGCCGAAGCCTCTACGGCGCGAGCCAATGAGGCGCTTGCGCAAACGCAGGCGCACATGGCCGATGGTTCGATAACCCCATCGTTTGCCGGCATTCGTTTTTCAGATGCGCTTGGTGCTCGCGTGTCGTTTTACGGCAACCTTGGCGCGCCGGGGAGCTACGGCCTTAACTTACTTCCCGGCGAATTCGGAATTGCCAGCGGCGGGAACGTCACGTTTCGCAATAGTTCAGGTTCTCCTACCAGCGGCACGCCGTTCCTGATTTCGACCCCTACGGGCACGACCATTCCCGGCGCGATGTCGGCGTCGTCCTTTGCCGGCTCGGGTTCCGCCCTTACAGTGACCCCCACAAACGCAACTGTGGCAGTTTCGGAAGCCGACAACGCAGCCGTTCGCGTGGTCATGCAATCAGTTGGATTTGTGGGGGACGGGGTCACTGATAACGCTTCCGCTTTAACCGCTCTGGCAAGCAATCCTGCGTATGCCAACAAAACCGTCACGCTTGTTCCGCTTCACCCCGGCGCAGACGTTTTTGTGTTCGCCACTGCGCCTGCGCTTCCTCCGCAATGGACCATTGACGGTCTCGAAGGGCAAGTGCGCGGACTGAGGTTTGGGCATTCGTGGAACTCCGCTATGGCGTTCGCGGCGGGGCGCGTTTGGAACAGCAACCTTCCGGCGGTTGGCGACGCTATCACCATCGGAGGCGTGTGCAGCTTTCCGCAACCCAGCGGCTACTACGGGCACGCTGGGGCGATCACTGGTGGAGCCGTCGTTTCTTTTGTGGCGTCGGCCAGCGGCACTCACGCGGGCACAACAGCCGATCCTTACCAGGTTACAATCGGCAGCACCATGCAGGCGTTTGCTGCAAACCTGTTGGCGTTTCTTCAGGGATCGTCCGATCCGAACATCACCCAAGCGACCTATAAAACGGGCGCTTGGAACGCCAACCAAATGACGGACAACACTGCCCGGTGGCAGCTTGAAGTCACCTACAAAACCGCTTCAACCACCGGGAACAGCTTCGGCCTTGGTATCCAGGCCACCGGCAACGGCAGCATGTTGGGAACTGGCGGCTGGTTTGTGAGCGGCCCCGGCCAGCTTGCGGGATCGGTGCAGAACATAAACCAGACAGCGGGAGTAAGCTGCGGCGTCCTACAAGGCGGCTTTGCGCCACCGCAGGGCACCACCATTGTGCTCGGCAACTCATCGGGGCCTGTCACCCTTTCGGCAGGCGCTGGCGGCGGGCTGCGAAACATTTATGTGGTCGCCGGCAACGTCCCGTCTCTTCCCGTAGTGGGCATGAATGTTTTAACGCAGATCGCCACCATGTATTCGGGGGCGGGTGTGGGGGTGTCGATGGGAAAGGACGCCACGCTGGCGAACGTCGGCGTTGTCGGGTTTCGCACAGGCATCAACTCCCATTCAGACCGCCCTAAGATTGACCACGTAATTTTTGATGATTGGAACGGTATTGACATCGCGAACGATTACGATCTAGGAGTAATCGATAGCCCGGATGCAAATGCTTTTTGGTCTGGCGAGTATGGCTACAACGGAATTGATGTGTCTTACCGACCGGGAAACTTCATCGTTGACCGCGACGGAGGTTCCGGCATCACCATAATTCGCCCATTCTGCTACGGCTGCGGCGTCAAATACTCTTTTCACGGTGACGCGGGCGTAATTGTCAACGCCGGCGGCGACGGGCCGATCTACAACAGCGCCTCGCCGATAGTGAACAACCCCGCCGTCCTAGACTACGTGGTCACAAATCCCGGCACCGGATACGTCAGCCCCGTTGTGACAGACGCCCCGAACAATGGCGAGACGATTTCGGTTGTCAACGACACGACCTCGACCGGCATCTATTCGGTCGACGCCCTGACATCGGGCAACTGGACCAACTATGGACCAGCCACGGCGCTGTTTCCCCCGGCTCCCCTGGCATCCCCGACAGTGACAGTCACCGACAGCTATTCGGGCGCTTCAACCACCGTGGGAACCGCCCAAGGTGCCACTTCGGCAACTTTGGTTCTGGCTTCGGGTGCTAACGTTGCCCAGCGCGCCAATGTATCGGGATCGTGCATCGCTTCCGGTTCGACCGTGAGCACCATCACAGGCAGCACCGTCACCCTTAGCAAGCCCACCAGCTCCCCGTGCGCCGCCGGGACGGCTATCAGCGTCACGGGCGGCACTGGGGCGGCTGTGACGGCCTACCTGCGGCGTTCGGAGTGCATCAAGACGTTCGGCCTCGTGAGCAACCTGACGCTGACCGGGGCGAACTGCCAAATCCAAGACATGACCTTGGACCTCAAAGGCCAAACCTCGATCATGACGTTTAGCGGCGTCAACGACGGTGGCGTGACTTTTCAGGATGCGCGGATTGGCTCGGGCATGAAAGTCAATTGGGCCGGTGGCGCTATTGGCGGCGGCTGGCAGGGTCCGGGGAGCCAGGTCACGGTCGGAGCCGGGGCGCAGCTTACGATGTCCAACGTGCTCATGGGCTGTAGCAGCAGCGGCGCACCGCTTTCGCTGGACCCGACTACGGCGCTCACCGCTTCCATCGTGGGCGTTCTGAACGACGGTGGGGCGTGCCAACGCGACCCTGTGATGAACGCTTCAACTGACCAGGCGTTCACAATCCCGGCGGCAGGCGCCAACCAGGCGACCGCGCAGCAACTCGCGAGCAGCATCAACCTGATAACGTCGGGAACCGGCGGCGTCCGCATGAACTTTCTTGCGCGTCCGCAGACGGTGGCGAACTCGACCGGCGCGCCGATCACTCTGTATGCTCCCAACGGCGCTCTGATGAACAACGGAGCCGCTGGGGTGGGCGTAGCGATCACGGCAGGGTCCACCCTGCGCGCGTCATGCACGTCCCCCACAACCTGCTTTAGCTACTAGTCAGCAATTGAGCGAGCTTGACCCCGGAAAGGTCAAGCTCGTCTTTGTAGAACATGGACGTGGCGAATTGCCGCGCTCGGCGGCCCATTTCCGCACATTCGCTTTCATGGTCAAGCGCCCAACGCACAACTTCGTCAAAGTTAGATAGGTCGGGCCGAACAGGCAGGAAATGCACGCCGGGAATTAAACGGTCGTAATACCATTGCCGCCAGCCGTGGGGCGATGTGACCTTGAGAATACAAGCGCCCATCAGCATCGCGCCGAACAGGCCATCCCATGCATTTGCGTTGCCGTCGATGTCCACAAGGTAGCGGTACCGCATAAAATCCAGGCGAGAAACCGCTGAACGCATCAAGCCAGATTGAATAATGTCGTTTTTGACACGCCATCCGTGAGCGTCCATTTGCGCAAGCTGTGTGATGCCGATGTCGAGCCGATCCGCGAACAACGATTGAGAAGCGACCCAACACAGGTTCAGCCGGGGCAGCCATTTCCAGTTAAAGGAATGGGCTGGCGGGACGCGGCCGGCAATGCCCGTCGTGCTGCCGCGCCAGAACACCTTGGCTTCTCGCCGCCCCCACGGTAGCCAAGACGCCGATATCTGCGCGGTCAAGTCGGCGTATCCACGGCTCTTAACGTAGTATGGGTCAACCACAAGAGACGCCGCAGCCCATGAAGCGCCGAACGCTATGCGGGAATAGTCGCCTTGATCGCTGGCGTCCTCAAAATCGACTACGCACGCGCCATCTGTGACAGTGCGCATGGGATAGGTGTAGCACAATGTTGCCAATGTGCTAAAAGCATCTGTCGCGTTACTGAATTGACCCAAAGCCATTCCGGTTGGAACTTGCAAAATTTTTACGCCAGACTGGATAGAAAAACGCCAATGGTTATCGCAAGCAAGTCCTAGTTTTTCTTTTGTCAAGAATGAGACTAAAATGTTTTTATTATCAAATTGCCTAAAAAGGTTTTGAATTGTTTTAGCAGCATTCTCGATTTTTGTAATTTCATGGTTATTCATGGTCGCACTCTTGCTTGCAAATAGCCTCATGCCACGGCCATAAATCAAAATCAATTCATGCCGGGAACGTGATCGAAAATTGTGCCAATCATTGCGGCATGACACAGGAACAGTCAAATTCAGGCGAGGCTAACAACGGGGTGCGCCTTCCCATGTCTTTGGTCGTGGCCGTGTGCGCGGCTGTCATTTTGGCGATCCCATCCGGGGCAGCTTACGTAGGTTCCTTGAGCACGTCCGTTGCCAGTCTGCAAACACAAGTCAACGACTTCAAGGCGGATGTTTACCACCGCCGCGAGCTATACGACGCTCGGCTAAACACGCAAGGTGATTTAGTCGGCGGCATTGACAACCGGCTGACACGCATTGAGGCGCAACTAGGCTACATTGCGGAACAAATCAAGGCTAAGCCGTGAAGCTCCGCGCCTTTTTCCTGGCCTTGGTTGTTGCAAGCTGCGCTCGTCATCCGGCCAAAGCGCCGGAACTGCATTTTCCGACACCGCTTGCCGCTCCTGTTGTGATTGTCGAGAAACCGCCTGTTCCGCCGCATGTGGTCGCACCGTCCGAACCGTCCCCGGACGCGGTGCTGAAAGACAGCGAAACCTACCGGGACGAAGCTACCCGGTATGTGGCATGGAAAAACTCGAAACCTGCGAACATCGAGACACTAACCTCCATGACAGCAGCCGTGACTGACGCAATCCATGCCATGAAAGCCTCCCGCGCGCACGGTCACTATGACCCGGTTAAGGTCATCGCGGCCCGCGCCGCAGTCGATGCCCTACGCGAATTCTTGGCGCACAAGCAAGACTGACTACCGCCTCCCGCAGAACTGAACGCACGCTCACCAGCGAAGGATTACCCATGCCCGATGCCAAAGACGTAGACGCCGCCCGGCGCTACTACAACGCGGCTGTAGAAGCGGGCGCGGTGCCCATGGGAGCGCATGTAGGCACCGGCAAGCACTCCGCCCTGACTGCCGTAGCCGAAGCCGCTGGCTGGACTAGAAGCCGCACCCGTTCTCTGGTCACTGCGGCCATCGACCCGCGCCGCCCGGCGCTGCGCGGCGAGATCGGCGGCCCTCCCATTCCAGACATTGCCAAGCCGCCGGATGGGTTTGTCGTCTCACGCAACGCCGGCTCCTATGACGCCAGCGGCAACCTGTTGCGGCAATGGATCGGCACCACACGCGACGCTGGCGACGTGTTCGAGGTTCCGGCCGGACACGTCGTCAAGGGCGAGAGCGCGTTGCTCGACCCGAGCGGGCGCGTGCTGGCGAAGTGGGTCAAGACGAAGGAGGGCGCTGGCGAAGGGTTTGTCGAGTCGCTGCGCGCCGCGTTTGCCGCCTATGAGGGCATGGCTGCGCCGATCCCCGCCCCCGACCATGCCGACAACGATCTGCTGACCGTCTACCCGATCCCCGACTTGCATCTCGGAATGCACGCATGGGGCAAGGAAGTCGGTGCCGATTACGACGTGAAGATCGCCGTTGCGACCGCGACGGCTGCGGTAGAGGCGCTGGTGGCGCAGTCCCGTCCGAGCCGGCGCGCAGTCATACTCGTGCTCGGGGACTACTTCCACGCCAACGACGCCAAGAACGCGACGCCTGGCAGTGGGCATCAACTCGACGTTGACGGGCGGTGGGCGAAAGTGTTCGCGGCTGGAGCCCGCCTGGCGGTCGCCATCGTCGAAATCGTGGCTCGCAAGCACCAGGACATCGAAGTCAAGTTTTTGCCCGGCAACCACGACCCGGACGCCAGCACGAGCCTGACTGTGGCGCTGTCGCTGTTCTACAGCGCTACGCCCCGCATCAGCGTCAACGACGATCCCGGCATCGCTTGGTATCGCCGTTTCGGCGCGGTGTTGTTGGGCGCGACGCACGGCCACACGATGAAAGCCGATCGAATGGCGATGATGCTGGCGACCGACCGGGCGGAAGATTGGGGACTGTCCCGGCACCGGCATTTTTTTTTCGGCCACATCCACAGCGAAACGGCCAAGGAAATTGGCCCCGTCCGCGTCGAGAGCTTCAGCGCGCCGGCCGCCCGAGACGCCTGGAACGCAGCGAGCGGCTACCGCGCGGGACGAGCACTGTCTGCGCTCACCTTTCACGCCCACCACGGCGAGATCGGGCGGCACCGGGTCAACATTCAGAACACTTCGGAGACCGTGCATTGAGCGTTGAAGCGGACGGCGGCGGGTTGCGGTTCAACGATGGCAAGCCCCGGTATGACCTAATCCCACCGGAGTTCATGGATGCGCTTGCGACGCATTACGGTCGCGGTGCTGCCAAATATCAAGACAGGAATTGGGAACGAGGCATGAATTGGAGCAAGTGTTTCGCGTCGTTGATGCGGCACGCTTGGAGTTGGATGCGCGGGCAAGACTTTGACCCGGAAAATGGAACGCATCACATGGTCGCAGTCGCTTGGAACGCCATTGCGATCTACACTTACGCAACTCGCAATATCGGCACAGATGATAGAATCAATGGAGCATCGCAATGAGCTATTATTATATCGCCACTCCTTATTCAAAATTTCCGAGCGGCATCGAAGAGGCCGCTCGCGTCGCCTGCATCGAGACGGCTCGGCTAATGCGCGCGGGCGTGCCCTGCTTCTCCCCGATCGCTCACACGCACCCAATCGCCATGGCGGCCGGCGTTGATCCGCTGGACCATTCGTTCTGGATGCCGGTCGATCAACCGATGATGGACGCGGCGCGCGGCCTTATCATGCTGCGGATGGAAAGTTGGGAACGGTCCTACGGCATGGCTATCGAGCTTGCGACGTTCACAAAAGCGAACAAGCCTGTCGTATGGATGGACCCCGGCACTGTGCCGGCGGAACTGCAACCTGGTTAGCCGCCGTCCTTCTTTTCTGCTTCCGCCTCCCGACGCGCCAACTCATTCTCGACAGCCTCTCGGATAAACGCCGCCATCTGATTGGGGCCAACAAGGGCCTCGATCCGGCGCCTGGCATCATCTGACAGGCGCACCTTCGTTTCCTTGACGCTTAGCGACGGGCGGCCCATGCGCCCCGGACTAACCGGCCCCGGAATGTCTGTCAAAACCCCTCCTAAGCGTCCCCGCTTATTGACAAGCTAACAGGGGACGGTTAGACGACGCAAGCAGCACAAAATGGAGCTTGCGATGGCATATTGGTATATGAGTTCCCCTTATCGCGAGCACCCGCCCGGCCGGGCTGCCGCGTTCCGCCTCGCTTGTCGAGAGGCGAGTCGTTTGGTTGGGGCAGGTATCCCGATCTATTCCCCGGTAGCTCATGCACACGCTGTCGGGGCGGATTGGGAAACAGACCCCGCCAAGCAGCTTATATGGCTCTCTCTCGACGGCCCGCTCATGGACGCCGCCTATGGCATGATCCTGCTTATGGCGGATGGCTGGGAAAAATCTGCCAAGATCGGCTCCGAGCGCATCGTATTCGAGCGCATTGGCAAGCCGATCGTCCTCATGGTTCCAGGCAGCATACCGGACGAGCTAAAGCCGCAAACCTGACGGGAAAAGACGTTTCGGCTGTGCTTCCTATAGGGCATGGCAACAGACCCGTTCGACCCGTGCTTGGCCTTCACGCTGGCCCAGGAGGGCGGTTGGGCCGATAACCCAGCCGACCCCGGCGGCGCGACTATGGCAGGGCTGACCATGCCAGACTTGCTGCACTGGAACCGCGAGGCCACGCCGGCCGATTTGCGCGCCATGCCGGCGGATTTGGTTTCAGCCCTCTACCGCGCGCTCTACTGGCAGCCCGTGCGGGGCTGGGACTTGTGGCCTGGCCTTGACCTTTTGACGTTCGACGCGGCGGTCAACACTGGCGTCGGAACGGCGGTCAAGCAGCTACAGCGCCGGCTTGGCGTCACGGTGGACGGCGGCCTTGGTCCGGTCACGGCCGCCGCCGCTGCAAAATACCCGAACCACGCTTTGTTGCTGGCGATCCTTCATAACGATCACGTCAACGCATACCGCGTCATGGGCAATTTTGCCACGTTCGGCGTGGGGTGGCTGGCACGAGCGGATCGCCGGTTCACGGCTGCCATGAAACTGTTCAACGCCGCCAACCACTCCACCACTGCATAGGAGCCTGCATGACCGCGATCACCGTCGCCACCGCCGAAGATGTGGCCGTTCGGGAGGCCAAGAGCCTGCCAGACCTGGTGGACAAACTGCAAGTCGTCAACCCGACGCTGGCGCAACAGTTCGTCGGCAAGTCGCTGGCTGCCAGCAAGACGCCGTGGGGCACGCTGCTCCTGCCCGTGGTAGCCTACGCCGCCGCGCGTTACGGCCTTGGCTGGGGCCCGGACGTTGACGCGTTGGTGGCGGGCGTTGCCGTGCTAGTCGGCTCCTACGCCATGCGCGCCGTGACCTCGATCCCGATTACCGGGCTGTTCCACGCCAAGGCGCTGCCGCCGGCCGTAGCCGCCTCAGCGCCAATCCCCGTTGCCGCCGTAGGAGACAAGCCGTGATCCGCCCAGCCGTCGCCGCCTTGGTGCTGTCCCTGGCGGCGTGCGCCGGTCAGGTGCAGACCGCCACCGTCGCCACTGTGTCGCAGGCTCAAACCCGGTTGCAGGCAGCCCTGACGCTTTACGGCGTCGCGAAGGGGCTGGCTCAGGTCGCGGTCGTGGCTGATCCCGGCCTTGCCACGGCCGTCGCCATGGTCACTGCGGCGGTAGACCCGGCCGTGGCGCGGGCGCAGCTCGCCGTGAACGACGCCACTATCGACGCCGCCGCCATTGACGCACTGGCCGCTTCGATCAAGGCGCAGGCGGACGCACTAACGCTGGCCGCCGCGCCGGCCGTGAAGGTCGTGCCGGCGGCCTGATTGCTGAAGTTTCGCTTGTCAAAACGATGGGCGAACAATGCAACAGTGCTCTACAGTCCTTATGGACCGTTGCAAAACAGCATCGAATGCGCTGCTTAAGCGTTATGCGCGCCGAAATCGCAACAAACAAACGGTTTTTCGTTTAAAATCAGCATCGCCCGTGTGTTCGGGACGCAGGGGCCGGAGGTTCGAATCCTCTTACTCCGACCATCGAAAAGGCCGGTTTTGCTTGGCTTCTCGTGCGTCGTATGGCCAATCGACACAGGGGCCGGATGGCCACCTGGCCACAAACGGTCCGAAAGCCCCGATTTCTAGCCCGAGCGGGAGTCCCGAAACGCAAAACGCCGGCCCCCTCGCGAGGTCCGGTCTCCGTGGGGCGCGTTCGCGAGTTGGCCTGTGCGGCTGAGCGGAATAGGAAAGCAGCATAAGGCGAGTTGACATCCGTGCTCCCACGTCCTATTATTAGGACATGGGAAGGGGATCAGCCCCGCCCGGATGGGGACCGCTCCAATGTCACAAGCCACTCTCGACAGCACCAACGCCGCAATCCTGGACCTGGCGGAAAAGCTGCTGAAAATCGCCAACCTCCAGGCCGGCACAGCTCTGAAGGAGCAGCAAGCGCGCTACCTGCCTTGGCAGGTCTGGACCGCCGGCGCAGCGGCGGGAGTGGCCGTCACGGGGGCGGCGATCGCGCTAGGGCATTGGCTGTGACCGCCGGGGAAGCCTTGGCGCTGGCGGGCGAGGCCCTTTACGGGCCTCGCTGGCAGAGCGACTTGGCACGCGACATCGGCGTCAGTGACCGGACCATGCGGCGGTGGGTGGCGGGGACCGACACGCCGAGGTCCGGCGTGATCGCAGACGTGCTGGGGCGGGTGCGGGCGCGGCAGGCCGTACTGGCCGGTGTGGAGCAGCGCATCGGCGCCCTGCTGGCTTGACGAATTGCTCCGAAACGCGAAACGCCGGCCCCTCGCGAGGACCGGCGTTGCGCTGACGCATCGGAGCCGGCGTCGCTAGACTCGGCGCGTGACCGCCAATTCCCGCACCGTCAACCCCGCGATGCTGCGCTGGGTCGGGCGCCTGGAGGCCGAGCTGGCCGGCATCGGCACGCCGTTCGAGCTGTTCATCGCGATCGACCGCACGCGCGGGCAGATGGGCTGGATGCGCGCCAACGAGCCTGACACCGCCCCCTCCGCTGGCATTCCACCGGCCAAGGCCGGCGGAACCTTTGCCAGCTCCGCCCGCGTCGACGCCGCGATCCGCGAGGCGCACGCCCGGGTGCGGGATGCCGTGCCCGCCAGCGGCGGCTGACGCCGCCGATGGTGTCGCCGCTCGACGTGGTGCTGGCGTACCGCTGGCTGCTCGGCCGCGATCCGGAGAGCGCCGACGTGGTGCGCGAGAAGGTGGCGGCGTGCAGCTCAGTCGACGAGCTGCGCCGCGACGTGATGCGGTCCCTGGAGTTCCGCCGGCACCTGCGCGAGCTGACCGGGTAAGCCCGTTGCGGTGGGGAACCCATGGGGTAGAGTTGGGGAAACCGAGGGGAACCCGTCGTGGACGACGAGCCCAGATGCGGCATGACGATCAAGGGCGTGCCGGTGGCGACGCGCGAGACGATGGCGGCGCTGGCGGCCAACGACCGCACCAGCATCGCCGAGCTGCTGGTCGCCATGGTGCGGCGGGAGAAGGCCGCGCGGGCGGAGGACGCGCCGCAGCCACCGGCCGGTCGCGAGGGTTCCCCATGGGGAACCCTGCCGGCTGGCAACGATCGCGACGGGCCGCTGCTCGACCTGCTGGCGGAGGCCGCGTCGCTGACGATGGCGTGCGGCGGCAAGCTGTCGGCGGTGCCGGGTCTCAAGGCACTGTGCGCGGAGCGGGTGCGCGAGGCGCGTGGGTTGCCGCCGCTGCCGGGCAGGGTGCGGTCGCGGCGCGCGGCCCTTGCGACCCGCGCCGCGGCCAACGGGGTGCTCCAGTGAGCGACTACGACATCGACATCCTGGACTGGTCCGAGCGGCAGGCGGCGCTGCTGCGGCGCGCGGCCGGCGGTGAGCGGGTCAACGACCTCGATTGGCCGAAGATCATCGAGGAGATCGAGAGCGTGGGGTTGAGCGAGCTGCGGGCGGTGCGGTCGCTGCTACGGCAGGCGTTGTTGCACGACCTCAAGGCGGAGGCCTGGCCGCTCACGTCGTACGTGCCGCACTGGCGGTCGGAGGCGCGGGCCGCGCGCATCGACGCCGCCGATGCCTATGCACCATCCATGCGCCAGCGGATCGACCTGGCGGCGATCTACGCGCAAGCGCTGCGGACGATGCCGGAGACGGTCGACGGCCAGCCGCCGCTGCCGGTACCGGTGCTGTGCCCGGTGACGCTGGACGAGCTGCTGGGCGAGCCGTGAGCGACGAACCGAAAACCACGATCCACCTTACGTGGGTCGAAATGGCCGATCGGGCAAAGGAGATCATGCGCGCCACGCCGAGCAATGCGTCGAACGAGGTCATCGCGGAAGCGGCTCGCCGGACATTGCACTGCATCGAGATCGCGCGGCATCTGCGCAAGCTGGAGCAGGCTCATGCCGGCTGGGGCAACGAAGGAACACGCCGATGATGGGAAGCGGGTTTCTGCTGTTCGTGGCGATTGGCTTTGCGCTGGTTGACTTGTGCGCTTGGGCCGCATGGCGGACGTTCCCGCGATGAGCGAGAGAACCATCCTCCACGGCGGCGGCTTCCTCGCGGCCGACCTCCGCCTGGTGGCCCCCGCCCCGCCGCCCGACGACCCGCCGCTCGCGGTCGGCGATCGGTGCGCGCTCAACAGCGGTGGCCCGGCGTTCGTGGTGGTTGACGCGAGCGAGGGCGCGGTCCTGGTCGCCTGGTGGCGGGCGGGCGGCGAGGTGGCCGAGCACGAGTTCCCGCGCGCCTGCGTGCGCAGGGTCCAAGCGTAGGGCGGTCGGCCGGATGGTCTTGACCGATCCCGCAATTGTCCTTACTATGCGGATATAGTCGAGGGATCGTCCCCGGCTTGTTGAGGGATCGACCCCATGGGCGGAACCACCGACCAAGACCTGCGCGGGCAACAGGCGCGCATCCAGCAACTCCAGAACGACGCGCTGCTCAAGGCGCTGGACTCGCTCAAGCGCGTCCAGGACATCCGCTACGCGCCCGTCACCCTGGTCGCGGCCAGCGTCGCCGGCGTCGCCGCGTTGTTCGGGTCCGCTCTCGCATTCCTAAAGTGGCTCGGCTGACAGACGGCACGGCCGGGGCCGGAGCTGGCATGTCCTGCTCCGAACTCCGCGACGCGCTCGGCGCGCTACGCTGGTCACAGCGCGGGCTGGCCGAGGCGCTGGAGTGCGACGATCGATTGGTGCGACGCTGGGCGGCAGGCGACGCCGCGATCCCGGCCGAGGTGGCGGACTGGCTATTGGCGCTCGCGGCCGCGCACCGGCGCCATCCTACGCCGCGAGGTTGGCGGGTGCGGCGCCTGGCCTCCTAGGGCGTCGCGATCGCGTACATCCGGCCGCCGCGTTCGTTCGTGTAACGTCACGAAATGGACCAGTTACCCGGCCCTCTCGGCCAGGCTTGGACGGCGCTGGACGCGGCCGTCGAGACGCTGCTGCGCGCCGAGCCGGGCGAGCGCGCGGAGGCGGCGCGCAACCTGGACGCGGCGCGCCACGGCATGGCCGCGGCGCTGCGCCGCGTCTACGGCTTGCGCGCAGGCAGCAGCACCGCGAACGCGTCGTAGCCCGCCGGCAGCCCGGTGCGGTCCGGGTGCTCGACGCACTCGCGCACCAGCGGCACGCAGTCCGCCGACGGGCCGGAGAAGCTGAAAGACGTTCCGCTGTAGCTGACGCCCGACACCGTGCCGTCGCGCAGCACCTGGAAGTGCGCCTCGCACGCGCCGCGGGCGCCGACCGCGAGCGAGCCCACGATCGGCAGCGACACGCTGAACAGGTTGCCCGGCGTCGGCTTGTAGTCGTAGTGCAGCAGTTCCTGGCTGGACAGCGCCTGCACCCGGTCGGGCCCGCCGGCGCAGGCCATCAGGTCGGGCGCGCTCATGCCGAGCAGGTCGGTGCGCGCGTGGTGCATCGTGACGGCGCCACAGCCCGCCACGACAGCGCACACTGCGCCGGCCAGCGGCATTCGCATCGCCAAACCCTCCACAGAAATACGACGCAACGTCATATTTTTCATGGTATCATAAGACGTTATGTCGTATTATTTCGGGATCCACAGGCAATGGGGCCTAAGGACACGGAGGGACAGACGATGCCGGTTTGCGTCGTTCTGGAAGTCCGGTGGAGGAAGTGGAGGGTGATGCTGACCATCACCCTCTGCCTCTAGCCAACCCACTTGGGCCGGGGCCGCGCAAGCGGCCTCGGTTTCCTGGACCTACACCAAACGGAGGCGGACATGGAACACGAAACACAGACACACGAGGCACCGACCCACGAGACATCGATGCCAGGCCGCGGCTCGCCGGAGAGCGCCGCGTGGTTCCGGGAGCGGCTGCACGGGCTGGGGATCGGGCAGTCCGCCCTGGCGCGCCTGATGCTGGAGCACGGCGACGACCGGCAGTTCGCCACGATCCTGCGCAGCTTGAGCAGGATGGCGAGCGGGGACGCGCGGGTGTCGGGCGAGATGCGCGCCTTGCTGGGGGTCATGTCGGAGCGACAGGGCGGGGCTGGGTCAGTCGGCGGCGGCCTGTGACGGCACCGCCTTGATCACCGGCGCGGCCGCCAGCGTGAGCGCGTTGGCGTGCGCGGTGATGCTGGCCGCCAGCGCCTCGATCGCCACCGCGTCGACCACGCCGACCGTGAGCATCGCCTGCGCCCGGCCGACCTAGAGGTCGAGCGTCGCCGTGGTGGTGAGCAGGATCGGCGCCAGCCCTGGATCGGCCACCGCCGCCACCTCGGCCACGCCCTTGGCGATGCTGTAGAGCTGGATTGCCGCCTGCAGCTCCTGCTGCGCGCCGGAGACGCTCGCGGTGCTCGCGGTGGCGACCGGGCCGGCGCACCTGGCCAGGCCGAGCGCCAGCAGCAGGAACAGGGCGCGGGTCACAGCTTGGCCCCGAGGTCCGGGAAGGGGACCGGACTGGCGGTCGGCGCGGGCGCCGGCAGGACGGCCGCGCGGCGGAACAGCCCGGTGATCGGCACCGAGGTCAGCAGCCGCATCAGGTACGACGCCACCAGCACCGCCACGCCGGCCACCAGCGCGTCGACGTCGGGCGTCCAACCCAGCCCGTAGCGCGCCGCCAGGTAGGCCACCAGCGGCAGCAGCAGCGTGCCCCAGGGCGTCTTGCTGGCGACCAACGCCTTGCCGGTGAGCTGCGCCGCCAGCGGGCTGTCGATCATCTGCAGGTTGCTGACCAGCCCGGGCACGTCGGTCGCGGCGCGCACGGCGGCGTTCTCGGCCGAGGTGACTGTGAAGGCACTCATGCGGTTGCTCCTGCTGGCATTGCGGCGAGTTGGCGTGCGGCGGCGTAGCGGCGGTCGCACCGCGCCAGCCAGCCGGCGCCGAACCGCGCGAACCCGGCCATGTGCTCGTAGGCCGCGAACTGCGCCTCGTGCAGCGACGCCAGCAGTGCCGGCCGCCCTCGGATCGAACCGGCCGCCAGCGCCGTGACCGGGCCCAGCGCGCCGTCGGCCGCGACCCCCACCAGCCGCTGCAACTGCTTGGTGGCGACGCCGACGCCGGTGTTCACCGCCGCGTCGAACAGCATCAGGTCGAGCCCCGGCCACAACGCCCAGCCGCGCACCGGCTGCCAGTACAGGGCGCGATACAGCGCCGCCACCAGGGCGTCCGGCATCAGCCGCAGGTCGTCCGTCGTGCAGCGCCGTGACCGGGCCCAGCGCGCCGTCGGCCGCGACCCCCACCAGCCGCTGCAACTGCTTGGTGGCGACGCCGACGCCGGTGTTCACCGCCGCGTCGAACAGCATCAGGTCGAGCCCCGGCCACAACGCCCAGCCGCGCACCGGCTGCCAGTACAGGGCGCGATACAGCGCCGCCACCAGGGCGTCCGGCATCAGCCGCAGGTCGTCCGTCGTGGCGTCGCGGTCCCATTGCCGCAGGTCGGCCATGGTGAGGCCGCGCATGGTCATGCCGCCGGGATCATAGGGGTCGTCCGACCAGCCGCCCTCCTGCGCCAGCGTGAAGGCGAGGCAGGCATCGAACGGGTCGGCCATCGTCAGTCCTGCTTGCTGTGGAGGAAGTCGCTCAGCGCCTGGTTGGCGCGCAGCAGCTCGTCGACCTGGCGCTTGCCGCAGCGGCCGTGGTGGCACGACGCCGCCATGTCGCGCTTCGCCTTGGTCGCCGCGGCGGTGAGGTCCGCGAGCGGTGACAGGTTGGCCGGCTTGGTGGCGGCGCAACCTGCCAGCAGCAGGACAAGCAGCAGCGCACGGCTCATGGCATCCTCGGGTTCTTTGAAAAAGTCGAGCTGGCCCTCGATGCGCCCGACATCGGTCTCGATCTGCTCGATCTTGTCGTTGACGTGCGTCATCTGGCCGTCGCGGGCCTTGATCGCGTCGCGCCGCGACTGCTGCACGCCGGCGATCTCGCGCCGGGTCTCCTCGTGGTTGGACCCCACCTCGGCGTGCAGCTCGTCGAGGCTGCGCCCGATCGTCGCCACGTCGCGCGACAGCGCCGCCATCGCCGCGTCGCGGGCGGTGAAGTAGTTCGTGCTCTTGACGATCATGCCGACCAGCGTGCCGGCGAGTGCCATCACCGCCCCCATCATGCCGGCCAGTACCTTGACCCGCGCCGGCCAGGGCGGCCGGCTTTCGACCAGGCTGTGCATCGGGGGGGCTCGGGTCTAGGCCATCACCACCACGAAGGCGGGCGAGACGGGCGGCGTGGTCGCGGCGATAAGCTCCAGGATGACCTGGCTGGCGGTCGCCGGCGCGTGCGGGTTGGCGGCCACGGCTTCGACCAGCGCCTGGCCGGCGGCGCCGCGCGAGGCCGGGTTGGCGCCGACGGCCTCCAGGATCGCCTGCCCGGCTTGCGCCCTTGTGGTCGAGATGGGCGTGGTCGAGGCGACCGGCTCAAGGAACGCCTGGCTGACCGTGGCCGGAGCGTGGGCGTTCGCGGCGACCGCCTCGACGACGGCCTGGCTGGCTCGCGCCTGGGTGGTGGAGCCGGACATGGCCTACGCGACCACCCGGTAGCCCACCTTCGCGGCGTTCACGCCCGCCTGAGTCCACGCGGCGCCGGTCGCGGGGTCGACCTGGTACACCGAGCGGGTTTGCTGCGGCGAGGTGCCGACCGCCACGGTCGGCCCGACCGCGACCTGGCTGCCAGATTTCAGCACCGATGCCATCGAGCGGTTCCCGGCGTCACCCTTGGCCAGCATCGCTTTCGCGGTAACGCCGTAGACCGGCCCAGCCCCGCTGCCATCTGCGCGCAGGCGAAGGTGTCCTGGTCGCCGACCGTGGCGTCGCTGTTGAAGTCGGCGCCAGGGTTGGGCGGCACGGCGGCGGCGTTCTGCCAGTTGGCGCTGTTGCCGTTCGGGATGAACTGCACCGCGTCGTTGGCGGTCGGCAGCAGGGTCTGCACCCGCACGTCGTCCAAGAACGTGTTCCACGGAGCGGGTCCGGTCGGGTCGCACAGGCAGATATGCGCTACGCCGCAATAGCCGCCGCCACTCGTAAACTGGTATTCAGTAACTTGGTTGGTTGAGGCGTTGCTATTCTGCGTCGTGATGTTGCTTAGCACAAGCTGAGTGTTGCCGTTGATACGGACGGTAAGGTTGCCGCCGTTGTTGGCCGCGATGGTCGCGACGATCTCCAAGTAGGCCCAGCCGTTTGGGGAGCACGAGTTCCGTGGCGTGCGGCCCAGTTCCGGCCCGTCGCCCAGATGCACAACCAGGCTGTTGTCGCTGGTGTCGATCGTCGCGGAGAGTTGCGCGCGGAAGTTGCCGGCTGCGCCGTCGTTGAAGACGACACCAGCACCGGAACTGTTGAGGAAATTGCAACGTACGTCAAAGAAAAACGAGGACGCCGAGGTCGACTGCACCCGCGCGACTTGACTTCCGACATGGCAGAAGTTGCCGCCGAGCGGACCGTTCGCCTGAATGTCGGCGCTGAATACGCGATACCCGCCGTAGGTGATGTAATCGTCCGCGTTGGTGGACCAGCCAAAGCCCTCGGTTGTTGAGCTGAACCCCTTTGGTGAGACAGCAGATCACGGGCAGCTCGGCTGCGTCGTAGCCCCCGGGGGCGGGGGCGCCCGCCCGGGGGGGGGTTGGGGGAACAAGCCCC